>JAFMJG010000036.1 GCA_017853605.1 bacterium
CCAGGGTGTTCACCTTCTTCGTTCGGCTGCTCGTGACCGGAGGCCTCTTCGACACGCAGTGCGGGCTGAAAGGCTTTCGCGGAGATGTGGCGGATGCGCTCTTCCCGATGCTCAGGGACGACGGCTTTTCGGGAGACGTCGAGCTGCTTTACGTATGCCTGAAGTACAACCTGGAGATTAAGCGGGTTCCCGTGCGGCTGCGGCGCAGCGCCCCTTCTAGCGTGCGGGTTGTCAACCACGGCGTTCGTATGCTGCGCCGCATCTCCCGCCTGCGCCGCTCCTGGCGCAAGGGTTTTTACTCCTCTGAACGCATGTTGCGAATTGCGGACCAGCAGTACTGGACGTAAGGTTACTGTACCCGGGCCTGTCCCGCCCGTGACGGAATAGTATGAAGCGCTCACACCTCCTCGGCTTGTTTACCCTGGTCACGCTCATCGCGGCAGCTCTTGCTGGCGGCGCCACCGAATTGTGCTCGGTGCAGCAGGACCAGGGCATCCCCTGTCTCGACGGCCTAAGGCCGGTGATGGATATCGTCATACGGAAGTTCGACCGTGTCCGGGGTGACCCGCGCCGCTTCTACCAGGCCGTTGTGGGAGCGCCCCTGATGCTGCTTGTCATGTCGTCGCTCCTGGCGCTCATGATGAAGAGGCGGAGGCTGGCCCTCCTCCTCTCGCTGCCCGTGCTGCCCATCGCCGCAGAGGGGTGCGTGCTTCTACGGGAGCCGAACGCAGGCATCGCCGTGCACCTCGCCGGACTGCTCTACCTTTGCCTGATGCTGTGGCGGCTCTCGGACCGAGACCCCGAGCCCTCACGAAAGAGCTCATGGGGCTGGGGTGAGGTCGCTGGATTCTCGTTCCTGGCGCTCTTGCTGACAGTCATGCGATTTTACCTCCTCAACCGCATCCCGCACGGCTGGGATACTGAGATGTGCCCCGATCGGCACTACTACTTCCGGTCGCTGGGTGGTCTCATGAACCACGAAGCGGGGTGGAGCCCCCAGACCTCGCTGGGGCCGATATGGCTGTTCCTTAACTACGCGATTGGGCATCTCGATGAGCCCGACAGCTACTACCTCTACACGCGATTCTTGGGCACAGCCCTGAGCGTGCTTAAGTTCGTTGCGCTCTTCTGCTGCACTCGCGCCCTCTTCGGCGTTTTCCCGGCATTCCTGGCCATCATCTTGCTCGGCTTCGGGCCTCCAGAGGATTGGTGGTCCCGAGAGCCCAACTTCCACCATCTGCCCGGCATCTTCGCAATCGTTATGGTGTGGGCGTGCGTGAGGGCGCTCGAGCACCGGCGCTGGAGGGACTTTGTGCTCCTGACCCTGCTCGTTGCAGGCACCAGATTCCTCTACCCCTCAGGGCTCTTCCTTGGGTTCATCCCAGCCACACTCTTCGGGCTGCTGGTGGTGTTTCGTTGGGGGGAGTGGAAGCGGCACTCCCCCAAGGCTGCGATGCTCTTGCTGGGGCTGGGGTTTTGGTACCTCTGGCGCTCGATTGCGCGCGCCATCGTCAACAGCCGCTGGGAGCTCCTGCCGCCATTTGATGTTCCATCGCACTCTGCGCTCCCGGCAGGCTTGTTCGACAAGCTGTACGTAATCTTTGTGCGAAACGGGCTCGATGCGCTGTCGGCGATCTTTGTGCGCCAGGTTCACACCACTCACTGGACGATGGCGCTTACCTTTGATCCCCCGCGCTCAGTAACCTCGATAGTGATTGTGCTTGCGATCGTGGCGCTGGCCCGCTTTCTTGTTGGGCGCGCCGGAACGGTCGGCCTTCTGCTGATGGTCTCTGTTTGGTGGACGCTCGTTCCTGGAATCACTACTGAGGTCGCCGATCGCCGCATCGGCGCGGTGTTTGTTGTCCTGATTATTATCGCCGCCCGCGAGGCAGCATACCTCACCCAGCGCATGAGCGAGAGCGGCGGCAAGCTTCACTCGGGCGTGATCCGGCTCGTGCTGCCGCTCGCTGCGTTGGTGGGCCTCGGTGGCATCGGCGCCACGATGCGGTTCAATATCCTTGAGGCAGAGCCCCACCAGGTCACCCGCGGCCAGCTCCTTCGTGAAGCCCTCGAGGACGGCACCCTGGCGGTCTACCTCACCAACGAGAATGGCTGCGAGTCCTTCTATGGCGTGTACCGGGAGCTAAAAAACCGGCAGTGCCGCACCGCCTGGGAGCAGCCCGAGTACGAAGGCCCCTTTAACCACAAGAGAGCGGTAGAGAATCCGGGGATCAACACCGGCTCTTGGGTCTACAAAATGACCGACCTCTCAGAGTGCTTGCCGCACTACCCCAAGCAGTGGAAGCGGGTGGTGTTCCTCATGAACGAGAACCGCGAAACGCCGCAGCAGCTTGAGGAGCTGCGCGCGAAGTATCCGGCTGGGATCTATCAGGAGAGGGAGAAGCGCCAGAGCGAGGCGGTAGGCTACAAGATATTTACCTACACCGTAGATTTTCCCACCGGCACTCCGGTTGAGTGAGCCACGGAGCGATCTGGCGCCGGAGACTGGGCCGGGAATTCAGGCCTTATGCCGCGCCGGGGAGCTCAAGGCGCTGAGCCCTCATCCAGAGGCTCTCGATGTCGTAGAAGGCGCGCACCGGCTCATAGAACACGTGGACAACGACCTCCCCGCAGTCCACAAGAACCCACTGCCCATCCTCATACCCCTCAACAGAGAGCGGCCGCATGCCACTGGCGTACAGCTCCTCGATGACCCGGTTCGTGAGGCCCTGAACCTGCCTGTCAGAGCGCCCGCTCACCACTACGAAGTAATCCGCGAAGTCAGACACGGCGTGCACATCGAGCACGGCGATATCCATTCCCTTCACGTCCTCACAAGCCGCCACGACTCTTTGCAAAACTTTCACAGAGTCTGACTCGTTCCTCAACGCCAGTGCGAGGTTGTTCTTCATAGTTTGCGGGGTCCTCCATTTTTGCGGTTTGTGGTTTGTACAGCGGGAACAAAAGCGGGAGCAATAGCGCGCGGGACGAGCACCGCGTAGGCAATTTCAAGGAAGAGAGTGAAGAGAGAGCAGGCCGCAGAAAGGAGGGAGCTCAATGAGCGGAGCAGCGGGCTAGCGGATGTAGGGCGAAGTAGGACCGTGTGACCTCCTAAAACCGTACGTCTCCTTACAGTATAACACCCAGAAATCCCTGCCGCCACAAGTAAAATGGCCCTTGATGCCTGTGGTTTCAAGTAGTTAGATGCAACTAGCTGCCTTGACTCCCCCGCTCTTTGCTTGTCAAAAACGCAGGCTCTTGAGGGGTAAAAAACGTGAGGAAACGGAGCCTCTGAAGCGACCGGAGCCCAGCCCTGCAAATTTCCTATAGCGCAAACCCCTTTAGGTCGGTGATCTTAAGGCGCCTTATGGTCCGAGTTTTCAGGGGCACCCTAGGTGTCCTGCTTTTTGTAATCTTAACGGCCGGCGCCACTGCTCTCGGGTTTTCAGTCGCCGCCCGAGATGATGCGCTTCGGCTGCAGTCGCTAATCGCGCTCAAGCCTCTTGTTGACCCGCTGATCGCCATCGGGAACGTCTTCACTGAAAAGGGGGCCCACTACTCGAAGTGCATCCTCGGCGCCATCGTTCTCGCCTTGGCGATCACGGGCCTGCGGCTCGGGAAGCCCCGCAGGGACCTGCTCGTGTTGGGGCTGGTGATCGCCTTCGTTGGCCAGTGGGTGATGATCGATGGGGAGCTCAGGTATTGGCTCAGCCAAAGTCTGCTGCACGCCAATCCGGATGATGCGAGCGTCCGGGCGCCGCTCCTGATAGTCGGAGGGGCGTCGTACGTGCTGTCTCTGGTGTGCTTCTTCTTGGCCTTTCGTGGAGAGAGGCCTCTCTCGCCTGTGCTAAATCAGGGCGCGCTCAGGGCCGCTTTCTCGGTGCGGGATGCGCTCTTGCTCTTTTTTGTCTGTCTGGTCGGGCTGTTCTTTCGGCTTTACGCGATAAATTACATTCCAGACAAGTTTGAGGGCGAGCTGGCGTGCTTCTCAGCCGGCGGGACCTCGCTCTATGGGCTGCTGCTCGCCAACAAGGGTGTTGCTGGGCCGTGGGCGCCGCTGGGCATACTCTACTACCTGCCGATCTATGCCACGACATCGATGTTTGGGGCCTCACTGGCGGCGCTGCGCATGTCATCGGCGCTCGTGGGCGTTTTCACGATCCCTCTCATGTTTCTGCTCGGCAACCGCCTTGGCGGAAAGCAGATGGGGCTCCTCGCCGCGCTCCTGCTCGCGCTCGACACGCTGCACATCGGGTGGGGAAGAACGGATGTGCACCCGCACGGCGTCACCACTTGGCCGAGCCTTCTCATCTGCTGGCTGCTGCTCAGGGCTTTCGATTCCCGCAGAGTGATCGATGCGGCTTGGGTGGCCCTGGCGATGGCGCTCACGTGGCACCAGTACCCGTCTGGACAGAGCGCTGTTGCGATTCCGGTATTCGCTGTCGGGGCATACTGGCTCTTCAACCGCTTCTCATTCCCGCTCAGGTGGGTCCAGCTGCCGTGGATAGGGATAGGAGTCGCGTTGTGGTTCCTGGGGCTGCCGTTGAGCTACTACTACCCAGAAGAGGAGCTCGTCTTCCAGAACCCATTCAACTTGACCGGGCCACGGGCGATGTGGGGCAGGGCCGAGGGAGATCCAGGGACGCTCGATGTGGCGCTCATGGTGCTAGAGAAGGCCTTCGAGCACCTCTGGGCAGTGGTGCTCGGTGTTTTCTACAAAGTGCCCTTCCTCTTTCACCAGGATATCGTGCCATACGTTCCCGGATTCAACGTCAGGACGGTCGGATGGGTGCTCGTTCCCTTCGCAGTGTTAGGCTTCTTTATGGTTGTGCGCTCAATCAAGCGATTTGAGTGCGCCGTCCTTCTCGCGTGGATGCTCGCAGCGATTCTGCCCGGCATCATGTCGGAGTCCCCGTATCCGAAGCGCCTCTCTTCCTTCTTTCCCGCCGTTGAGATGCTGTCAGCATTCGGCATCGTGCGCTACATGGCCTACCTTGATGAGACTGGGCAGGCGTGGCGGCGGTGGATTGCAAAAGGGGCCCTGTTGACGGGCTTCTCGTGCTACTTCCTGTGGGCCTGCAACGCCTGGTTCGCGGGGCGCCCGGACCTCACTATCGGCGAGCCGCCCGAGGTGCTGGCCGCTGAGGAGATGGCGAAGGAGATCAAGCCAAGGACGATTATCATCGCAGATCTCATCATGGGCTACCATGTGAGCAAGATGACCTACCTGCTCCTTGATCCCCTGGCGAAACCGGAGAATCGGCCAAATCTCTGGCTCCCCTTGGTGCCGGAGCTCTTCCCGCAGGCGATAGCGGATCCCCTGCGCGCTGGGAGGCTCAACAACGACTGGGTCTACCAGTGGACGAAGCTGCGCGACCAGAAGGCTGAAACGGATTCCTTTACCGGATGGGATCGGGTGGTCTTCATGATTCAGGAGCGGACTGAAGGGCCTGACGCTAACGGGACCGAGATCGCCTCAGTGATCGAACGGTGCAAGGACCCAAAGGTTCGGCGTATCGAGAAGAGCGGCACTTTCTGGCTCCCGGTGGTGATCGTCTCGTGCAATGTGAGCGACCTTAGGTGATTCGGCGAGAGGGGCACTGGTTGGCCGTGGGGTCGCTGAGCGTCCGGGGAACCGGTCCGGCCAGTCCTTGCTCGGCGCTCCGGTGCTAGACGGGATGTGACTCTTGACCCCTCAAACCACCTCATAGCAACTCAATACGGGTGATTGCCTGCCGCCGCTCCTTAAAAAAATCTGCACTGGTTGTACGCGCGCAGCATCAGGCGCTTAGGGCTTTCGGAGGCTCAGGCCAATGCTCCTCACGCCCTAAAATGCTTAAGGTAATCAACGCTCTGAGCTGAGCCGGGCGGCACGAACTGCGGGGCGCAATTACAGGGCTAACTACTTGAAAAAAACCAAGATGTTGGGTACAACCTCCCCCTTATGGCTATCCTTGTCACCGGTGGCGCCGGCTTCATAGGTTCCCACACCTGCGTTGAGCTGCTCAACGCAGGACACCGGGTGGTGGTGTTCGATAATTTTTTAAATAGCCATCCGGAATCCTTGCGGCGCGTGCAGGAGATAACGGGCAAGGAGCTCGCGCTCGTTAAAGGGGATATCCGGGACGAGAGCGCGCTGCGCGCTGCGCTTAAGGATCACGACTGCAAGGCAGTGATTCACTTTGCAGCCCTCAAGGCGGTAGGGGAGTCGGTTCAGCAGCCGCTGCGCTATTACGACAACAACGTGCACGGCACGCTCTGCCTCTTGCGGGCTATGGAGAGTGAGGGGGTGCGGCGCATCGTGTTCAGCTCGTCGGCAACGGTGTACGGCGAGCCGAAGGAGCTGCCGATCACGGAAAGCCACCCACTCTCAGCCACCAACCCATACGGCCGCACCAAGCTAATAGTTGAGGAGATGCTGCGGGATCTCTTTAGGGCAGAGCCATCCTGGAGCATCGTTATTCTGCGCTACTTCAATCCGGTTGGGGCACACCAGAGTGGGCGCATCGGCGAGGATCCGCTGGGAATCCCGAACAACTTGATGCCCTTCATCGCGCAGGTCGCCGTCGGGCGGCTTGAAAAGCTCAAGGTGTGGGGGAGCGACTATGACACTCCGGATGGCACAGGCGTGCGGGATTACATCCACGTAGTCGACCTGGCGCGCGGGCACCTGCAGGCGCTGAGCATCATGGACAAGCCGTTGTGCCAGGCCGTTAATCTGGGAACCGGCAGGGGCTACAGCGTGCTTGAGGTGGTCAGGGCGTTCGAGAAAGCCAGCGGAAAAAAGGTGCCTTACGAGCTTGCGGCCCGTAGGCCCGGCGACGTTCCTGCGTGCTATGCGGACCCCGCCCTCGCCAAAAAGATGCTCAACTGGGCAGCCACGCATGACCTGGCCTCGATGTGCGCCACTCACTGGTCGTGGCAGTCAGCAAACCCACGGGGGTTTGAATGAGCCTGCAGGGGACTACGCACCATTCATGCTCGCCGGCGTGGCTGGTGAGAAGCCTATGGCGCAACCGTTCGCTGACGCTCCAGCTCATCCGGCGCGAGGTCATTGGCCGTTACCGCGGATCGGTGATGGGGCTGCTCTGGTCCTTCCTTCACCCGGTCCTGATGCTCGCGGTGTACACGTTCGTGTTTAGCGTAGTTTTTAAAGCCCGTTGGGGAGGGTCGTCGGAGTCACAGGCGCAGTTCGCGCTGACGCTCTTTGCCGGGCTGCTCGTCTTTAACCTCTTCTCTGAGTGCGTAACCCGCTCGCCGACCCTCATCACGAGCAACATCAACTACGTCAAGAAAGTGATCTTCCCCCTAGAGATCCTGCCAGTAGTGGCCCTCGGCTCGGCAGCGTTTCACTTTTTTGTGTCGCTATGCGTGTGGCTGCTGTTTTACGTGGCGTTTCACGGCCTCCCCCCGAGCACGTTCCTGCTCGTCCCGTTGGCCGCGCTGCCGCTGTTCGTCATGACCCTCGGCTGCGCCTGGTTTCTGTCGGCCCTGGGCGTGTACCTCCGGGACGTCACCCAGGTGGTGGCGGTGGTAATGCCCGTTTTGATGTTCATGTCGCCGGTGTTCTATCCCCTGAGCGCCCTCCCTGATGGGATTAGGGGTGTTGTTTCCGCAGTTCCGCTCAACGTCATCATAGAGGAGTTTAGGAATGCCATGATCTGGGGGCACGGCATCGACTGGCCAGCATGGGGCGCCGTGACGGCCGGGTGCGTGCTTGTTGCGTTGCTTGGGTTTGCGTGGTTCCAAAAGACTCGACGGGGGTTTGCAGATGTCCTCTGAAGTGGCGTTGTCAGTCTCGGCCGTCTCTAAGATGTACCACATCTACGAGAAGCCCATCGACCGGCTCAAGCAGATCTTGTGGGGAGCCCGCCAGAGCTCCGCCGATGAGTTTTGGGCACTCAAGGACATATCGTTTGAGGTGCGCAAGGGCGAGACCGTGGGGATTGTCGGCCGAAACGGCAGCGGCAAGTCAACGCTGCTCCAGATTATCTGCGGTACCCTCTCTGCAACGGAAGGAAGCGTCAAGCGGTGCGGCCGCATCTCTGCGCTGCTTGAGCTGGGTTCGGGGTTTAACCACGAGTTTACGGGACGGGAAAACGTGTACCTGAGCGCCTCTATCCTTGGCATGAGGCGCGAGGACATCGAAGAGCGTTTCGAGCGGATTGAGGCCTTCGCCGAGATCGGGCGCTTCATCGACAGCCCGGTAAAGCACTACTCCAGCGGAATGTTCGCCCGGCTCGCATTTGCCGTCGCAATTCACGTGGACCCAGAGATCCTCGTTATCGACGAGATGCTGGCGGTTGGGGACTCGGCATTCCAGAGGAAGTGCATCAACAAGTTCTATGAGATCCGGGACAGGGGATGCTCAATCCTTTTTGTCTCGCACAGTGACTACCAGATTAAGTCTGTGTGCAGCCGGGCGCTCTACCTCGAGGGGGGCCGGCAGAAGCTGTTCGGCGAGGCCGCGCGGGTTGTCGACCAGTACACGATCGACCTGCAGGAGAGCGCCGCCCGGGCACAGGCCATCGAGGACGCGCACAAGGCCCGCGCAGCTGCCGAGCAGCAGACCTCCCCGGCCGCTGCTCGAGAGGCATCTCCAGCTCCGGGCGAGCCGGCCAACACCGATGGGGCAGGCGCGGGGGAGGAGCGGCTGCCGCAGCTCTTCAAGATTACCGAGGTCGAGCTGCTCAATGAGCGTGGCGCCCCATGCTCAACGATCACAACCGGCGACGCGCTTAGGCTCTCGTTCCGTTTTGTGGCGCTTGCGAAGAAGCTTCCAGAAACGATCAGCTTTGTGTTTAACCTCTACCGCCATGATGACCTCTACATCTGCGGAACAACCACCCAAATGGATGGCATGGCCCCATTTAAGACCGTTGAGTCAGGCGCGGTTGTGGTTGATTTCCCAAACTTTTCCCTCTTGAGCGGCAAGTACAAATGGCGGGTCGCCATCAACGACGCCGGCGGATTTGTGACGCTCGCAGAGCAGAAGGGGGTGTGCGAGTTTCGTGTTGAGGACAAGTTTAAGGCGATCGGAATGTTTAATGTCCAGAGAAAGTGGACGTTTCAGGCGTGTGCGTAGTGGCAGCGCAAGGCAGAGGCTCTGCGTTGCAAGACAAGGCTGCACGCGGAGACTTTTGAGAGAGGGCTGTAGGTGCTGTTGGTATGGAGAGACTAGATTTACTTAAAAAGCCAGAGCATCCCGAGATCGAGGCGGCCATCCACTGCGCCCGGTACGCGATCGCCAAGCCCCTGGTGGCGGGCAAGCGGGTGCTCGATATTGCGTGTGGCGAGGGTTACGGAAGCTACCTCCTTAAGGAAGCCGGCGCCGCCTCGGTTGTTGGAGTGGATATCGATGAGGCTACCATCGCCCGGTGCCGGGAGAGCTTCCAGGGGCCTGGGCTGGAGTTCCGGGTTGGCCGGGCAGAGGCCGTGGCAGAGATCTTTGCGCGCGGGGAGTTCGACGTTGTCATCTCGGTTGAGACCCTTGAACACCTCGGGGATCCCGAGACGTTCCTGCGGGGCATCAAGCATGCGGTGAAGGACGGCGGGACGGTCGTTATTACCTGCCCGAACGATGGCTGGTACTACGGCGACTCTGGGCGCTCTAACCCCTTCCACAAGAGCCGCTACTCCTTCGAGGACTTCAAAAAGCTGACCTCATCGGTGCTGGGCAAGAAGGCACAGTGGAGCCTTGGAACGGGGGGCTTTGGATTTGTCTCTACCCCGGAATCGATTAAGACCGGTTACGAAACGGTTCCGAATAGCTGGCTGTCCCGGCTTGAGGCGAGCGGCGCGTACGTAGTGGGCGCCCAGCAGGAGCTCGACGTTCGCCCGGACACCTGCAGCTACTTTGTGGGTGTTTGGGGCTCGCCGGTACCTGTGAGCGGGATGGGAGTCTTCCCAGTCTCAATGGACACCTACACCAGGATGGTAATAGCCAAGAATGAGGCGGGGATCGTTCCGCTGGCGCTGTTTGTCGGGCAGCAGGAGGAGCTCAAGGCTGCGGAGGCCAGCCGCGACGCCCTGAGTGAGCAGGCAGCTGCGCTGCAGAAAGAGGTCGCTGACGGCCAGGAGCGGCTTAGGGCAGTGACGGAGGATCGCGATGGCTTGCGCCGGAAGGTCATGGAACTGCAGCGCGCCCTCGAGTCGAGCAACGAACAGCTCCGTGATGTCCGTTCTGACAGCTCCGCGCTGCTGGCCCAGCTCTCAGAGGTCCAGTCAGAGCGGGAGGATCTGCGACAGCACCTAGAGCGCCTTAATGAGAGTGATGCATCCACGAGGCAGCTGCTCCTTGAGGCGGAGCGCGACCGGCGGGTGTATGGATTAAGGCTAAGCGCCGCGTGCTCAGAGAACACCCTCTTGAAGGAGTCCCTCCACTCTTCTCGCGGCGATGCCCGGTGGCTGAAGGGGAACCTGCAGGAGGCTTGGGACCTCAAGCAAGCCGCGCATCAAGCGCTCGCCGAGACGCAAAGGCAGCTCGAGGGGGAGTGCATGGAAAAGAGCAAGTTGCAGGAGCAGCTCCATAGTGTCAGTGCCCAAAGGATAATCCTTGAGCAGCAGCTGGAACGTGAGCTTTGCGACAAAGCGAGCTTGAAGGTTGGGCACGACCGCTACGTGCGGCTGAGGGGGTTTGTCCCGCAGTTTGTGCGCACGCCGCTGGCCGGATCATACCGGGGAATACGGAGGCTAATCCGTGGGTGAGTCAAAGAGCCCAGAGCTAGTCGAGGGACTGCGGTCGACGGTGTACGTGTACGAGGGAAACCACTTCCTTCTTCACAGCGACGCCTGGAAGGAGCCTGCTGGCACCATAGGCACTCAGGGAAGGAACCTGACGATCTCGTTCCTGTCGCGCAACCGGGCGGTGCTCTCCCAAAAGCTCCTGGCGTCGATAGCAGAGCACCTGCCGGGTTTTCAGGGGGAGGTGCTCGTTGTCGACAATGGCTCAGACCCCGATGAGTTGGCGCGGGTCAAGGAGGCAGCGGCAGCCCTCAAGTGCTCTACTCGGGTGATCGAGCTCGGCCAGAACTACGGCGTTGGCGGTGCCCGAAACCGGACCATCCCGCACGTCCGCACCGAGTGGCTGATGTGCCTCGATAACGACATCTTTTTCATCGAAAACCCCCTCGACCGCATTCAGCGTGACCTCGCTGTCTTGGGGTGCCACTTCCTTAGCCTTCCGCTTCTCAACCCAGACAGAGAGACCCTCTTCGCCCTCGGGGGGCACCTCTACGTCTCCCACAGTGACGGAGTGCCCCACCTGGGCGCCGGCAGCGCGTATCGCCAGTCAGCTCGTCCCAAGGAGGCTGTTGAGGGATTTCTCGGCACGTTCCTGTTCGGCGGGAGCTGTGTGCTTAAGGTTCGGACCTTTCAGGAGGTCGGGGGGTATGACGAGAACATGTTCGTTGGCTTTGAGGACCTCGACTTTTCGATGAGGCTCTTTCAGAGGGGCCTAAAGGTTGGATCGTCGGGGGTCTTGGCACTCGTTCACGACCACCCGGCACCCTCAAGTGACGTAGACGTTGAGTACGAGCGGCAGCGTTTCTCGAAGCAGGTGCTGAAGAGCTCTGCCGAGTACCTGACCAGCAAGCATGGGTTTGAGATCTGGAGCGACGCGGTGAGCCAATGGCTCGATGAGCGGCACGATCAACTGGGGCTGCCCGGCGCGGCAGGCGGGCTGAATGGCGCAGAGCCGCTGCCGGAGGCGTCAGCTAGGGACGAGGGCCGCAGAGCCGCCAAACGTGAAGCCGCGCCCCAGAAGCCAAAGATCGCGCTCATACTCGACACAGACAACTGGGCGTTCGGCAACATCGCCCGCCAGCTTGAGAAAAACCTCAGCGATCGGTTCTCTTTCATGCGCATTCCCATGGACGTGATCGACAACATCGACCAGGTCTTCCTGATGGCCCAGCAGTGCCAGATCCTGCACTTCTTCTGGCGTGAGCACCTGACTTTGATCGGCACGCCCTACTACCAAAGCTATGCCGAGATCCTGACAGGCTCATACGAGGCCTTCTACAAGCGCTTTATTGAGCCCAAGATCCTCAGCACCAGCGTCTACGACCACCTGCTGCTGGAGCCGCAGGAGCTAGAGCGGCGCAGGGAGATCTTCACGGGGCGGGTAGCTGGGTACACGGTTGCCTCCCAGAAACTCAACGCCATTTACTCGGTCGTGCCTGGGTACCCGAAACCCTCAGCGGTGATCGAGGATGGAGTAGACCTTGCGGTCTTTAGGCCCAAAAACATCGAGCGTCTCAAGGGCGTAAGCGACCGGGAGCTCGTCGTTGGCTGGGTAGGCAACAGCAAGTGGGCTTCTGAGATAGAGGATTTTAAGGGGGTTCACACGATCCTTAAGCCCGCTCTCGAGCAGCTCGTTGCTGGGGGAGCCAAGGTGCGGGCGCACTTCGCGGATCGGCAGGAGCGGTTCATCCCACACGACAAGATGCCCGACTACTACAGCGAGATCGACGTCCTGGTATGCACTTCGAAGATAGAGGGCACGCCCAACCCCGTGCTTGAGGCGATGGCGTGCGGGGTCCCGGTGGTCACAACCGACGTGGGGATTGTGCCGCAAGCCTTCGGGCCGCTGCAGCGGGACTTCATCCTTCCGAGCCGCAGCATTGACTGCCTCGTTGCCAAGCTGCGGCAGCTCCGCGAAGAGCCTCATCGCCTCCTCGCGCTCTCGGCAGAGAGCCTTGAGCGCATAGCGGCTTGGGATTGGCCGGCAAAGGCGAAGCTTTTTGGCGATTACTTCGACGCGCTCTTGGCCGCGCGGCAGCTTTCAAAGGGAGTGGCACAGGGAGTGGCGGCTTAGTGGCATAAGCGATGGCTGTTAAGTGAAGAAAGGAGTCTTGTAGTGGGAAAGGGAGCAAAGGCACGGAGGGAGGCAGCACAGGGCGAGCGGCGGGAGCAGGCCGCAATTGTTGCCCAGGGAGCATGCAATGCTGACGGCCGTTTGCCGGGCTCAGAAAGCACGCACGCGCGGCGAGGGGCGGGCTCCAGCGCAGGGGAGGAGTCTCTGCCGTTCGCGGCGCCAGTTCAGCGCGATTTCGTCGAGTACATGCACCTCGATGAGAGCGAGGTACAGGGTGAAATTGAGCGTTTTACTCGGTGCATCGGACAGGACTTCATTCGCTACCGTGGGGAAGCTCCTCAGGGAAGGCCGATACCTGATTATAGGTACGTGATCGCCACGACGGCCCGGACGGGGAGCACCTACCTCGGCAGGGTGCTGCACCAGCTAGGGATGGGGCTCCCAGGCGAGTACTTCAACCTGTACAGCCCGGCTGAGCTAACGTTCCAGGAGAGCCTCGCGCGCTTCTTCATCCAGGGCCGCCTCGATGGAGGGGCTGTTGGGTGGAAGATGAGCATCTCGGACCTCCTTCCCTTCCTCCAGCTCAACAACTTTCCCCTGGGGCTGCACGGCTGGAAGTGGGTTTTCGTCACTCGCACCAATGTGCTTGCCCAAGCCATCTCGCTGTATGTGGCCAAGGTAACAGATAGGTGGATATCGACCGGCGAATGGTCGCAGGGCCAGGGCATACGGGAGCCAGCAGAGGTTCCCTACGATAGCGAGGCCATAAACCAGGAGCTGCTGTACATCCTCGAGGAGAATCGCCGCTGGGAGGCCTTCTTTTCGTACAATGGCATCACGCCGCTGCGGGTCACCTACGAGGAGGTCGACGATGATGTGCTCGCCTGTGCAGGGAGGATCCGCAGGCACCTAGGAATGGAACAGGCGGACATCTTGCCGTCCGTGCGTGTGGTGAAGCAGAGGAACAGCGCAAACGACGCCCTCGTTGCGAAGTTCCTTGAGGTCTCCAAGGGCAACCTGCAAGGGACGGACAGGCACGTCTTTGCGCTTCACCGCGCGCTGTCTTCGCAGCTGCCGGACGTGCTCGAAGCAAGGGAAGCGGTGCGCCAGGGCCGCCGAGCCATGCTCGAGGCTCAGAGAGAGGCGGAGGCTGCCCGGCAGGCTCTAGCCGAGGCTGAAGCTGTCGGCAAGCAGCTCGCTTCCCAGGTTTCGGCAGCCCAAGAGGCTCAAGCGGGGCTCGAGGTTAGGCTTGCTACTGCCTTGAGCGAAGCGGACGAGCTCAAGCAGCGGCTAGAGGCGAATGCTGAGGCACAGCAGAGAGCTTCTCTCGCTCAGGAGGCGCTTGAGACGGCAAAGAGGCACCTCGAGCACGAGTGCCGTGGAAGGGCTGCAGCGGAGGCCAAACTTAGGGAAGAGCGTGATCTCTATGGGCTTCTCATCGAAGAGGCCAATACTGAGCGGTTGTTGCGGAACAGCATCGAGGAGCAGCTGGAGAGGGAGGCATCTCGGATTGCTGACCTGGAGCGGCAGCTCTGTGATGAGCGTGAAGAGAAGGAGGGGATTCAAAGCCTCCTGGCTGCCGAGGTTGCTGACAAGGAGCGGCTCAAGATTGGTCACGACCGCTACGTGCTGTTGAGAAGCTACGTCCCGCGATCGTTAAGAGCCTCGATTGCTGCGCCCTTTAAGCTTGCGGGGCGATTTGGGCGGCGAGCGCCCTAAGGCGCTCTGCCGCGGCGGGCCGGGACCTCCAGCTGCCTTATGTTCTGCTACGCACCATTAGCAAAACGCGGCTGCGGGCTTATCTTGGGCTCATACAGCAAGGCCTCTACGGTCTGGGGCTGAGAGCCGTCAGCGTGCAGCCGAGAGAAGCGGAAGCGCACGATAGCGCGTATCCACGTAAAGGGATCGCGGAGCACATTCACCTTCTTGCCCTCCTCGAAGCCCCTTGAGACGTAAGAGACCGGCACTTCGATCGGAATGTTTCCGAGCCTTATCAACTTGGCCACGAGCTCAAAGTCGAAGTCAAAACGGTTCGCCTCGAAAAGCACGCCACTTATGCAGGAGCGGCGGAAGACCTTGTACATCGTCGTAGGGTCGCTAAGGCTCGTGCCGTACATTATGTTAAAAAATGAGTGAAATAGCGTGCCGCCGAGGTTGAGCAGCGCGGCTTTTGCAGGGGAGCTCTCAAATTTTCGAATCTTCCAGCTGCCCGCCGAGAGATGCCGGCTGCCTAGAACAAAGTTGACGCGCCCATCGATAATCGGAGTAATGAGGGACCGGTAGTCGCGAGGGTCATACTCAGCGTCAGCATCCTGGATGAGCACGATGTCGCCAGTTGCACGCTGGAGGCCAGCCCGGACAGCGTTGCCCTTTCCGCATGCGCGCTCCTGGAGGATCAGCTTGACCGCCCCTGGCTCAAGAGAGTTAATGCGGTCGGCAAACTCTTTGCAGATCTCACGGGATTCGTCCTTCGAGTTGCTCTCGATGATGACAATCTCCTTGTCAACGCCCTGCAGCGGCTGATCCCAGACTCGCTGCAGAGTCTCGCCTACTGAGCTTGCCTCATTGTAGACGGCCATTATGATAGAGAGCTTCATCTGGTATCCCCCGCGTACACGTCGCCCGAATAGCCGCGCACTATACCATGAACCTCTCCGCAAGGCATCACAACAGGGACTTGGTCCCGTCGAAGTCGAAGTGGAACCTAACTTCCTCTAATCCCGCGTGATTCATGGCCTGGCGCAGCCTGGGCCGGTCTGAAGCATAGAACATCAGGAATCCTCCCCCGCCTGCGCCCACCAGCTTTCCGCCTACCGCCCCGTTCGCAAGCCCCAAGGAGTACCACTCGTCGATCTGAGGATTGCTCATGCCGCCCGAGCGTTTGCGCTTGTTCTCCCAATGCTCGTGCATTATCTCGCCGAACTCGGCGCACCGGCCCGCTTCAAGTGCTGTCTTGCTGCGCAGGCCGAGCTCCTTAACGTAGTGGAGATTTTCGAACATCTTGGAGTCCTCTTTTTTTGAGCGCTCGTCCTGGTCCTTGAGGATGCTGCCAGCTGCCCTGTCGAATCCGGTAAAGAAGAGGAGGAGGTTGTCCTCGAGATCAAAAAGGGTGTCCATCGAAACGGAGAGCGGCTTGGCCTCTACGGCTCCATCTGGCTGGAAGTCAAAGCAGGTGAGGCCCCCGTAGGCTGCAATGTACTGGTCCTGCTTCCCTACCGGCTGATTGAGCCGATTAATCTCGATGTCGCAGGCGAGCTCGGCGAGCTCGTTCGGCAGGATCATCTTGCGGCGGTGGGTGTAGAGAGCCTTGAGCAGCGCCGTTGTAAAGCTTCCCGAAGAGCCCAGCCCGGTGCCGGACGGGATGTCGGCGAGAGTGGTGATCTCCACTTGTGGGGTCTTGAAATCCAGCAGCTTTAGGGACTCGCGGATAATCGGGTGCTCAATTTCGGGGATGGTCGGCACCCGCTCATGCTTTGAGTACTTGAGGTAGATGCCCGGCAGAAATGGGCGCATGACTGTCACGTAGACGTAGCGGTCGATGGCCGCCGAGATGACGAAGCCGCCAAACTTTGAGTAGTAGGAGGGGAGGTCTGTGCCGCCTCCGCCCAGCGTAATGCGCAGGGGGCTACGAGTTATGATCATATCCGGACCTCCTGTAGAGCTCGTTAACTACCTCCAGAGCTGCTTGGGCGTCCCGCAGCCCGGCACTGGGCTGCCGGCCCATGCTGATATCCTCAACGAACTCAGCGAACTCGATCTCCCATGACCGGTCGCGCTGCGGAAACTCCCAGGATGCTGTTTCCGGGGGGCCCATCTCCGGGAGCATTCGGTAGAAGGTGAGCTTCTCGGTGCCGTAGCTCCCCCCGAGCCCATCGATCTGGAGCTTGCCGTTCTTGCCGTAAAGCTCGAAGCAGAACAGGTTTTTCCACTCTGAGCAGCTCACATGGAGGAATGCCGTTTGCTGGGCCGGCGTCCGCAGAATCATGAAGGCGTTGTCGTCAACAGGCATGTCCCAGAAGGAAGTCTGCGCGTGCCCCGAGATCTCGCTGAAGTCCCCAAGGAACCAGCGAGAGAGATCGATCAGGTGCACCCCTTGGTCGATAAGCTCACCGCCACCCGAGATCGCAGGATCGGCGCGCCACTCCCTCTCGTAGCCAACCCTGCCCCCATGACCGTAACGGGCGCGCGCAAACATGAGCGGGCCAAGTTCCCCGCCATCTATCAGCGAGCGGGCCTTAAGGAAAGATGGGTGATAGCGGTGATTAAAGCCCACGCGCACGAGCGAGCCGCCCCGCTTCGCCGCTGCCATGACGTTGTCGAGGTCCTTAAGGGAACGGGCAGCGGGCTTCTCGACTAAAACGTGCTTGCCCGCGTTCGCTGCGGCCACCGTGATTGGCGCGAGCAGGTTGTTTGGTGTTGCAACAATCACGATATGCACCGCAGGGTCAGCGAGTGCCGCCTGAGCGTCCGAGGCTGTGCGGCACCCCTTGACGGTCTTGGCGAGGGCATCAGCCCGCTCGGTGCTGATGTCGATGCACCAGCGCAGGGAGGCTCCGCAGAGGGCTTGCGCCCGCTTGTGGCCTATGAGGCCGCATCCCACAATCGCCACACCAAGCCCCGCCACTTACTTGTCCCCCCAGGGCATTCCGCGGTCTTTGCCGACGATCCTGCGAACCGAGTAAGCATCGGAGCGCGAGAGCTCCTCACGGTGCTTCGGAAACTCCTCCCAGTTGTCCCACAGCGCGCTGATCAGCTTTCCGGTAATTCCATCACTCGCTTGGCTGGCGAGGAACAGAGCCAAGGAGACTGGCTTCTCAAAGGGTACGCCCCCCTTGTCACGCTGCTCTAGTGACCGCTTGTAGAAGGTCTCTCCTACATTCTCGGGCCCTGCCTCAAGCACCTCGTCAAGAAAGCGCGTGTTCAACGCGCCGGCAGCGATCGAGTTCACGTCGATGTGGTCATCACGCAGCTCTTCGGCGAGAGAGTCGGCAAAACGAACCACGGCAGCCTTCGATGCTGCGTAGGCAGTAAAGCGCGGCATCGGCTGAGTTGCCCCGCCCCCGGAGAGCTGAATGATCTTGCCGTAGCGGGACCTCTTCATGTGAGGGACCACCGCCCGAGCCATGAACACCGAACCAAAAAGGTTTATCTCTATCGTCCTAATCCACTCCTCCCACGGGACCTCATCGGTTGGCCCCTTTGGGCCGTACACGCCGGCGTTATTGACGAGAATGTCGATGCGGCCGCTGAACGCATCTGCCGCCGCCTGTACGATGCGCGCCACGTCACCCTCTTTGGCCACATCCCCGCACTCCGCCACAAGGCGCTGGCCTGGCGCAATCCGGCCCTGCAGATGCGAGGCCGCCTGCTCCAGCATGGCTGCATCGCGGGCACAGATGCACACAGAAGCCCCGTGATCGATAAATGCGCCCGCAAGCTCAAGCCCGAGCCCCTGGCTTGCTCCGGTGATGATGGCTGTTCTCCCCAAAAGGTCTGAGTTGGTCATGCGGCTTTTCCTACAGAAAGGTAGCGGGCTCCCGGAACGGCCGCCCACTGGGCAAGCAGCGCTCGGTTTGGGTCGAGCACGATCGGCGTCCTCATGGCTGCTGCTGCCTCAGCCATCGGGATCTCGCGAAACTCCGGCCACTCTGTGGCCACCACGAGCGCGTCAGCGCCTTTCACGGCCTCGATAGGAGAGGGGCAAAGCTTGATGAGCGGAGAAAGCTCATCGGGCAGCGCCTTGATCGCGGGATCAAAAGCGAAAACTGACGAGCCGTCAGCAGCGACTCGCCGACAGAGCTCAACGGAGCTTGAGCGGCGCAGCGTGTCTGTGCCCGGCTTATACGTTAGCCCCCACACAGCGATCTTTTTCCCCCGGAGGCCCCCGAGGCTTTCGCAGAGCCGCCGATGGAACCACTCCTTATGGGCGGTGTTGCTCGCTGCGACGGCCCGGAGGAGATGGGCCGGAAACTCGTGCTGCGCAGCGATCGAGGCCAAAAAGGTTATGTCACGGGCTAGGGTTCCCCCAGCAAACGCTGCTCCTGGCGAGAGGTACGCCTTAGGGCCGATGCGGGACTCGGTCTTAAGGCCGCGCTCAACCTCCTTGGCATCTGCGCCTGAGTATTCGCACAGCGTCGCAATTTCATTTGCAAAGGAGACGGAGGCCGCGAGGAATGCGTTGGTGGCGTGCTTCACCATCTCGGCAGAGGCAACGCTCATCCACTCGATCCGCGCTGATATCGGCGCGAGGAGGGCAGAGAGCGCAGCCTTTGCCCGTGGCGAGTCTGCTCCGACAACAATCCGGTCAGGCTCCGTGAACACCTTTATGGCGGAGCCGAGGCGAAGATTTTCCGGAGAGTAGGCGAAGGAGACTGAATGTTTCGGGAAGAGCTCCCCGAAAAGCGCCTGAAGACGCGAGGTGGTGCCGACGGGCACCTGAGATGAAATGAGCACCGTGCAGCCGTCCGGTATCTCGCCGAAGAGGCTCGAGACAGCGCGGACAACCGAATCAACGTCTGCCACGTCGTTCTCGTTGACCGGCGTGTCGAAGGTTACCCAGAGGACCTCCGCACCTTTCAGCGCCTCACCAGGTGATGTCGTGAAACGGAGGGATCCGCTCTTTAGGCCCGCCTGCACCAGTTCCGCGAGGCCAGGCTCAAAGATTGGAGGCGTGCCCGTCGAAAGTTGAGAAACGTTTGCCGGGTCGAGGTCCAGTCCGGCTACATCATGCCCTTTTGCTGCGGTGCATGCTGCCGTGACCGTGCCGAGGTGCCACAATCCGAAGACGCAAATTTTCATCCCTATCCCCGTTTCTCAAAGACCCACCGGTTGGCGAGCAGCCACCTCACGGTCGTTTTCACGCCTTCCTCAATTGAGAGCTTGGGCTCCCAGCCGAGCCCGGAGATCTTGGCTGTGTCGAGAAAAATGAAGGGATTGTCTCCCGTCCAGCCGCGCTCTCCGCCGGTAAGCTCGATAGAGGGGGAAAGGCTGAGCTCCTCACAGATCCAGCCGACCGAGTTAAGCACCTCGCAGTACTCCCTCGTTCCGAGGTTGCAGATCGAGACCCGGTGCGGCTCCTCAAGCGCAGCACCATTCCCAATGGCGTGAAACATGGCATCTACGCAGTCCTGCACGTACAGGTACGACTTGCGCTGCTTGCCGTTTCCAAGAACGCGCAGGTTGCGGGGGTTTTCAAGGAGCTGCCTGCAGAAGTCGAAAACGTGGCCGTGTGTGTAGCGCTCGCCGAGTATTGAAACGAAGCGGAAGATGTATCCCTCAAGCTTGTATCCCTCGCAGTAAGCCTGGATGAGGCACTCTCCCGCCACCTTCGAGGCGCCATACAGAGAGGTTTGGACCGGGAAAGGGGCGTTCTCGGGGGTGGGGATGACCGCAGACTCTCCGTAGACCGAGCCGGTTGAGGAGAAAGCGATGCGTGGCACCCCATTAGCCCGCATCGCTTCGAGCACATTGAACGTCGCTATTGTGTTCTGGTGCAGATCCTTCTCAGGGTGGTTAAGCCCGAAGCGCACGTCAGCGTTCGCGGCGAGGTGAAAGACGAGCCCCACGCCCGCCATCGCTTCCGTGAGCTCGTTAAGCCTGAGGGTATCCCCCCGAACGAGGCGAAAGCGCGGGTGCCTCACCGCATCCCGCACGAACTCCTCCTGGCCGGTCGAGAAGTTGTCAAATCCGACCACCTCGTGCCCGTCCGCAAGCAGGCGGTCCACTACAGAGCTGCCGATGAAGCCGGCGGCCCCGGTAACAAGCACGCGTGTGACAGGAAATGAGGGTCGATTCATGGGCATCACGTCCGAAGAAGCCCCTGCACAGCGCGCCACCTAAGCCGCCGCAATCAGATAGGCCGGCAGCGGCTAGAGAGGCAGGAAGTGCTGGATTTATTGACTTTTACCGACGGCAGCATGTAACATCGCGGCCGTCAAATCAACCGTTCAGGGGAACTTTTCGGGGCTCCTCTTGCAGGCAGTAGTTGGCGCGGAATTAGGGTTGCATGAATGCCCTAAGCTCGAAGAATTTCGGCACTTTTACGATGGCTAACAGGTCGGAAAATCGCGAAGGCGTGTTTCCAGTTGTGGTGCTCGCAGGGGGGCTTGCAACCCGGCTGCGTCCGATAACTGAGACCGTACCGAAGTGCCTCGTCGAGGTAAACGGCACCCCGTTTATAGACATACAGCTGCGGCAGCTTGCTCACCAGGGTGTTACCGAGGTGGTGTTGTTAGTGGGCTACCTAGGAGAGATGGTCCAAAAGCACGTCGGCGACGGCAGCCAGTTCGGGTTGCGGGTAACGTTTGTTCCGGATGGGCCTAGACTCCTCGGAACTGCCGGGGCCCTGCAAGCCGCTTGGAACCACCTCCCCGACACGTTCTTTGTGCTCTACGGCGACTCCTATCTGCGCTGCTCGTACCGCGCTGTCCAGCAGAGGTATCTTGAGTCAGGCCGGCCTGTCCTAATGACCGTGTTCAGGAACAACAAGCAGTGGGACACCAGCAACGTTGAATTTGCGAATGGGGAGGTGCGCGCATACAGCAAACGGACGCTGACCCCCGCGATGGATTACATCGACTATGGTCTGATGATTCTCCGTCGAGACATTCTCAGGAGGGTGCCGGCGGGTGAGCCGTTTGACCTGGCAACGGTGCTAGAGGAGCAAGTTTGCCTGGGGCAGGTGACGGGCTTCGAGGTGACGGAGCGGTTCTACGAGATCGGGTCGCATGTTGGGCTTCGGGATTTCGGGGAGTTCTTGGCAGCTTCGCAAGAGGATCGGGTGGCGCAAGCGTCGGCTTAGTGTTTAACGGATAGGGCAAGGGCGGGGGAGCTATGGAATTCGCGACATTATTTCTTGAAGAGGCGAGAGAGATCTGCAGGAGGCTTGACTGCGAGGCAATCGAGCGTATGGCGCAGCTTCTGGCAAATGTCAGGGCCAGCGGCGGACGGCTTTTCATCCTCGGTGTCGGCGGAAGCGCTGCGAATGCTTCGCACGCAGTAAATGACTTCCGAAAAATCGTTGGGATAGAGACTTATGCGCCTACCGACAATGTGTCAGAGCTAACTGCCCGAGCAAACGATGAAGGATGGAGCACCATCTTCTCTGAGTGGCTTGCTGTGAGCAGGCTCTCATCAAAAGATGCCGTGCTCGTGTTCTCAGTGGGGGGCGGAGATCTCGCGAGAAACGTCAGCCCCAACCTGGTTGAGGCGCTCCGCTACGCTAAGGAAGTTGGCGCACCCATCGCCGGCATCGTGGGACGGGACGGCGGTTTCACCAAGACGGTCGCCGACGTGTGTGTTGTGATCCCGACTATCAATGCAGACCGCGTAACGCCCCACAGCGAGGCGTTCCAGGCGGTGGTGTGGCACCTCCTTGTCTCTCACCCCCTGCTCAAGCAGCGACAGACGAAGTGGGAGGGCGCTGCGAATGCAGCCAGGTAGGCGTGCCGTATTTCTCGACCGCGATGGGGTGCTTAATGCCTCCGTGGTCCGTGACGGCAAGCCGTATCCCCCGCTAAGCTTGTCCGAGGTGGTAATTCCGGAGGACGTTCCGGCCGCTATGGCTGCGCTGAAGGCGCAAGGATTCCTCCTGGTGTGCTGCACGAACCAGCCGGACGTGGGAAGGGGCACCCAGTCGCAAGGGGTCGTTGAAAGCATAAACCGGTACGTATCTGATCTTCTTGGCTTAGATGGGGTAGAGGTGTGCTACGACGCTTCCGATGGAGGGCCTCGGCGAAAGCCCGAGCCTGGCATGCTGCTTGATGCTGCAAAGCGCCTTAAGATCGACATTTCAGCGAGCTACATGGTCGGAGACCGTTGGCGAGACGTGGAGGCTGGCCGCCGTGCCGGTTGCACCTCAATCTTGATAGATTTAGCTTATGAGGAGCCGTGGCCGGTAGCTTTCGCTGAGCACGTCGTGTATTCCTTTGGCCAAGCAGCTGAGCTGATAGCGGAACTTGAAGGAAAACGGAAAAATTCTGCCCCTCGCCAAATTCATGCTGAAAGCTCCCACAACACGATTGACTATAACACCGTAGAAGATTGATGAGCATGGACCGGATAACCCTCGACTCGCTCAAGGTGAAGCTCTTTGCAGACGGCGCCGACAAAGCCGGGATGCGAGAGATGTACTCAAAGCCACACATCAAGGGCTTTACAACGAATCCGACCTTGATGCGCAAGGCCGGCATCTCAGACTACATGGGCTTTGCGCGCGAAATACTTGAGATCATCCCGGACCGCCCGCTTTCGCTCGAGGTCTTCTCTGACGAATTTGGCGAGATGGAGCTTCAGGCTGTGCAGCTGGCTCGCTTGAGTGACACTGTATACGTGAAGATCCCCATCACTAACACCAGAGGAGAGTCTGCGTTGCCGTTGGTGCGAAGGCTTGTTGCAATGGGCATCAAGGTGAACATTACAGCGGTTATGACGTGGCGACAGATAGAAGAGAGCTGCCGGGTGCTCGAGAAGGGGCCGGCATCGTACCTCTCGGTGTTCGCTGGGCGGATCGCCGACAGCGGCGTGGATCCGGTGCCACTCATGAGAGAGACCGTCAAGCAGCTCAAGAGCTGCCCGAACGTGGAGCTCATTTGGGCCAGCCCCAGGGAGCTGCTGAACGTTGTGCAGGCGCATGACGTTGGGTGCCACATTATCACGGCGACAAACGACATCCTTAAAAAGCTCCCGCTGCTTGGCAAAGGACTCTCAGAGTTCTCGCTTGAAACGGTGCAGATGTTCCGCCATGACGCCGTGCAGGCGGGGTTCTCAATTCCAATAGATAGCGATCTGCCCCTGGCCGGCAACCAGTAGAGGCGGCCAAGTCCACTACTAGGAGCCTCGTTTCAGCTGATGCAAAACACGTAATAGCGAGAAGGTAACATGACGAGCCAAGCAGCAACGGCTAACCCAACGACTGATGTAGGGGCTCACAGCGGGGCGGTGCTGCATGATCTCTGCGTTGCGTGTGGCAGCGGCAACCGAAGAGAGAAGCTTGCCTTCAAAAAGAGGTTGGTGAGCGAGTGCGCTTCATGTGGACTCCAATGGCAGCGTCCGCAGCCCTCGAATGCGGAGCTGGCTGAAATTTACGGGACCTACTACTTCATCGGCTCGGATGATGCAGAAAGCCGCGCGCGAAAGCTTGAGATCAAAAGGCTGACTGCGGCCCTATACCTCGACATGATTGAGCACTACCGTGGAAAAAAAGGTGGCGATCTGTTGGAAGTGGGGTGCGGACAGGGGGAGTTTCTCGTTGAGGCGATGAAGAGAGGGTACTCGGTCACGGGAGTAGAGTACTCTGGTGTCGCTTGCGCTACGGCGCGCGAGTCACTGGCACAGGCAGCTTCTGTAGTTAGCACGTTCACGATTGAGCAGGGGGAGGTTGAAACGTCAAGTCTCGCGCCCGGAAGCTTTGACCTGTGCGTGATGAACGATGTGCTCGAGCATGTGCGCGAGCCCCAGAAGACTATTGCAAGGGCTCGAGAGCTCCTAAGGCCCGGCGGGACGCTGTTTATTGCGACGCCGAGCCTAGATTCGTGGTCTGCCAGGCTGATGGG
>JAFMJG010000151.1 GCA_017853605.1 bacterium
CGGAGCCACTTACGGATTATCTTCGATTCGAACTTGATTGGGGCTACCGATACAATCAGCAAGCTGGCGAACAAATTCGGTTGGTTTACTGGGACAAGCTCCGCGAAATAATGCCGGAATTCAACGTTCCTGACTTTTGGCTATTTGATGATTCGCAGTGCTTAATCCAGAGATACGACTCACATGGCGCCTGGAGCGGCTCTGAACTGTTACAGTCAGCAAGTGGAGTGCAGCTCCTCCTTAGTATTCGTGACGAACTCGGCAAAATCAGTTTCCCCCTCAACCAGCACCCACACGTCACCTGGCAGCACGGCGGCTGAGAGGGCTCAATTGCCCAAGGATGTATGACGGCACCTCGCGACTATCTCGGCCAGCAGCTTCAACGGCTGCGCAAGGCAAAGGGCGTTACCGGCCGGGCTCTCGCCGACTCAATCGGCTATAGCCAATCGGGTATCTCGAAGATCGAGAAGGGGCTGCTTCGGCCGACGGTGGAGCTCGTTGAGGAGATCTGTAAGGCCCTCAAGGTGACCGGGACGCAGAAACGGCTGCTGCTCGACCAGACTAGGCTCTTTCTTGAGCAGTTTAACCAGTGGTCGGTGCGCGCTTTTGACTCGGTTGCTGAGTCGCAAAAGATCGTGCAAGCGCGGGAAGCGCGCGCGACATCCATTCGTGGCTACAACATGCAGCTCGTGTTTGGGCTCCTTCAGACTCCCGAGTACATGAGGTCCGTATTTCGCGCTCTTAAGCAGTTGGGCGACGAAGAGATCGCCCACGCGGTGAAGAACCGCATTCGGCGCCAAAAAGCGCTCCTTGAGGGGGGCAAGCAGTTCTGCTTGGTGCTCGATGAGCGGGCGTTGAGCTCAAATATATGCTCCGTAGACGTGATGCGGGAGCAGGTAGAGGCGCTTGCTTCGGCCGCAGATAATCCGCGTCTCGATCTGCGCCTGCTGCCTGTTGGGGCCCGCACTGACGTCTGTCCGGTGACAAGCTTTATGATCTACGACTCCTCCCTGGTTGCTGTAGAAACGCTAAGCCATGAGCTCGTGGTGTGGACTGAGTCTGATATCCTCAAGTACGACAGGGCATTTCGCGGCGTGCACGGCGCCTCCCTCTCGCAAAACGATAGCCGCGAATTCCTCCGCTCATACTCCCTTCGCTAGGGCGGCCCAGCGCGCGCGGGATGCCGTTCTGTTGAGGCATCGTCTTGCCTGGGGAGAGGGACGAAGCGCCCCCGCCAGGGTTAGGTGCCCAACCTCGTGATGTATCGCTCTCAAGACGATGGGCTCTTTAAATGTGCCCAGCAGGGCGCTAGACTCCTTGCTGTCATCAACCGATTAGCATGCTTGCCCGATGGTCTTTGTGCTGAGAGAGATTCCGTTATCGCCGAGAAAAAGAGCCTTCATACTGGCCCCGGCAGCCGCCTTGTCCCTGTTTCTCTGTGCCAGCCCAGATGCGGCCGCCCAGTCGGTGCTGCGGGACGCAAACGGAGACGGCACGATAGAGATCCTCGCCTTCGGCGATAGCATCACCTATGGCGTTGGGGACGGCACGATGCCGGGGCAATACGTTCCAGACATTACGGACAGGGGCCCGCCTCGCGGCTACCCCCTGCGGCTCTCAGGAATGCTCGGGCTTCCCGTGGTGAACGCGGGTGTTCCGGGCGAGGAGGTGGTTGGCATCGGGGTTCTAGAGCCGGGGGTGGACCGCTTTCCAGAGGTGGTTGTGGGAAGCGCCGCGGACGTCGTAATCATCAAGGAGGGGGTAAACGACGCAGTGCACATTCAGCCGGCCGCTGCGATTTCAGAGGCGATCCAAAAGATGATCAATGTTGGCCGTGCTGAGGGAAAAAGCGTGGTGATTGCGACCCTGGCGCCGCCGACTGGAAACCACGCCTCGCTCCGCCCCTTCACCGAGTCATACTCGGCATCGATTAGGGAGCTGGCGATCCTGAACTCCTTGCCCCTGGTGGACACTGAGGCGCTTTTCGTGGCCAATTGCCCGATCCTGGAGGCATGCGCGTACTACAACCTCCCCGAGGGGCTCCATCCAAATACCATCGGCTACGACGCGATTACAGAGGCGGTCGCGGCTGCCCTAGCGGGCTAGGCAGCACGGCTATTCGGCGTACCACACCTTGCTGTAGCCGGTGCGATCCACTGGCCAGGATTTTGGGCGCTTTGTGTCGCAGCTGTATTCGAGCAAGTTGTGGCACACCAGCTCCAGATCATCAGGCCGCCATAGGTCTTCTGCCTGCTCTGCCGATGCCCCATGCAACGCGAGGTGATTGGCGAGCGAATATACGATGCCGCTCATCGGAGGGATGACGGCTCCGAACGTGTTGAGCACCCCCTGCAGCCGAGAGAGCACCCCCTTGCCGCCGACCGAGTTCATGGTCACGACTACAGCAACCGGCTTCCCAAGCCAGAGACTGGAGCCCTCCGTAGGGGTCATCCTCTCGAGGAAACCCTGCAGCGGGCTTCCCCAGCTGTCCCAGTAGGTGCCGGTGCCAAACACAAGCGCGTCTGATCGGCTGAGGGCCTCCTGCTCAAAAGCGCACCCCGGGGAGTCGCTCAGCACGAGGCTTGTTACAGTCGCGCGCGCGGAGAGGTGGCTCGCGGCAACCCTCAGGAGGGCCGCGGTATTCCCTGCATCTCCCGCTAAGGCGCCGTTGATGAGAAGCACCCGCTTTTTTTTCTCCATGTCAGCGCCTTTCACCACACAAAAGCCCAGGGTTCCAGAGCGTCCCAAGATTAAAGAGCCCGTCCCGCCCCATCTGGCCTGCTATCAACCAGGCAAGACCATCGCACATGAAGAGCTCCCGATCCTGCGCGCGAGAGGGAGTGCCAACAATCCCGGGCTACTGCAACGGGTTTCCGTACATCACCTTGCGAGGAGCTGCAACCCCCGCAGCTGGCGCCACTCGGCGCTCGCACACCAACAGCACACTCGAGCCCATCATGAAGGTGCCGAGCTTCTCGCCCCTGCGTACCCCTATCGGATGGGGGTGCGCAATTGAGGCGATCTCCTTTGCTGCCCACGGGCGCCGATTCGTCGTTATGCCGGCGTAGGCGACCTGTATTCTTCCAACATTTGTGGCCCCAACCATGACGACAGCCACTCTGCCATAATCGCTATCGATGACCGAGACCACCCGCTCGTTCACCGCGAAGAGGCGGTCCACGGAGTTCAGCGCCCAGTCATTGACGGGCCACAACTTTCCTGGAACGTGAATCGTCCTGACAATGTGCCCATCAACAGGCGAGTGGATGTGGTGCGAATCCCTGGGCGATAGGTAGAAATTCCAGGCCTGGCCGTCTTTAAAGCTCCGTGCCAGCTCCGCATCCCCGAGCAGCTCCGCCAATGAGTAGCTCTTGCCCTTTACCTGAAGCATCTCACCGCTTGCATCCAGGTCTTGGCAGCAGCGGAGCGTGCCGTCTACCGGGCAAACGACCCCTGAGCTGATCGGCCTCAGCTCGGGCTTTATGTCCCTGGTGAAGAATTCCCCAACACAGCGGAAACTCTCGATCGGCCGAGTGGCGAGCGAGTGGTCGATAGCGTAGGCCTGCGCAAACAGAGAGACAGAGAGCCTCGCCAACGGCTTCGGAAGAGGCAGCCTAGCCAGGTGCCCCAAGGCCCAGCTGAGGTATGACGTAGGGACCATGGAGAGCACGCGCATGATGTGCGACCCCTAGCGGCCCTGCACCAGCTGCTTGGACGGCGCCGCGCCGCCGAGAGCCTCAATCAGGTTCATTACGGCTGCCGACCCCTGCCGCACCACGCTTTCGTAGGTGCGGCTGCCCACGTGGGGGGTAAGGTGAACGTTGGGCACGCCGATGAGCGGGTTGTCAGGCTGTACCGGCTCAGGGTCAAGAACGTCTGCGCCGTATCCGGCGACCTGCCCGCTACGCAAGGCATCGGCCATGGCCCGCTGGTCAACCAGCGCACCACGGCTCACGTTGACGATGTACACGCCCCGCCTGCACATGCTGAGGCGGCGGCGGTTGATAAAGTGCTGGTTGTCACGCGTCAGGCTCATGTGAATCGAGAGGAAATCCACGTGCGGAAAGAGATCTTCATCTCGCGGAGCCCTTGAGACGGCCGGCGGGTACTCCTGGAAGAGGGAATCGCCGAACACCTTGGTAAGGTGATCGAGGTACGCGGTGTGCTGGGGAGACCACGAAGTGTTGAAGACCTTCACATGCATGCCGAAAGCCATGGCACGCTTGGCAACCTCCTTGCCGACGCGCCCAAAACCGAGGATCCCAAGGGTCTTCCCGGCAAGCTCGCGCCCAGTTTGCCGCCGCCACTCGCCCTTGTGAACGAGTGCATTCTGCTCGGGAATAGATCGGGTGAGGCTGAGCAGCAGCCCGAACGTGAGCTCTGTGACCGTTGTGTGGTTAACGCCTGGCGTGTTGGTGACCCTGATGCCGAGCTTCTCAGCCTCTGCTAGATCGATCTTGTCGAGCCCCACTCCGTACTTGCTGATGACCTTGATTCTTGGGCGGGCTGCCTGGAGGACTCGGGCGTTGAAGTCGTCCTCCCCGCAGAGGAACGCATCAAACTTGTTGCCGTCACCGATGTACGACAGAAGCTGCTCCTCATTGAGCGGTCCACGGGCCTTGACAACCTCCACCCCAGAATCGAGCAGCTTTTTAACGTGCGCTCCCGGCGTGTCGATAAAGCTGGACGTAGAAACGAGGACTGAGAACGGCATGCAATCTCCACAGCGGCCCAGGACACCCTTTTGGCGCCGGGCACAACCAATCGAAGCTAGCAGAGGGAAGAAGCAGGATCAAGCTAAGCGGTCGTGCACCAGTCGCATTTCAAGCGCCTGAAAAACCTCATCTTCTGAGCCGAAATCGCGAGTTCCCACCTCAAACGTCATTGAGAACCGCAGGAACGGGCCCGCCTCGTCCCACGGCACCGTGATGAGCCCATACCGCGTAATCAGGAGGTCTGTCATCTGCTGTGCCGTCTCGAGCGGCACGCCACGGAACTCTTTGGGAACCGGCGCATAGAGGTAGAACGTGCTCGGCGATTCCGTTGCGGCGATTCCCGACCTGCGCAGGATGCCAGCTGCCCGGCTCAGCCGACGACGGTACTTCTCTCGGTTCTCCCGGACAAAAGCGCCACAGCTGTCGAGGGCATGCATCCCCGCTTTCTGGATAGCGATAAACTGTCCGTTGTCGGTGTTGTCTTTCACGAGCCCGAACGCCTTCACGAGCGGAGCCCCCCCTGCCACGAATCCGAGCCGGTATCCCTGCATGTTGTAGCTCTTCGACAGCGAATAGAGCTCCAGGGTCACCTCCTTGCCCCCGTCGATCATAAGTGGAGACACGAAGCTTCCGGTGTGGACGTAATCGGCATAGGCAGCATCCTGCACGATCAAGAAGCAGTGCTCATGAGCCAACTCAACCACGCGCCTAAGGAAATCTTTCGAGGCGACCGCCCCTGTCGGGTTGTTAGGGTAGTTGAGCAGAACGATCTTTGGTCGCTCACGGCGCACCAGGCTCTCGAGCTCCTTGAGCTCGGGCAAAAAATTGTGCCTGGCCTCGAGCGCGACCGGCAGAAGCCTCGCTCCGAGCCACTCGCTGGCCTTAGGAAGCACCGGGTAGCCCGGAACTGTGGCGATCACCGAATCTCCCGGATTGAGGAACGCCATCGGGATCTGCGCGAGCGCGGTCTTTGTGCCCACGCAGTGCATGATCTCTGTTCTCGGGTCGGCCTCGATCGCGAACTCCCTTTTAAGGTAGCGGGATGCCGCCTGCGAGAAATCAAGGATGCCGTTGCAGGGATATATGCGGTTTCCCTTCACCTTCGCCTCGGTGAAGAGGGACTCGATAATTGAGGGCGTCGGCAGCTCCTCGGGCTCCCCGACTCCCATGTCGATCACCTTGACCGAGGGGTTCTTGGCGATAAAGTCGCCCTTGGCGTTATTGATCAGGGTAAACTTGAAGGTCTGCTGAACCTTGCCAAAGTTTTCGCCTCCGATCCTGTCAGCAAATAACTTCTGGACATTCATTGGTATCGCCTCGGCAAATGCGCATCCGTTTTTCGGCGGACCTGGCCCCTAAAAGGCTTGGAATGCCGCCCATATCTGTAGCACACTACCCTAGCGGT
>JAFMJG010000152.1 GCA_017853605.1 bacterium
TCGCTGTATTGGGGCTCGGAGGCTTGGGTCACATGGGAGTGAAGTTTGCCGTCGCCTTTGGGGCGGAGGTGACTGTCATTAGCACTTCGCCATCGAAGGAGGCTGATGCCAAAAGGCTTGGCGCTCACCACTTCCTTCTTCTGTCGGACGCTCAACAAGTGGCCGAAGCTGCCGAGAGGTTCGACTTTCTGCTCGACACAGTTTCGGGACCGCACGACCTAAACGTCGCATTGGGGCTGTTAAGGCTCGATGGCCACATGGTGCTGGTGGGAGTGCCTCCTGAGGCTCCGCAGGTGCACGCATTTTCGCTGATTCCGAGGAGGCGCTCACTCGCAGGCTCGATGATCGGGGGAATCAAGGAAACGCAGGAGATGCTCGATTTCTGCGCAGAGAAGGGGATCGTGGCTGACGTTGAGGTGATCCGCCTCTCTCAGATTAACGAGGCATATTCCCGCATGATCGCAGGCGATGTGCGATACCGCTTTGTGGTGGACCTGAAGGGCCGCTAGGCGCCGCCAGCCCGCCTAAGCTGCTGACAAGGCCTGAACTAGGCTGCAAAACGCCCCTAAACTGGGCGATTCCGGCTATTACCCACACCTCCAGTCGTAGCTTAAGGGACTGGAAATTCTCATAGTAAGGCGGGCCACACGAGAAGCCCCCCGAAAGGCTAAGCAATGAACGAGCGCTTTAACAACCAGGTTGCCGGCAGTGAGTTCCTTCGGGATCCCATCCTCGTGTCGGCTGGGGTTGTGGAGGACGTAGCAAGCGCCCTGCCGCGAGACTCCTTTCCGCACCATGTGCTCCAAGTGCAGCTCAAGGATCGAGGCCCGCTTCAAGCCACAATTACGGTGACGATTCGAGGCGCCTCGGACGAAAAGAAGGTAATAGAGTGCCCAGTACGGGCCGACAAGTACGATGTCGTCCGGCGCTTTTTTGAGAGAAAGCTGCATGCTGCGGAGAGCGGAGAGCTGGCGAGCCTGTCGCTGCCTAAGGCCGAATCCAGCAGCGCTCTCTTGGCGGGGGCGGAGAAGATAGTTTCGCACCTGGCTGCCCGCTGCGATGCCTCACGCAGCCGAGAGCTGCTCACAGCGGCAATCGGCGATGCAATCGGGATAGCCCTGATGGTCGGGGAAGAGGCACGGGCCCTTGAGCTTTCGGGCGACTTACAGCGCTCCTTGCGCCTGTCGCCAGGCTGCGTTGCGCATCCATCCCAGGCGTGGACCCTCCTTAACTCGATAGCCCCTGTCGTCAGGGCAGCAGCGGTTTCCGATCGGCTCGGGGCGCTGCAGGCGGTTGTGGAGCGGGTGATCCCGAAGGGCGTGACTTTTGCGGAGGCCCTGCCCGAAAAAGGGGGACAGCTTCGCTTTGGGGAGGCGATGTGCGACCTGTTGGACCACGGCGATTCACCGATGGCACTCGGCCTCATTCGCTCCTTTCAGCAGCCCGCCCTAAAGCTCAAGCTGCTAAACCTCATGGTAGATGCTGTTGTTGCGCACGGAACGGCCCGTGCCATCAACACCTGTGCGGAGGTTGTCGCCGAGCTGCTCCCGGAGTGCAAGAAAGCGGATGATTTCGCGCGCGATCCAGGGCTCAGGATCCGGGCGTTTTCGGCAGCTCTCAGCGGCAGCGCGCGGGAAGCCGAAGATCTCATCGACGACATCCCCCGGTGGTTCCGGTCGGATCCATTGGTGGGCTGGGTATATGGCGTGACGACGGGCCTTAAGGTGCGCTCCAAGCACAACCTGATACCACGCCGATTTGTGGTTCACTTCAAGAATGCGCTGTACGTCGGAAACGAGAACTTCCTCGATGAGGTTGGCCCAGCGTTTGTTAAGGGGCTTGTTGCTTCGACCCAGGGCACTCATGGCGCTGCCGCAGAGGAGCTTCTGCAGGCAGTTGCCGATCACTTCCCGGCCCTGGAGGAGAACGTCGTCTTCACGGCTCGCCGGTTCATTCACCAGCTTGTGCTGGCGATGCGCAATCGTGACACGCCTCGCGTTGAGCAGGGGCTCAAGGACCTTGTTGAAACGGCGCGAGATTCAGGCCAGCTGGGTGATGACCTCTTCCTGGTGATGTGCGAGGAGCTCTCCACAGACGTGATGATTCGCAACCGCTCCCTTCGGTCAGCGCTGGTATCGTCTATCGTCGATGAGCTCAGGGCCTCCGAGGTTCTTGAGCTCTATGAGCTGAGCCGGCTCACCGCAGGCGAGATCCTGTACACCTCCGGTTTCCGGTCTGCGGCCCTAAAGGTTCCTCCGCCGTACGTTGTTGGTGATAGCGGGCGCCTGCTGTGGCGCATTCGCGCCCTCGCGGCGGTCGCTGGAGACAGGCCCGTGGAGGCAGCGTCCGCGATGGTGGCAAAGATGGAGGAAGAGGTAGATTCGCTGGTGCTCCGGGAGGACTCCGGAAGCGGGGCTGTTGTGCCTACCCGGGCGGCCGATTGGACTCCTCTGATCGCGGAGGCGGCAGCAGTGAATGCGCCCACGCTCTCAAGCAAGGTGCTTCTGAGCGCGTTGTCTTCGTCAAAGTCTTGGACCCTCCGGGAGCTGCAGGGGCTGAGCGAGGCGCTGTTGAGCGGACTTATTCGCCGCGCACGCGCACCCCTGGATGGTGAGTGACCCTGAGGAGACCGTGGCGCTAGCGCTATCCGCGCTGCCGGATTCGTAATGGCTGGGTGCTGTAAGGGATTGTGAGTCCGCGGATCTTTGCGGCTTGAGGGGAAAAAAGGGGGCAAAATTGGTCGGGCTGAGAGGATTTGAACCTCCGACCTTTCCCACCCCAAGGGAATGCGCTACCGGTCTGCGCCACAGCCCGCCGCCGCGTAGGTTATCGGAAGTAGGGCAAAGTTTCAAATGGCAAGCTCACGGCCCGGAGCTTTGACACCCGCACTCCTTTCAATTACCCTTTGCCGGTAATTTTAGGGGCCTATAGCTCAGTTGGTAGAGCGCTACACTGGCAGTGTAGAGGTCAGCGGTTCGACCCCGCTTAGGTCCACCATTCACCTATTCGAGCTTGGCTTTCGCCAAGATTCGAATTAACAGCCATCGATGTCGCTGGACACCCGTCGGCCTGATCGGCCTCCTGCGGCTGGCTCGGCGCGAATCTCCGTGTGCCATCTCCAGTTCGACTCGCCCCTAACGGGGATTGCTCATGGCGGGGCCAGCTTGCAGCGATTCGAATTGCGCCGCGCGTCCGCCATGACCTGCATCGAGCTCGAACGGCAGCGACTGCCGCTGTTGTGACGGCCAGCCCAACTACCCGACGCGTCCCGCACCATCCGCAGCCCTGCATTCGGAGCGTTGCGGGGCTTTGGTGTCATGCCGCTGCTTCGCTTCCCAAAGCTTGGAGTACTTGAGCAGCACTGAGTAAGCCTCAATGGCGGCGACGATGAGGCCCGCCATGCCCTCGCGGAATCCCCTCTTTGCGACGTAGAACTTGCAGAAGCGCGCCAGCGACCTCGAAATAATAACGAACGCTGATGCTGATGCTCCTCGGCGCATGAGGGACACGGTGGCGTTTGAGCTAAGCGTGTTCATTCGGCGAACGTAGTCAGCGAGGTCCGTAAAGGAGTAGTGATGAAGCTCCCCTTTGCACCGCCTGACGTCGCCGGTGACGGTGGCCTTCTCGTGAGGATCTTCGCCCCCCCAGGTTGTGACCGCGCGGCGGCACAGCCGCAGTCGGTACTCGGGATACCACCCTCCCTTGCGCCACCACCGATCGAGAAAGAAGACGACCCGGTTTAGCAGAAAGCCATTTGTTTTGAGGCTGCCCAGCCTGTCCTGCTGAAGCAGGCTGAGAATCTCGCCCTGCAGCTCCTCTGAAACCTCCTCATCAGCGTCGATGTTGAGGACCCAATCGGAGCTGCACTGAGAAAGGGCGAAACGCTTTTGGAGGACGTATCCTTGCCAGTCCTTGTGAATAATCTTCGGGGTAAACTCGGCGCAGATCTGCAGCGTCCGGTCCGTGGAGCCCGAGTCCACAACAACGATTTCATCGCAAAAACGAACGCTCTCAAGGCAGCGGCGAATCTGGCGCTCCTCGTTGCAGCAGACAATGAAGGCAGAGATCGTGGAGCGCTGGGCTTGAGTCATTCCGCTATTGATTGCGGGTTAGCGCCAAAAAGGCAAGGTGCTTCAGGATATTAGCGTAGAGGGGCGCCATGAGGTGCCAGCGCCCAATTCGTGGCCATGACCACAGCCGGCGAACTAGTGCAGTGCTATCGACAGGTTGCAAGTACTCGGTGTATCTAAGGACTTTACTTCGTAGGACGGTGCTCGCCATATGAACATCCTCGGAATATCGGCTTTCTATCACGACAGTGCTGCGTGCCTCGTGGTCGACGGGAATATCGTCGCTGCCGCACAGGAGGAGCGGTTCACCCGCAAGAAGCACGATCCAGATTTCCCCAAGAATGCTGCCGCCTACTGCCTGAAGTCGCAGGGGCTGACCATTAAGGACGTGGACTTTGTGGCGTTTTATGACAAGCCGCTCCTCAAGTTTGAGCGCCTGTTAGAGACCTACCTCGCGACTGCCCCGCAGGGCTTCACCTCGTACGCGCGCTCCATGCCCCTCTGGCTCAAGCACAAGCTTTGGATCCCTGACACAATAAAGAGCGAGCTTGGCTACGATGGGGAGGTGCTCTTCACGGAGCACCACCAGAGCCATGCTGGGTCCGCCTTCTATCCCTCCCCATTCCAGGAGGCAGCGATCCTGACGATCGATGGAGTGGGAGAGTGGACGACGAACAGCTTGGGAGTCGGAAAGGGCAACAAGTTCTCAATTATTCGCGAGATCAAGTTCCCGCACTCGATGGGGCTGCTCTACTCAGCTTTCACGTACTTTACGGGCTTTAAGGTTAACTCTGGAGAGTACAAGGTGATGGGCCTGGCTCCCTATGGAGAGCCCAGGTATGCGCAAAAGATCTACGACAACCTGGTTGATCTCAAGGAGGACGGCTCCTACCACCTCAACTTGAAGTACTTCAATTACATGGCAGGCCTGTCGATGACCAACGATGGGTTTGATCTGCTCTTTGACGGCCCGCGGCGCAAGCCGGAGAGCCCGCTGACACAGCGGGAGATGGACCTGGCTGCCTCAATTCAGGTGGTCGTTGAGGAGTGCATGCTGCGGCAGGCTCGCTTCCTGCACAAGGAAACGGGCCTCAACAACTTGGTCATGGCTGGCGGCGTGGCGCTCAACTGCGTGGGCAACGGCAAGCTGTTGCGCGAAGGCCCGTTCAAGAACATCTGGATCCAGCCGGCGGCCGGAGATGCAGGGGGAGCCCTGGGAGCCGCACTCTGCACCTGGTTTGGCTACCTGGACAAGCCGCGCCTAACAACAGAGACCGCCGACTCACAGAAGCAGTCCCTGCTCGGCCCTGAATTCTCTGATGACGAGGCTGTTGAGCAGCTGTCCCAGTTCGGCGCGGTCTACAAGAGGGTGTCCGGAGACGACCTGTACAGGACAACAGCCGAGATCTTGGCCCAGGAGAAGGTGATAGGCTGGTTCCAGGGGCGCATGGAGTTTGGGCCCCGAGCGCTGGGCGCGCGCAGCATCATCGGCGACCCGCGGTCAACGAGCATGCAGGCCACGATGAACTTAAAGATCAAGTTCCGTGAGTCTTTTCGGCCTTTCGCCCCAGCGGTGCTTCGCGAGGATGTGTCAGAGTACTTCGAGATGGACTGTGACTCTCCCTACATGCTGCTCGTGGCTCCTGTGAAGGAGAGCCGGCGGCGCAAGATGAGCTCTGAAGAGAGCGGCCTCTTCGGGATTGCGAAGCTCAACGTGCCCAAGTCGGATATTCCGGCAGTTACGCACGTTGACTACTCAGCCCGTATCCAGACCGTCTCGGCGGCGCAGCATCCCGCCTTTCACAAGCTGCTCAGCGCCTTCAAGGGAAAGACCGGATGCCCGGTGCTGGTCAATACAAGCTTTAACGTGCGGGGAGAGCCGATAGTGTGCACTCCCGCTGACGCGTATGCGTGCTTCATGAGAACAAACATGGACGCCTTAATCGTCGGAAATCTGGTCATGTTGAAAGAGGAGCAGCCGAAGTGGCAGGAGCGGGAAGATTGGCTAACGA
>JAFMJG010000153.1 GCA_017853605.1 bacterium
AAGCTTCTCTATACCCTTAGCCATGCGCACTACTTCCCTGCACTCCCCCCTCCTGATCCCTTAAACCGAGCGCCTCAAACCAGGGGACGGCCCCAGGGGGCCTCTTAGCGCCGGGAGGATATAAAACCGAGCCTATTGGGCTATTTACCCTTTACTGCACAGCCCCCTGCCTCTTCTAACACCAACGAGCAAACCTGGCTAGGTTGAGAGACCCCAGAAATCCCAAGATAACCTTGCAAACAGACTGGAATGCTATTACCTTCGACCGCGTCAAATGGTTTAGACCACCACCTAGGGCTGCCAGCCGTGCCGAAGCGCCTCAAGGAGAGGGTTCGGGCGTGTCGTAGCCCGCAACGTCTTCTCCCGAAGCTACCACGTTACAGCTGTGCGTTCAGGGCGGTCTGGGCCTGACGTACGGCTCGGTTCATTTTGGCCTCCTTCGGGAACCCCGGTGAGGTCCCTGTGCAAGGGATCCGGGAGGGCGGGTCAGGCAAAGACGCTGGGTTAGTTATTAGAGAGTGAAGTAAGCGTATGACAGTTAATGTAGAGGTCTTCTATTCCTTCCAAAGCCCTTACTCGTACCTGGCGATGGATCCGATTTACGACATCGCCGACAAGTACGATGTTGAGCTGCTGTGGCAGCCTTTTTCGGCGAAAGCATCGGGCCAGCCCGTGCCGCAAACCGGCATCATGCCAGACAAGCTGTCCTACCTCTTTGAGGACACAAAGCGCTTGGCGTCCGAGCGGGGGCTCGCATTGGCGTATCCGGAGAACTGGCCAGAGGCCGAGCCAGATCCAGGGAGGCTCACCCGCGGGGCGCTAATCGCAAATGATTTGGGCGTGCTGCTTGAGTACAACGTGAAGGTGTTCAATAAGTGGTGGGGCCTCGGCGAGAACCCAAATGAGGACTCCTTCATGAACGAGCTGTGCGATGACCTCGATATCGACCTCGGAGACTTCCTCAGCAAGGTTTCCTCATCAGACACGCGCGAGCGGGTCAAGGGGATCTACAAGAGGGGCAGGAAGCTCGGTGTGTTCGACACGCCAACCTTCGTGTTCGAGAGCGGCGAGCGCATCGTTGGCTACGACAAGATTGGCTACCTTGCCCAGCGCCTCGACAAGATGGGCCTTCGCAAAAAGTAGGCGTGGCGGTTTCGCATGACGGCGAAACGAAGCCGATCCCCTCAGGGAAGTGCCTGTCGGCTCTTCGTTGAGGGGTTTTTTATTCCAGTCGCTCCGGGCTCGCCTCGCCTCTTTACCCTAAGCGAGCAGGACAGCCACTACGTGCGTGACGTCTTGAGGCTCTCCGCGGGAGATGCCCTCGAGGTCGGGGACAGCCAGCACGGGGGCGTGTTCAGCGCATGCGTCGCGTCTGTGGGGCCGCTCGTGCAAATCGAAGTTGGCGAGGGCATCGAGCGCGCCCAGGATGGTTCGCGGCATGTAACGCTGCTCTTCGCGCTCTGCAAAGGCACAAAGAACGACCTTGTGAGCGATTGGGCGACTGAACTGGGATGCTCGCTCATCGTGTTTTGGCAGGCGCAGAGGAGCGTGGTGCGGCTGAAGGATTCGGGGGAAGCATCGGCAAAAGCCGAGAGGCTTTCCCGTATAGCGCGCTCGGCTGCGCAGCAGAGCAAGCAGTCGCGGCCACCTCGAGTAGTTGTGGCGTTGAGCCTCCAGGAGGCGCTCCACCTCCTCGGCCCGGCAGAGGGCTCGACGAGGATACTGTGCTCGCTCCAGCCTGACTCACCCCGAATTGGGGCGCTCGTGTCCACAGGCAATGAGCCGACTGTGCTAGCCGTCGGCCCCGAAGGCGACTTCTCGCCTGATGAAGAGGCCCTGCTCCTGGCGCAAGGCTTTAGGCCAGCTTCTCTCGGCTCTCGAGTGTTGAGATCGGAGCTCGCCGCTGTTACTGCTTTGGCGTCGATCCAGGGCTAGCTATTTTGCCCCTAGTCCGCTGCCGGCCGGTCCGGTACCGTGAGGACGACGTCCCCCGTGGAGCACTGGCATGAGCACTATCGTGTTCGATCATCAATTAGCGCCCCTTCCTGAGCGAAAAAGGATCGCTCTTGTGGCACACGATGGCAAAAAAAAGGATCTGTGCTCCTGGGCCAAAATCAACCGGGATGCGCTTGCTGCCCACGAGCTGATAGCAACTGGCACCACGGGATCGCTGCTCGAGCAGGTGCTTGGATGTCCCGTCATGAAATGCGCCTCTGGGCCACTCGGCGGTGACCAGCAGATAGGCGCCATGATTGTGGCTGAGAAGATCGATATCCTCCTCTTTTTTTGGGATCCGCTGACTGCCCAACCCCACGATCCAGACGTAAAAGCCCTCCTCCGAATCGCGGCCCTCTACGACATACCTATCGCGTGCAACCGCGCCTCTGCAGACTTTATCGTGACCAGCCAGCTTCTATCCAGGCCGTACGCACGGCAGGCTCCGACCGGCTAGCCACCCGCCTGATGGCGCCAACAGCATGAGCGCTACGCCGAAAAGACCCGAGGCACGCGCTGGTTTAGGGTAACGAGGATCTCGTAGGGGCTCACGCCGCTTCTTTTGGCGAGCTCCTCAACCGAGACTCTATCCTGGCCCTGCTCCCCAACCAGAATCACCTCATCGCCGTTGAAGGCCTCTCCCTGTCCGATGTTGACCATGAGCTGGTCCATGCAGATCGCACCCACGATCGGGCGACGCGAGCCCCGGATCAGCACATCACTACCCGAGAGCGCGCGGAGATATCCATCGCCGTAGCCGATGGGAATGGTGACTACGCGGGTGTCCTGTGGCGCAGCCCATTGGTGCCCGTAGCTCACCCCGGCGCCCTTCTTGACTACCTTGAAGTACACTACCTGGCTCTTAAGCTTCAGCACCGGCCTAATCGAGAGGACTGGCTCGAATCCTGGAGCCGGATAAACACCGTAGAGGGCTATTCCGGGGCGAACCAGGTCGAGATGGCTATCCGTCAACGCCATGATTCCACCCGAGGCGGCGATGTGGCGCAGGAATGGGGCCTGCGCTCTCTCCTCATAGTACCGAAGACTGTTAAGGAACCGCTCTAGCTGCAAGCGAGCAAGCGATAGGTCCTCTGGCCGAACATCCGCAAAATGCGAGTACACTCCCACTATGTCGCAGTGCTTGGCCCGCAACGCCTCATCAAAAAGGGAAGGTGAGGAGTAGTAATGAACTCCTATGCGCTCAAGCCCGGTGTCTATCTTTAGGTGGACCCGTGCGCGACGGCCAAGACGTCCTGCGGCCTCCTCTATCTGGGCCATCTTGGTCACCGATGAGGCCGTCACATCGATATCGTGCCGTATGTAGAGCTCAAGCTGCTCCTTAAGCAGCCCGCCGAACACGAGGACAGGAATCTTAATGCCGATCCTTCGCAGCTCCAGCGCCTCCTCAATGTAGGCAACCCCCAGAGAGTGCGCCCCCGCCGATTCGAGCTCCCGGGCTACCGCGTCGAACCCATGGCCGTAGCCGTTTGCCTTCACAACGGCCATCACTTTGGCTGTGCCAACAAACGACTGGATTGCTTGCAGGTTGTGCCGCAGGCTCCCGAGGGACACATGTGCAGAGGTAGGCCTCTGCTGAAACGCAATGAATGTCTGTTCGCTTGGGGGAAACATCGTTTCTGGCGCTGCCTCGTCTTAGACCTTCCTGGTTTTAACGTATCTGGACCTAAAGAGAAATTGCGAGCATCTATCAAAGGTCTATTTGCGCTCACCGCCCCGTGTCAAAGGACTTGGAGACTCATAACCCCCTAGAGCTTGGCAGCAGCCGAGTTGTTGGCGCACCTCAGGCTGCGGCACCCGCCCAACCTGCCCGGCGCGGTGCCTCCATGCCTCCTGACAGCGCGGCAACCCCCGTTCCGTCGCTTCCCCGGCGGATCGCCCAAAAGCTCCTCAAGCTCTGCCTGCTCTTGTGCCCATTCATCGTTGCTGCCCTCGTAGCCCTGCTCTACGAGCTCCGCTCGTCGTGCTGGCAATCGTTGCTGCTAGCCAAAATCGCCTCGCAGGCAACGTACTCCATCGGCTCTGGCGCCAGCCCACAGATCTCGTTCCCGCAGTTTGGCCCGTATGATGAACGGCTGGGCTACGCCCGTATCCCGCGAATTATCGACAACCTCCTGCGCCACGGTTTTGATATTACCGCACAAGCTAGACAGTCATCCCGGTTTATCGAGCTGGCCTCCGCAGGCTTCTACCCGCCGTACCGGGAAAAGACCCGCGCCGGCATCACGATTCTCGACAGGAACAACACAACTATCTACTCGGCGTATAGGCCAGAGAGGACCTACGAGACCTTCGACGAGATTCCCGAGATCGTCGTCAAATCCCTCCTCTACATTGAGAACAGGGAGGCGCTTGACACAAGCTACCCCTTCAAGAATCCAGCGGTTGAGTGGGACCGTTTCGGAAAGGCGATCTTTGAGAAGGCAAAGCAGGTGTTCCTCCCCGATCTCAACGCGCCAGGAGGAAGCACAATTGCGACCCAGCTTGAGAAGTACCGGCACTCTCGCGAGGGCCGAACCTCGGGGATTCGTGACAAGCTTCAGCAGATGGCCTCAGCGAGCCTTCGGGCATACAAGTACGGCCGAGAGACCTACAAGACTCGCAAGCTGATCATCCTCCAGTACATCAACTCTATCCCCTTGGCAGCCCTGCGCGGATACGGCGAAGTTAACGGCCTCGGCGATGGTTTATGGGCATGGTACGGGCTGGACTTTGGGGCAACCAACCAGAAGCTCCGGCGCTTGGGCCAGCTTGGTGTCGCCCAGGATCCCGCTCCGTACGCAGAGGCGTACAAGCAGATGCTCAGCCTCTTCATCGCCCACCGGCGTCCGAGCTTTTACCTCATCGCCGGCCTGAAGGAGCTCAACAAGCTGACCGATCTGCATCTTGACCTGCTCGCCAAGGAGGGCGTGATCTCCCCCTCCCTTCGGGACGCGGCCAAGGGCCTGGCCCTTGAGCTGCGCCGCGCAGCCCCGAAATCCCAGTCAGTGTCGTTCGTCCAACGAAAGGCTGCGAACGCCGTGAGAACTCGACTTCTGGAGCTTACAAGCTATCCGCAGCTTTACGACCTGGACCAGCTTGACATGACCGTCAAGAGCACCGTGGACAACGAGGCAAACGAGGCAGTCACTGATATCCTGAGGGGCATCAAGGATGCCGCAAGCGTAAAGGCCTTCGGGCTTCATGGCGCACGAAACCTCGCCAAAGGCGACCCCTCCAAGGTTATCTTCAGCGTCACGCTGTACGAGCATCGCGGCAACGCAAACCTGCTACGAATACAGACAGACAACTTTGACAACCCATTCAGCATCAACGAGGGCACCCGGCTCGACCTGGGATCGACGGCAAAGCTCAGGACGCTCACCACCTACCTGGACATCGTAGGGCAGCTACATGACAGGTACTCGACGATGGAGCCTGCAGCCCTGAAGAGGATCGACCGGCGAGGACTAGATCCGATCTCGCTTTTCGCGGTCGCCGAATTCCAGAAGAACCCAAGAATCTCCCTTCAGTCTCTCCTCTACCTTGCGCTGCAGCGCAGGTATAGCGCCAGCCCGCATGAGACATTTTTTACCGGCGGCGGCATCCACACCTTCGAAAACTTCAAGAAAGAGGACAACGGGCGCAACCCAACGCTCCAGGAGGCTCTCGCAGCATCTATCAACCTCCCTTTTGTCCGGCTCATGCGGGACATCTCTAGGTACTACATAGGCCAGATGAGCATGAAGCTCGGCGGCAGCCGAAACGACCGTAACAACCCTGTCCGCATGCACTTCCTCCGAAAGTTTGCCGATCAGGAGGGCACGTACTTCCTTAAGCGCTTTTACGAGAAGTATCGGGGCAAGCCAGGCAGGGATGCCCTCGAGGGGCTAATCAAGAGCACTCGGGCATCTGCCCGTCACGCCGCTGTTATGTACCGCTACGTTCGGCCGGAGGGCGGCGAAAGCGACATGGCGGAATTCCTGCGGGAGCATGTGGAGAGCTCG
>JAFMJG010000154.1 GCA_017853605.1 bacterium
CCGCTCACAGGAGGTGATGCTACCCCCCGTGCCCTACGCCAGCCACGAGGTGCTTGTGGCTGATCCCCTGCGCCCTGTTGCTCCGATAGAGATGCCGGCGCACGGCGTGCCTGGCTGGGGCCTTGAGGCCGTCTCGGCGAGAGAGATTGCGGAGTCAAAGGCGAGCGAGTGGCAGCTTGAGCCGCTTGAGGCTGCCCGATTTTCGCGACACATCTCGAGGCTTGTAGGGGCTGGCCGCTCGTCAGAGGAGCAGGTCTCGAAAGCGCTTCAACTGGCAGTCAACGAGAGGCATGCGATTCGAATCATAGAGTCTGCAGCTAAGAGTAATGTGGATGTTGCATTGCAGGCGGAATTGCTTGGCCTGGCGGAGGGCTTCAAGTCGCCAGGGGCAGTGCTGACCCAGCAGTTCAAGGAGTTCTACGTTGCCTCTTCGGCGGACCCTCTCGCCCAGGGGGAAGACAGAGCGGAGATACAGTTGCAGCTTTCGCCAGGGCAGATTGATAGCCATGCAGGACTCGTCGAGCGCAAGCTCGAGGAGTTTGACGACCTGCGGGGGCTCATGAAAAGCTACCTCGACCAAGTCAGCATCGAGCAGGAGAGGCCCGTGAGTTTCAACCTCCTGATTAAGGTGTACAGCCGGCTAGGCAGCGTCGAGGCGGTCGAGGAGCTCGTCCAGGCTTTGGTGGACCAGAGCGATTCCTCCTCCCATTGGGTGATTGCGAAGAGCCTCATAGAGTACGTGGACACTAGGGGAGCTCCTCCAGCCGACATGGCTTCCTTCGTTGAGGAGTACAGCCTCGGCGCTGGCCAGCTCTCTGAACGGTAGCAAGGCGGCCGCGAGTCGGCGCAATCCTGCCGGCTTGGATGCTTGAGCGGGTGTTGGGGTGCCATGAGAAAAAGAGCTAATCCAGCGCAACCTAGTAGTGACGCCGGGCTCTCCGAGCTGGTCTTCCCAGCAGCAGGCTCGTTGGCGGGACTTCCGCTTGAGGTCACCCGCTTAAGCAGCCACACCGCTTCAGAGCTCCAGGCAACGCTCTCGGCGTTGGCCCGGAGCGGCTGTGCCTCGCCTCTCTCCGCGCAGGAGCTGACCCGTGTAGATCCCTCTGGCAAGCTCCGCGCTCTTGGGCTGAGCGCGGTCCAGGTGAATTTTCTCGGCGACCACCTGGCTGAATCGGGGACTAATGGCGCGCCGCTGGCGGCAGCAGCCAACCAAGCCGAGCGTCTTGTGGTGCTCGATAGCCGGTACGTCGCTGTGTGCTCCGCGCTTTCGCGAGAAGCCCGGGTCGCGATGATCGGCCTATCCCTAGGAGAGCGTGCCGATGACCAGGGCAGGGCTAGGGCTGCCCAGGAGCTCCTCTCGAGTGACGGCAGAATGCCACTCGAGCTCTTTGGTGCCGAGGCGAGCCTGCCCGGTGTTCACCGCACCGTCCCGCCCGCAACAGGCCCGCGGATGAAGCTCGCCGGCGAGACAGCCAAGGGAATTTCTGCCCGCTACCGGGATGCTTTTCCGGCGGACCCTGAGCTGGTAGTGCGCGCACAAGACGGCCTCTCAACACCGCTAAGGTTCTCTCCACGCGACGGCACGTTGCTTGTTGACCGAAGCATGCTATCGCTGAGCGAGGAGCACCTGAGGGCGCTGCTGAGCCTTGCGATTGAGGTCCGCGCCAGCTCGGCCAGGATCAGCGCCCCTCATCGCGCCGACCGGCTTGCCCGCGGCATGATCGATGTTGTTCAAAAGCTAGCTGGCGATGAAGGGAGTTTGGCTGAGCTCAAGGGATCACTCGAGTCGCTTAGGGACGTTGGGTGGAACACGACCGCCCTGGATGCCGTGCTGGACTCAGCAGCAGCGGTCGCTAAGTCCCGTAGCGCGCGCCGAGAGAAGAAGATCTCTGCCCCTCCAAAGCAGGGGCTGGCCCGAGGGGTCTTGGCGGCGGGTCGAGCGGCGAAGAGGCTCGCGGCGCTAGAGGTCTTCAGGGTGATCAAGCGGGAGTCTTATCCGGCGATTGTCAAAGCTGTTGCGCCGCATGCCGGGACGCCCGCGCCAGAGGCGTGCGGGCTGCTGCCGCACTCCCAGCTCTCTTTTCTTGCAGCATCGCAGCCTGGGACGCCCGTTGCCGCGATTCGTCAGGCGATCGCCGCGGCGCCCGAGTTTGGCCATTTGCTCAGCTTCGGCGGTAGCAGCGCTGCGGAGGAATTCTCAAGGCTCGTTACGGTTCTGACGCCGGAGGCGATCGTGGCCCGTTGCGGCAGAGGCGGCGCGCAGGCCCTTTTGTGCGCTCTCGACTCGCCGGGCGCGCTCTACAGCCACGATAGCCGGGAGCACCTTCGCCTGGCGCTCGCCATGCAGCGCCTGGACTGGCTGCGGGCGGTGCTGGGTGAGGAGTATCGGGCTGTGCTGGAGCTGCTTCCATCAGGCGAGCATCGGCTGGCATTTCTTGAGGGCCTGTCCGTTCCGTCGGACCTCGTCGGCTACATCGCGAGCATGCGAGAATCCGACGGCGGTCGGGTTCCCGGAGTTGAGCAGCGAATTCTCCTGGGGGAGCGGCTCGCGCGCAAGGATCTGCGGCCGATCTTCGATGCCATTGGCAACCCGGCGGAAGAGATGGTGCTGATCTCCCTTGTGCGGGAGTTCTTTAGCGGCCTGACACCCCTTTTTGGAGCTGGACAGCCCGAGCTCACGACGGCGGCAGAGAAGGCCCGAGAGCTCGCGGCGACACGGGCGTGTTTTTTGGCCGCGGCGCAGCTCTGGGGTGAACAGCGTGATGCAGTCTCAATGTCGTGCTCCTTGCATGGTCCGGCAATTAAGAGGGAGCTGGCGGCCGAGGCGAGCCGTATCGTGAAGAGCCCCGAGGTCCTGGCCCGGGCATCTCTCTTGATGCGACACTTGAGGATTGAGGCGCCCCCGGCGATTGAGGCGCGACTTGCGGAGATCCTCGCGGGGCTCCCGGTGGAGGTGTGCAACGTGCACCCAGAGTCTCAGGGGGGGGCATTTCGTCTCGAGCGGGCGGCGCTGCGCTACGCGTTAGGCGCCAGATCTTCTCAACTCCATGCGGTAGCCACGGCGAAGCTGCTGAGCTTTATTGACTCCGACCCGAGCGGCACGCGCGGCTTGCCGAGGCACCTAGCCCGGCTCTTTCGCCTCAATAAAGGGCCGGAGGTCACTCGAGGTGTGCTCGTGTGCGCATTGAGGAGGGGCGTTTCGCAGATGGCCGACTTCGAGTTTCCGGTAGGCGATCTCGGCCCGGCGCTGCTTGCGCTGCCACGGGAAACGAGGGAGGAGATCGCGCTCGACTTGCTCCCAGACAAAGGGAAGCTCCTCTCTGAGCTCAGCAACCTCTCATCGCCAAGCCTGAAGCATGCGCTCCTCCTCTCCCTGCCGGAGAAGGCTCTTGCCCGCTCACTCAACGAGCTTGCTGCGGAAGAGCAGGTTGCCGTGCTCGAAGGTATTGATGATCCCCGGCTCCTGCGGGCTGTTGCAAATGATATCGAGAGCCGGCTCGCCCGAAACGCCCTCCTGTACCGCCACGCGTACGACCGATGCGTGGAGGGCTTGCCCGGGAGCCTGTCAACCCTAATGCTTCCGAAGCCTGTGCCGAACCTGTATGCGGTTCTTGGCCTGCCGCGCCATGCGTCGACAGATGACATCAAGAAGAGCGCAAAGCTCCTGCAGATGCTCTTTCATCCCGACCGAAATATCGGGGATGCCGAGGCGGAGGGGCGGTTTAAGTCCCTTGTGTCGGCGCTCGAGGTGCTGTCAGACCGCGAGAGAAGGCTGGCCTATGACCGTGTCCTTCCGCACCGGGCTGGCTTGTACCCAACGCGCCGGTGGATGGACTTGGTTCCCCAAGTTTAGCAGGACACGCCGTCAGTCCTCACGAGCTTAGTTCCAGGACTGGGGGAAGGGTGCTAGCCTCGCTCCATCGGCGGGCGCCGAAGCCCCGCCCTTTACCGGAGCGAAGAGACCATGGCTGCAGATCAAGATGACACGTATGTCGAGACCACCCGCACGAGCTGGCTCGGGCGCCTGAAGAACTCGCTTGCGGGGCTTGTCGTTGGGCCGCTCGTGATAATCGGTTGCATCTGGGGGCTGGCTTGGAATGAGGGGAGATCGTTGCGCACTGCGGAGGCGCTGCATGAAGGGCAGCGGCTGGTGGTAACGGTGCAAGATGCGCCGGTTGATCCGAGCTTTGATGGCCGCCTTGTGCGGGTTTCAGGAGAGGCAAAGACGTCGGAGGTGCTCGCTGATCCGCTCTTTGGGGTAGAGAAGAATGCGCTGTGGCTGCGGCGCGAGGCGGAGATGTACCAGTGGAAGGAGCAGGAGAAGACCACGTCAGAGAAAAATCTTGGCGGGAGCGAAACCACCAAGACAACCTACACCTACAGCAAGGTGTGGTCGAGCTCGCCCATAAGCTCGACTGATTTTAAGCGCCCGACTGGGCACTCGAATCCTGGAAGCTTTCGTGTGTCCGGCGAGCGCTTTGTCGCCAGCAACGCTCGGCTTGGAGATTTTCGCCTTAGCGAGAGCCTGCTCACAGGGCTCCAGAATGAGGGGATGGTCGTCGTGCCCGAGGGCCAAAAGAGCCCTGCTTTCGCGGATGCGCAGGCGCTTGACGGCGGTTTTTACTTCGGGAGTGATCCTGCCAACCCAAAAATTGGGGACATGCGCATCAGGTTCTTTGCTGTGGTGCCGCAGTCGGTCACGGTAATTGCCGCCCAGATCGGGGACGCGTTCGAGCCATACGCAACCAGCAACGGGTATCCGATTGAGCTGATTAGCCCCGGCATCCGCTCCGCCGAGGCGCTGTTCCAGGATAAGCTTGAGGAGAACGTCCTGATAACGTGGCTTATCCGAGGGTTTGGGCTCCTGTTCCTGTGGGTCGGCTTTTCAGCGCCGATGCAGATTTTAGTAGTCTTGGCGGACGTAGTGCCCTTTGTGGGAAGTGTCGTTGGGCTTGGGACGGGGTTTGTTGCCTTTATCTTGGGCCTGGTCACGTGGACAATCACGATAGCGGCCGCGTGGCTTGCGTATCGGCCTCTTCATGCGGCCGCTCTGCTCGGTGTTGTGGGGATAGTCGGGCTGCTCTTGGTGCGCCGCAGGGCTCGGCGGACAAGAGCTGTTCCTGCGGCTGCCTGAGGGCAGCGAGGGTCCCGGAAGTCAAAAAAACAATCTCCCGAAAACCCTCGATGCCTACGCACACCGGGCAGCCAGCAGGGTAGCTACGGATGCTGTAACGGCCGCTGCGGCAAACACAAGCTCGCCCCTGCCTCCCGTTCGAATTGGCAGGAGGCTGTGCCGCTGCCACCCAAACGGCGCGAACGCTGGTACCCCCGACACGGTGCACGCGTCGGCGGCGAGGTGGGTAGCGTAGCCCCAGGCGAGCCATCCTCCGCAGGCCCCCAAAAAGGCGGAACCAAGCACGTAGAGCAACACGCAGAACAGTGGGGAGTGCAGCAGTCCGCGGTGCCCGAGCGCAGAGCGAATGAGGCTGCTGGCCCGCAAAAAAGGGGCCTCCACCGCCGTGGCAGCGGTGTTCCCGATGAACGGGGCGGTCCAGCGGCCAAGCCGCACGATCGCCCCCTGGTTGTCGATATCCGGCGCCAGCGACCCAAGCGCAACCAGCGGAAGCGCCACAAGCGGGGGGGATGCTCCGGCGCAAGCCTCAATGAGCGCAAGGGATGAAAGCGAGAACACGAGGTGTGTGCCGGCTGTCATGATCGAACTCCTTCGTAAAAAGGGAAAAACACAAAAAATTCCAGGGACCCTCCCTGATAGCGATGTGAAAGAGCGGTTGCGCCCGTTTTGGGTAACGTGGACACACACCTTAGCAGCGGGATGAGGGGCTCGCGGATGTTCATAAAGTCAGAACTGCCTTTGGCGTGCCCCCAGGCGCCCTATT
>JAFMJG010000155.1 GCA_017853605.1 bacterium
TCCCTGGTTTTGCGGTTATGGCGAGGCAGTGGCGGGGTGGTGAAAGCGCAGGCAGAGGCAGCAACCAAAACTTTTTGAATAGGACCAAGACCATGAACAACAACAACTTCGATTCAAACTCCAACAATCCAGAGAAGCTCGAGATCCATGAGTGCGGTGATGTTGTCGCGCGCATGGGTGACTACGTTGAGAACGAGCTGCTGCGCCCTGAGCGCTTGGCAGTAGAGGCGCACCTCAACGACTGCCCGGGATGCGCCGCATTTTTCGCCTCGTATAAGCACGTCATCGACAGCGCCGCTGAGCTCCGCGAGCCGGAGCAGCCCATCTCTGTTGAAGTGCAGAACCGGCTGCGCAAGGCGCTCAACACCCGGCTCGGCCTTAACCTCTCGTACATCGCGTAGCGCTGGCGCAGCCTGCTGCCCGACGGGCGGGGGCGGAAGGCAAAGAAAAAAGCGGGCGTTAACGCCCGCTTTTTTTTCGTGCGGCTAGTGCCTCCTCACACCCGAGGAGCTGGAGTTGGCGTGCGGGTCGGGGTCGGAGTCCGCGTCGGAGTTTGGGTCGGAGTTGCCGTCGCAGTCGGCCTCGGAGTTGGCGTCGATGAGGGCACGGCTGTCGGCCTTGGTGTTGCTGTCGGGGTCGGAGTCACGGTAACGACCGTGTTGACCCTCAGGTCTGAGCACCCCAAGAGCTGAAACACCTTGTAGTGCTGCTCGCCCACGCGAGCCCCCTCCATCGCGATCTCAAGCCGTGCGCGCTGGTTCTCGCCCGCCATGAGCGCCTCTGCTCGCCGTATGCAGATATCTTGGGCGTTGGTGCGATCTGCTACCTTGTTGGGAAGGACGATGCTGAGCTGCTTGACGTCCCCCGCCTCGATAGGTGCGCCGGTAGTCTTGTTCTGGCTGTAGATCTTGCCCTTCAGCGTGAGGATCAGCCCAACCGAGCGGCTCGCCACCGGCCGCGCGCCTGAATTCGCCATAGAATTCCCGATGGTATAGATCGCGTCGACCACTGCGGTGAGCTCCTCGGCACACGCCACCATAGGCACGCTGCACACCGCTGCAGCCGCAACTATCGCTCCTAAAAATCCCCTGCCATTCGTTCTCCTTTTTGGCCCTCACTGACAAACCGGCGAACATCCGCCACACACGCAAAGGGATATGGCTGCCAGCCCTCACGGCAGCCTCACGCACTCATCACGATGTGGTAACAAAACTCCCAACCGGAGGCGCGCAGGCGGGGTTACACGGGGGCGCGGCAGATCTTTCGCAAAAAAAAAGCGTCCCAGAGCCTCCCGCCCTGGGACGCGCCAATGCGTTCACGCTGGGCGCAAAACACCCTGAGGGCCCCTACTCGCTGCTGGAAGGAGCAGACAGTTGTGCAGCGAAGAGCCGCCTCCAGGCCATTGTGCGCCAAGCTCCCAGACGCTCCTTCTCCTGAGCTTCACCCTGCAACGCAGGGAACCATGGCCCTTCACAAGCAGCACACTCAGGCGCAGGAGGTCCCAAAGGCGTGGCAACGGGGGGCGTGCCAGCGCCCTGATTGGGCCAGGAGAGTCGGGGCATGAGGAGGTTTCGCCGGCGTGCTGCCTGCGGCATCGTGGCGGGCACAGCCAAGCCGGATGACGCTCGCGCCACCCGACACGGTCTCTGCTGCCACTGCATCAAGCCTCATCACCCGCTCTCCTCATACGGGGATATTGCGAGGGGGCCTCCGGTTTCCGTAAAGCTCCTGTAACAAAAGGGTCACGAAACCCTGCTGCGGCCTAGCCCGCGCTGTTGACGGGAGTGCTCGCCCCTCGTAACCTCCTGTCATGACAACCCCTTCTGAGCGCACCTACCTCATCGACGGCTCGGGCTACATCTTCCGCGCCTTTTACGCCATCCAGCGGCTTACCACCAAGAGCGGGTTTCCAACCAACGCCCTCTTCGGGTTCCTCAAGATGATCCAGAAGACAGTCAGCGAGGCGAACTCATCCAGGGTTGCAATCGTGTTCGATGCCGGCAGGAAGACCTTCCGCAACGAGCTCTACGCCGAGTACAAGGCCAACCGCACCGAGTGCCCGCCCGAGCTCGTTGAGCAGATGCCCTACTTCCGCGAGATATCAAAGGCGCTGGGGCTCCCGGTGCTTGAGTGCCCTGGGTACGAGGCTGACGACATCATCGCAACACTCACCGAGAGGCTCGTCGAGCGCAACAACGAGGTCGTGATCGTGTCTGGGGACAAGGACCTCATGCAGCTCGTCTCGGAGCATGTGCAGATCTGGGACACGATGAAGGACAAGCACTACGGGATCCCCGGGGTGCAGGAGAAGTTCGGCGTGCTCCCTTCGCAGGTAACCGAGGTGCTGGCGCTGACGGGCGACTCCTCGGACAACGTGCCGGGCGTCGAGGGGATCGGACCGAAGACCGCCACCCAGCTGATCCAGAAGCACGGGAGCGTCGAGGAGGTTATCGCCAAGGTGGGCGAGATCGAGAACGATCCGGAGATCCGGAACCGAAAGAAGATCGCCGAGTCCATCAGGTCAAACCTCGATATGCTGCGGCTCTCGCACAAGCTCGTCCAGGTGGATCGCAAAGTTCCCCTTGAGGAGATCCAGGACGGCAGCCCCGATGTTGAGGCGCTGCTGACCAGGAGGGAGCTCGACGTTGAGCACCTGCGCGAGCTGTTCGAGAAGCTTGAGTTCCACTCCCTCTTCAAGGACTTCCAGAAGATCCTTGGCGCTGCCCGCAACAGCGATGCTGCCGCTCGCTTTGAGTACAAGGCCGTCACGGCAGAGGAGTTCCCGGAGTGGGTGAGGCAGCTGCAGCAGCAGCGCTCCTTCTCGTTTGACCTCGAGACAACCTCCCTGGCCCTGCACGAGGCAAAGATTGTTGGCGTCTCGTTTTGTTGGGGAGACAGCGGCGCGTGGTACGTGCCAGTCGGGCACACGGGCCAGGAGGGACAGGTCTCTTGGGATGACTTTGCTCGCGCGGTGAAGGGCCCATTTGAGGACCCGGCTATCGCCAAGTGCGGCCAGAACGTGAAGTACGATATCGGCGTGCTCCTCATTCACGGCATCGCGGTGCGGGGCGTAACCTTTGACTCAATGGTCGCTGCGTACCTCCTCAACCCCGACAGCAGAAGCTTTAACCTCACCGCCCTCGCCCACGAGTTCCTGCAGCTCCCCGTCATTGAGTACGACGAAGTGACGGAGGGGGTTGCCGACTTCTCGCAGGTGCCGATCGCGGCAGCCACGCGCTACGCCTGCCAGGACGCGCACTACGCCTGGCTGCTCAAGGAGAAGCTCTTGCCGCTTGCTGAGGAGGCGGGGCTCTCTAAGGTGCTCAACGAGCTTGAGGTGCCGCTCATCTCGGTGCTGGCGCGCATGGAGCGGGCGGGCGTCAAGGTTGACCGGGCGAAGCTTGAGAGCATGTCGGCCGAGTTTGCCGAGGAGCTTGCGCGGCTCGAAAAGCGCATTTACGCGCTCGCTGACTGCGAGTTCAACATCAACTCGACGAAGCAGCTCGCTGAGGTGCTCTTCACGAAGCTCGGAATCTCGACCAAGGGCGTCAAGAAGACAAAGAGCGGCTTTTCAACCGACTCCTCAGTGCTTGAGAAGCTCGCTGAGTCGCATGAGCTGCCCAAGCTGATCCTTGAGTTCCGCACCCTCCACAAGCTCAAGTCCACCTACACGGATGCGCTGGCGGGGCAGATCTCGCCGGTAACGGGCCGCGTCCACACGCGCCTCAACCAGGCCATCACGAGCACCGGGCGGCTCTCGAGCTCCGATCCCAACCTGCAGAACATTCCGGTGCAGGGCACCGAGGGGGGAAGGATCCGTTCGGCTTTTATCCCGGAGCGGGGCAACTTCTTCATCGCAGCGGACTACTCGCAAATAGAGCTTCGCCTCCTCGCCCACCTGAGCGGGGATGACAACCTGATCCGCGCCTTCCGTCAGGGCACCGACATTCACGCCAACACGGCGCGCGAGATTATGGGGCTCGGCGCTGATGAGGAGGTGTCGGACCACGAGCGCCGGATCGGCAAGACCATAAACTTCGGCATCGTCTACGGCATGGGCGCCTTCCGCCTCGGCAAGGAGCTCGGCATCCCTGTGGGCCAAGCGAGCAGCTACATCACGAGCTACTTCAACCGCTACCCTCGAGTTAAGGAGTACTTCGCCAAGCTTGAGGAGGCGGCGCTCTCGCAGGGGGAGGTGCAGACGATCTTCGGGCGCAAGCGCGTCATCACCTCGATCGACACCAGCGGCCGCGACCAGGGTTTCGCGCTGCGGGCCGCCATAAACGCCCCGCTCCAGGGCTCGGCAGCAGACATTATCAAGATCGCCATGCTGCGCGTCGACGATCTCCTCTCGCAGCGCTATCCGGGAGCGTCCCTCATCCTGCAGATCCACGACGAGCTGCTGATTGAGGCCCCCGATCACGGCGAGGAGAGGAACCGGGAGCTCATCGCAGCCGTCACAAAGGCGATGGAGCAGGTAATCGACCTCAAGGTGCCCTTGAAGGTTGATGCCGGCTCGGGCCACTCGTGGCAGGAGGCGCAGTCGTAGGGCACGGCGGGGCGCTCCTGGCTCTTCGCTTGCCCTTTCAGCTAATCCCGCCCATTTCTGATTCAAACCGTCAGAAGCAGACTGTCCAGAGGTGGGGCGAAGCGCAAAAACCCGCTGCCATCTGCCCGCTCGTGCCCCAGCACCCCTTCTTTTGTGCCCACCTGCCGGGTAGTATCTCGACGCCTAGCAGCGCTTTTTTTTCGGAACCTCTATGAAGCTCTCCGCCCGAGTCCCCCTAGCCGTGATCCTCCTCTTCGCCCTCCTCACAGCATTTGCTGCAGAGGGTGCTGCAGCGCCGCGCTGCGGCCGTCAGGGGTGCCCGCAAAACCCGATCCTCGACGATGGCGACTCAGTGCAAGCATCAGCCGCAGCTGCAGGCTCGATTCCGCGCCCTGACCTCTCGCAGTGCCACCCAAAGGGCCGCGACCTGGCGCGCTCGAAGTACTACGAGGAGATGAGGAAGGACACCGCAGAGATCTCCAAGGATATCGGCGCAACCGGGCCGCTCTACGCTGGCTGTCACCTTTTTACCGGCTCGACCAGGAACACCTGCTGCAAGGAGGTGGCGGATACCTCCCTGTCGAAGTGTAAGGAACGGATAATCGGGCAGGAGGCTGCCGAGAATCCCTGCGCCCCGAAGCCGGTTTCATGCCGGCTGCTCAAGCCCTTTGAGTGCGTTCGCGAGAGGATCACCGAGCGGCTGCGCATTAAGTGTTGCACATCGATCGATGACCAGGTGCTCAACGGGCTGCTGCGGCAGTGTGAGGCCTCAGTTGCCTCCGTCTCTGCTGGGTGCACGGTTCCCGAGACCCCGACTCCAGCCCCCTCTGCAACGAAGCCGATTACCGCCGTCCCAGAGGAGACCCCCGAAACCCGTGTGACACAGGAGCCGCAGCCAACCGCCCCTCCGTACCCGTCGGCTGCAACATCGATCCCCTCTGAGACCCCAGAGGTGCAGCTGCCCCTAACCCCGCAGCCAGAAGAGACACTGAGCGCGCCGGTAACGTACGGGCCGAGCCCCCTGCCCTCACCTGAGTCGACCCCAGGAGAACCGACACCAGCTGAGCCAACCCCCACCAGCGAGGCGACCTTCGCCGCCCCCGATACCACCACCCCAGAGGCAACGCCGCCGGCTTTCACGCCGGAGCCGGAGATCTCGGCTACTCCGATCCTCATCCAGACAGTCGAGGCCGTGACCCCGTAGCACGGTGCCTGGGGTGGCGCCGCTCGCCCTACTTTTTTACTTTGCTTCTCTTTGATTCGCTCTCTTGCGAGCTAGCCAGGGCGACCGTTGTCACTGAATAG
>JAFMJG010000156.1 GCA_017853605.1 bacterium
TCGCTGAGGCCAAGGGCTACAAGGAGCAGTCGGTGTACCAGGGCGACAGCTTCTTCGCCGCAAAGAGCAACGAGGCCAAGGCGATCGCTGCTGAGGGCTCTGCAGAGGCGGAGGGGCTGCGCAAGCAGATAGCGGCGCTCTCGGGCAAGGGGGGGCAGGCGATGCTGCGCCTCGAGGTGGCAAAGCAGCTCGCTAGGTCCAACCCGAGCTTTGTCTCGCTCTCGCAGCCCGGGGGGGCTGGGGCCCTTGATCTCTCTAAGACGGACATGAACGAGCTGCTTCGGCAGATGGGGGTTGTTGAGGGGCTTAAGGCCGAGCCAAAGGCTCCCCAGCCTGGGGACGTTGTGTTGCCGCCCGGGGCGCGGCAGTCGGCTGATCAGTAGTCGCCTAGATAGTTGTTTTTGCACATCTTTTTGGGATTTTGGGTCGGGCGCTGTAGCCTCACTACAGGGCTTTACGTGTCGCTTGAAGGGGCGCAAACTGGGGCGTCTCATTTGGCGCGCAGCGCGCCGGAAAATAGCGGGGGGCGTTAGCGCCAGCCCGAAACGACGGTAGGAGAAGAAATAGAGATGGCAAGCAGCTCAGCAGGCAGGAAGAAGATCGCTCTCATTGGTGCCGGACAGATTGGTGGAACGCTCGCCTTGTTGTGCGGCATGCGCAAGCTTGGGGACGTGGTCCTCTTTGACGTTGTTGAGGGTATGCCGCAGGGCAAGGCTCTTGATCTTTCCCATCTTGCCCCTGTATTCGGGCTCGACTTCAAGATTACCGGCACGAACAATATCGCTGATATCGCCGGCGCTGATGTGTGCGTCGTCACCTCAGGGCTTCCTCGCAAGCCAGGCATGAGCCGCGACGACCTCGTCAAGACGAACGCGGAGATCGTGCGCAACGTCGCCAAGGGGATCAAGGAGCACGCCCCCAACGCGCTCGTCATCGTTGTCACCAACCCGCTTGATGCGATGGTCTACCTGATGCAGAAGGAGACGGGGTTCCCGGCGCAGCGCGTCATCGGCATGGCAGGGGTGCTCGACACGGCCCGCTACCAGGCATTCCTCGCCGAGGAGCTCAACGTGTCCGTCTCTTCGGTCTCAGCCTTCGTCCTCGGCGGGCATGGCGACGACATGGTGCCCGTCCGCTCGTACACGACGTGCAACGGCATCCCAGTCGCGAACCTCATTAAGGCCGATCGTCTCGACGCGATCGAGAAGCGCGTCCGTGGCGCCGGAGGCGAGGTAGTGGCGCTGCTCAAGACCGGCTCAGCGTTCTACTCGCCGGCAGCATCGGCCATCCAGATGGTTGAGGCGTACCTGCGCGATGAGCGCCGGGTGCTTGCGGCAGCGGTGATGCTCAATGGCGAGTACGGCCTTAAGGGGCTCTACATCGGCGTCCCGATTGTGATGGGCAGGGGCGGGGTCGAGAAGATCGTTGAGATCGAGCTCAACGCCGACGAGAAGAAGGCGCTCCACGAGTCAGCGGATCGCGTCAAGCAGCTCCTGGCGATCTTGTAGTCCTAAACATCTCACGAGAAGAAAAAGAGGCGGAAAGAGTATGAACCTCCATGAATATCAGGCGAAGCAGGTGCTGCAGGGATTTGGGCTGCCGATCCTCAAGGGGCACCTCTGTTACACCCCCGGCGAGGCCGAGGCGGCAGCGGACCTCTTGGGCGGTGGCGTGTGTGTCGTCAAGGCGCAGGTGCATGCAGGGGGCCGCGGCAAGGCTGGAGGGGTGAAGCTCGCCAAGAGCTCCGCCGAGGCTCGCGAGGCCGCCCAGAAGATCCTCGGGATGAAGCTCGTCACGCCGCAGACCGGCGCAGCAGGCAAGATCGTCCACAAGGTGTACGTAGAGGCAGGGTGCGCCATCGCCAAGGAGTACTACCTCAGCCTGCTGGTGGACCGCGCCAAGCGCTGCGTCTCGATCATCGCCTCGACTGAGGGCGGAATGGAGATCGAGGAGGTTGCGCACGAGACCCCCGAGAAGATCCTCAACGTGAGAATCGACCCGAAGGTTGGGCTGCAGGGGTACCAGGCGGCCAAGCTCGCCATCGACCTCGGCATCCCGGTTGAGTCCCGCAAGCATTTCGCAGAGGTGGTCAAGGGGCTGTACAAGGCCTTTACGCAGAGCGATCTGGCGCTGCTTGAGATTAACCCGCTCGTGCTCACGAAGGAGGGAACCTTCGTGCTGCTGGACGCAAAGGCGGCGCTCGAGGACAACGCCGCCTTTAGGCAGCCGGCGATTCACGCGATGCTGGACTATGATGAGCAGGATCCGCGCGACCTGCGGGCCCAGAAGTACGGGCTCAACTACGTTGGCCTTGACGGCAATATCGGCTGCCTCGTTAACGGCGCCGGGCTCGCGATGGCGACGATGGACATCATCAAGGCCTTTGGCGGCGAGCCGGCGAACTTCCTCGACGTGGGCGGCGGCGCCACGAAGGAGAACGTCACGGAGGCTTTCCGCATCCTGCTCTCGGACACGAAGGTGAAGGGGATTTTGGTGAACATCTTCGGCGGCATCATGAAGTGCGACGTGATCGCCACCGGCATTATTGAGGCAGCCAAGGAGGTGGGGCTCAAGGTGCCGCTGGTGGTGCGGCTGCAGGGAACAAATGTTGATCTCGGCCGCAAGATGCTTGCGGAGTCTGGCCTTGCGATTACGCCGGCGGACACGATGGATGACGCTGCGAAGAAGATCGTGGCTTTGGCGAAGTAGGGGAGGGTAGGGCACCATGAGCGTTTTGGTAGACAGGAACACGCGCGTTGTAACGCAGGGAATCACGGGAAAGACTGGAGCCTTCCACACCCGGGCGTGCCGAGAGTACGGCACCCAGATGGTGGCTGGGGTAACCCCGGGCAAGGGGGGGCAGGATTTTGAGGGCATCCCGCTCTTCGACACGGTGGTCGGGGCGAAAGAGGCCACGGGGGCGAACGTGTCGATCATCTACGTGCCGCCGCCATTTGCGGCTGATGCGATTATGGAGGCTGTAGACGCTGACCTAGACCTTGTGATCTGCATTACGGAGGGCATTCCGGTGCTGGACATGCTGAAGGTTGCGACGTTTATGCAGGGGCGTCGCACGCGCCTCATTGGGCCCAACTGCCCGGGGATTATCACTCCGGGGCAGGCGAAGATCGGCATTATGCCGGGGTTCATCCACAAGCCAGGCAGGATCGGGGTTGTGTCGCGCAGCGGCACGCTGACGTATGAGGCTGTGTTTCAGCTGTCAGCGCTGGGCATGGGCCAGTCGACGTGCATCGGGATTGGCGGAGACCCGCTGAACGGCACGAGCTTTATTGACTGCCTGAAGCTGTTTAATGAGGACCCGGAGACGGACGCCGTGGTGATGATCGGCGAGATCGGGGGCAATGCTGAGGTGGAAGCCGCGAAGTGGGTGAAGGCTAACATGAAGAAGCCGGTGGTGTCGTTCATTGCAGGGGCGACGGCGCCTCCGGGACGACGGATGGGCCATGCCGGGGCGATTATCAGTGGGGGGGACGACACGGCGGAGGCGAAGTTTACGGCGCTTTCTGCCGCGGGCATCCATGTGGTGCGCTCCCCGCACGAAATCGGCTCCAAGATGCGCGACGTCCTCTAGCCTGTACCCCCGGTACAGGCCCCCGTCACAAAAAAACTGGCTAGCCGCCTGACTGCGGCGGTCAGGTTCGGCGGATTTTAAGCGCGGGTCAGGGTAGCGCTGGGCGCACCAACCCCTTGCGGATGAGAAACCGCAGAGACTTTAAGGCGTAACTCACTACCAACCGATAACGTTGGCCAGTTTCGGCATACTGGGAGGATACAAACCGGGCGGGTACTTCGCGTCAACATCGCCCGCTAGCCATCGCTCCCTTATGGCACGTGCCTTGTGCATTAATTCCTTGAAGAAGCGAATGAAGCGCACCCGAACATCACGCCTCTCCGAGAGGCACCACGTCTTCCTGCCCGAGCGCCGGGGACGGTGTGTCGGGCGGAGCCTCTCAGCGAGCATTCTGTACCGCCCTAGCACAGGCTTGCCGCTCTTGTTCCTACGGAGCTGCGCACGGTGCTCAAGCATCCTGACCCGTTGCATTAGGCGGTTGTTTATCTGCTGTTGTGCCGAGCTATCCCGAATACCGAAGGCTTCCATCCAGGCGTTCGGCTCAAGCCTGAAAGGCTGAACTTCGCTTGCCTCTCCCAGCAAGCGACGGGCCTCGCGGGAGTAGCCCTCCTGGCAGTGGCTGCTGTGCGGCAGAGGTTGAAACTGAAATCGCCTTAAGCGTCTCCAGCCCATCAAGAGCTTTCCCTGTTGGAACATCTTCCACGATGAAAAGCCTGGGTACCGGTCGATAGACACCTCAAGGTCATCTTTCGCAGGGTTTGAGTACAGATAAGCGATGGCAACCAGAGCTCGAAGCGGTGTTAAGACTATTGGACTATCGTACCCCTCGCACCAGATGGTGCGCTTGTCCCTTCCCAACAGGCGATTCAGCATGTGGGCAGTCTCCACCTTAAAGTTTCGGATGAAACCGGACACGTCATCGGGATTGTCTACCACCAGCACCATGTGAACGTGTGTAGCCTCAATAAGGATGTGGCAGATCTTAACGGGACACAGGCACTGTGCCCGGGCAAGGCAACTCTTGATGATGGCCAAGCAGAGAGGATTGCTTAGTAGAAGGAGCCCCTCTTCGACGCTAAATGTGCAAAAGAGCACACTACCGTGGGGGTGATATTTCATTCGCTTTGCCATTCCCAGGAAGTTCGGACACGGCGTTCGCTTGTTGCTACTCGTCGCTGGGGTGGCTGTACCCGGGGTACTAAAATGGTCGGTACCACTGAAAGTACCCCGGGTACACTTAAAGTGCTCCGGGTACAGTTAAAAGCACCCTGGGTACAGTTAAAGCACCCCGGGTGCAGTTAAAGCGTGCAGTTAAAGCACAGTTAAATCGGTCTACCGCATGCTCCCGCTGCCCGGAGTCTGCTCCGGCGTAGAGGTCGCCATCGGCATCGAGGTCTCTGTCGGCACCACCGTTACCTGCTTTGTGGGCACGACAGTCGGCGGAACCGTCGGCATCACGGTCGGCACTACTACAGTCGGCACCACCGTTGGTACCACTGTCGGCACAACGGCTGGAGCCACTGTCGGCACGGGTGTTGGTGTCCTCAAGAAGCCAAGGAGCGGCGTAAGGATTGATCCGGACTCTGAGCCCGGCTCCGGCGCCGGCACGGTACATCCGCTCGACAGCTGATCTGCAACCGTTACGCACGCCGCCGTAAGAAGATCCTCCCCCTGTGGCCGCAATGCCTGACAGCACTGAGCCGTTATGCGCTGCTTCACGCATGCGGCGAGCAATGCTGGCCGCAGCGGGCACGGACGCGGGGGCATCACACACTCCGGATTCGACGCTGAGCGAGCCAGCACCTCTTGCTTGCAACGGTCGATCGACTCCTGGCGCGCGGTGATGCAGCATGAGTTTCTCATCTCTGCAACCGGAACAATTCGGCACGCTGCATAAGCCCCTTTTGAGATTCTCATATCTTCGATGATATTCGCGATCCCGGCTGCGATCTTCCCACGGAACTTGCCCGAAGCACCGCCCTCAATAGCTCTTTTGCTGCAGCCCGAAACGTCCGGAGCGGGCACCGATATCTTGATTGTCGGCTTGGGGATGGGCGTCGCCGTCGGCGGCACCGGCGTTGCCGTCGGGACATCAGATCCTCTATCCGGTTCGGCAGGTCGAGTCGTCTCGAGGGGTGGTTGGTGGCACGACCTGCGCCGACACCGATCACGAGCATGCCCCTCACCGGCCAGAGAAAGCAGGATTCCAA
>JAFMJG010000157.1 GCA_017853605.1 bacterium
AAAGGCCACACCAGCTCGATCTCAAAGTCCCGCGCCCGGCAGTCGAAGAATCCCGTGCTGTTCTCGGGGATATTGGCGTAGGTGCATAGAACCCTGCCCCGGAACGAGTAATCCGCGCCTGGCGAGAGGTTCTGCAGCGTGATCGAAGAATTGACAATCTGCTCCTGCTGCTCGCACAGCGAGCCTATAGCAAAGCTGGCTTCGAGCGACTCCTGGGTCCCCGTGCGCTTAAAGAGGTCGAGGGTTAGCGCCGTGCACGCCCGTTGAGGAGCCGATCCCCCTTCGCCTGTGCGCGTCCCAACCCCCTTTACCTGCACGAGAGCCGTGGCGCTCGCCGCCAGGCCGGTGAAATTGAGCCCAACACCGTAGAACACCTCGGGGCACCTGGCATAGGGCGGGCTGCCGCACCTGTCCGCAACTTGAAGAACATCGACCGGGTCAAGCTCGGGGTCTACGGCAGCGTACCCCTGCCTTGCGGCTTTCTTGATCTGAACTCCCTTAATGGCGCTGCTGGGGGAGTACTTCGAGGCGCCACGATCAATCTTCGGGGAGCACGTCAGGTCATTTGAGGTCGAGCAGACCTGGATGCCCCCGCTGGATTGCCCCTGGGCGAATGCTGGCGCGGCAACAGAAATGAGGGGAAGAATGGCTGCGACAGCCGAGGCAGACAGGGCCCCGCGCACTCCTCGCCAATATCCCACGCTCGTGCCTATCATCTTCCTCCCCTCGTGCCCCCGTCCGCCACAGTCTAATAGACCTCGGTTATGCTGGGTTTCCGAACGGCCAAACGAGGGTCGCGCTGAAGTTCTGGAACGAGCACACAAACCCCTGAGTCCTTACGTTGCTCATCATGTAGCTGCAGGCGACCCGTGGCGTTATCGTGTAAGAAGCTCCCGGCTCAAGCCCTGTAAGAACAAACCGGCGGGAGATCGTTGAGTGCTCAGAATTGCAAGTAGAACCGACATGAACCATGGTGAGGGCATCCGACCCCTTTTTGACGTCGAGCAACATCAGCTGGCACGCACGCGGCGTGCCCGTCCCTACTGCGCGAGCCAAGCCGGTGTACACGACATCGACCGTGACGCTTGCGGCGAGTCCGGTGAAAGTGACTGGCACTGCATACGAGTGCTGGCCGGAGCCCTGATCCCCGGTCAGCGGGATGACTTCATAGCCGTCTGGTGAAGGAGGCGCCTGAGCGCAGTCCTTTCGAAACAAAACGCCCAACGGCTTCGCTTCGGAGGGCTTGGCCGTCTTTTGCTCAACTTTCGGAGAGCAGGTGATATCAGCGCCTGGGAAGCACACCGCCGGCGCTGCGGGCGCTGCGGGTGCCGGCGGGTTTGCGGCCGCCTGGGGAACGCCGCCTACGCCGAGGAGCCACGCTATGGCTGCCACTGCGAGCGAGCCTTTACCCAGCCACAACGCACGATGAGAGCACTTTTCTGATGCTGAAACGATGCGGATCATATCCCCCCCAATTGCGACACAGCGCCCGGCCTATCGGCGCCCCCGCTCCCGAACTGGGTCACGGAGCGCCTCTTCTTCCTGCGGCTGCACCCCACCTAAAGTGTAGGGGTCAGCCGCCTCATGCCGCCTCTGCGTTGTCTTTCCCCTCGGCAGCTGCACGCGGGCGCTGAGGGGATTACGCCAAAAATTTGTTGCCCGTCGCTCCTGTCCCACACTCCAAGCGGCTAGGAGCTAAGCCCCAGTTGGCTGGCCTAAGAAAGAACCTAGTCGGACCCGCGCGCTGGGCTGTACTATGAAGGCGCGCTCGGGCCCTAACCCGCAGGCGCCCTTGAGGGTTTAAGCCACATGTCATCTCTTCACCGCACCCGCAGCTGGATCCTCGGTGGCTACGGCCTAGAGTACTCCGCTCAGCACCCGATCAGTGATGGGGCGCTGTGCGACGTCGCCGACGGCTTTTTGCGACAGGTGCTGCCGCTCCTGGCGCAGCAGGGGGCGGGCGCCGTGCGCGATCTCAAGGGCCGCAACGCACAGGACGAGCTGCTGCCAGGTGTTGGACACCCCTCGCACGACGAGGTCTTTCGGCTTGGGGGGCTGGCGGCTGTGCCGCACGAGGAGCCCACCCTTGCGCTTGAGCCGTTCGAGGTCTCGCTCCTCTCTGCCTTCCAGAGCTTTGAGGGCACGCACCACATCGTGCATACCCTTGAGCAGCACCGCGCCGGCCCGCTCCCCCCCTGGGTGCCGCTGCGCCTGCTAGGCTACGTTGCTCCGCTGAAGCCAACATTTCTGCGCATCGGCATCGAGCGCTTCCGGAGCCTGCTCGGCTTTGCAAGCCTCGGCTACGCGCCGCAGGTCACTGACTCGCTGCTCGTTGACTGCATCGGGGGCACTCTCGCCGTAAGGGTCACTAGCGAGCGCAACCGCTCTCGCGATGCCAACCCCTTCGACGAGATCCCAGCCTTCCGCGCAGTTGCAGGGGCTATCCGGGCTGCCATCGGCATCGACCTTCGCGGAGATCTGGCAGCGAAGCTGGCGGGCACCCCGTAGCCCTGCGCTTCGGGGTGCCCAAGCTGCGCGCGAGCGCCTCTTGTGCCTTTCCTCTTGAAGGGCTTTCCCGCTACTATGCCCCAACGAGTAAGAGGCTCCGCTCATGGCACGCAGATTTTTTGGCTCCCCATCCTTTCACAGCGCCGCCCACGTGCTCGCGATCGCCTCCGTCGCGGCGTCCGTCACACAGGGGATCCTGCTGCAGTCGGGCAGCACAGCGCTCCTGTTCGCCCCAGACCTGACGATCTTTCGGCTGCAGGTGTGGCGGCCCTTTACGACGCTGCTCATCGGCGTGACGCCCCTAGAGGTAATCCTCAATGCGCTCATCCTCTACAGCCTCGGCGGGACCCTCGAGGCGCGCTGGGGGAAGCGGCGCTTCGTGCGGCTGGCGCTCGGCATTCCCCTCGTCGCAGAGGGCATCGTGCTGCTGCTTGCGGCGCTCGCTCCTGCGGCCTTTTACGGGATGCTCTATCCTGGCGCGCGCCCCGTGATCACCACGCTGTGGGTGCTCTTTGGCCTCACGGCGCATTTCTCTGGGCAGGTGCTAAACTTCTGGGGATCTCCTGTCCGGGGCAAGACCTTCGCCCTGATCGGCGTCGGCTTTGCCGCGCTCAACGGCGTCTTTGGCGGCTTCGTGCCGGTGCTCCCTGAGCTCTTCGCGGCCGGCCTGTGCTACGCCTACATGTACCGCCCGCGCGCGCTCGGCGTTGGCGCCCTGCGCCAGCGGATTGAGCTCGCCTACTACACCTGGAAGCTTGAGCGCCTCAAGAAGAGATCGAAGCTTCGCGTCGTGAAGGGGTCTCGCGAGAATGGGCCAAACGACCCGAGCCAGAACGTGCACTAGCCCGACCGCACGTCGCGCGCCGTCACCCAACGAGAGCGAGAAGCCAGAACACAATGAAGGTAACGATCGTGATTCCGGAGCTCACGGCGATCACTGCCGGCATGCCCTGCAGCTGAGCCTTTGGCCGCAGATCGAGGGAGCTCGCGAACCTGGACATCACTGAGATGAGCCCTATCCAGAGGATGGCGGCCCCGAGGTACATGATGCTGAAGTTGGCCTCGTTTGCTTCCTCACCCTCAAGCCGAAGGAACTCCTCCTTGTTGAGCTTTCCGCGCCGGATGATGAGGTCGCCGGACGTCTTGCTGCCGAGCAGCGTGCGCTCGTCCTTCTGCACAGTCATGATGGTGTAGTCGCCCGCAAGCGCTACTGTGTGCCACACGCGGATGTCACCGAGCAGGAACACTTTGCTGCTGGGATCGCGGCGAATGACGATCTTGTTCTCTTGAACTTCGCGCGCCGGGTCCGCAAGCGTTTCTTGATTGAGCTGCAGCGCCTCGCGAGGGTCGAGCGCCTCGGCGATCTTTGTGCCGTCAAAACCAGAGAAGCGCACGCCCGCCGCAACGAGAGTCGCAGGCTTTATCGTCAGCAGCGGGTTCTCATGGCCCTGCGGAACCTTGAACGAGAAGAAGTCCACCTGCCCCGGCTTCCACTCTAGCACGTAGTCAGGCTCAGGCGAGTTCGGCACGCGCTTCTCGACCCACTGCAGCATCTCCACATGGCGGCGCAGCGCGATGTACTGGCCCGGCTTGATGAACTCGTCCCCGAGGAGCTCTGCTGCGGTCAGGGCGCCCGGCGCAACGATGAGCCTGCCATTGTTGTTGGGGTCGGACACTGTGGGATCGATTGTCTCCGCCTCCCGAAGCGCCTTGCGGACACTCCCGCGGTTGTCGAAATCCCGGATAGCCCCGCCCCACATAAGCCCGAGGCCGCACAGGATGGTGAAGGCACCAAGCGCTCCCCTGATTCTGAGTCCTGTTCCCTTAAGCATCGGCCCCCGTTACACAAGCCCCACAAGCTGGGCCTTGAGCAGCAGCGCCAGAGACTTGGCGTCGACGATGCGCCCGGCCCGCACTGCCTCTTCAGCCTCGCTCTTGGTGAGGGGCACCGAAGTTATGGCCTCATCCTCATCCGGCGTGCCCTTGCTCTCATAGAGGCCACGCGCGCAAAAGATGTGCTGCACCTCGCTGCAGAAGCCCGGGGCAGGAAGGATGGTGCCGAGCGGGACAAGCTCTCGCGCTGCCATGCCGATCTCCTCCCGCAGCTCGCGCTGCGCGCACACCGCCGGATCTTCGCCCTTTTCGAGAGTTCCCGCCGGAAGCTCAAGAATAGCGCTGCGCACTGAGTGCCTGTACTGCTCGATGAAGACCAGCCGCCCATCCGGGAGGATCGGCAAAATGACGACGGCGCCAGGGTGCTCAATCGTCTCGTGCACAAACCGTCGGCCGTCGGGCGCCTCAAGCACCTCGCGCACGCCCCGCAGCTTTCCGGTGTAAAGAACCCCTGTTTCGACTACTCGCATGCCGAAAGGTTACTTCGCCGCGAAAACCTGCGCAATTCGGGAGGTGAGCTCCTCACCCCCAAAGATCGGGAGGGAGCAGCGCTTGTTGGCGCACACAAACGCTGCCGATTTGGGGAGCTGCGGGTACTGCACATCGGGATTAGGCATGGGGCCCTCCTGCCTATCCCACCACTCCCGTCGCGCGTATACGGCCGGCACCTTGAGCGTGTCGGCGAAGAGCTCTTGAGCCGCCGCATCCCCCTTCCCCCCAACGACGGTGAAGTGCGGGGGATCCGTGGCGAGCTCCTCGCCAGCGAGGAGCACTCCAGGCTCCGATATCGAGCCGAGAGCCGCCTCCCGCTGCGCAGCAAATGAGAGCGCCCTGCGTGCTGCCCCCTGAAACGAGGCGTCCCCCGTGTAGCGGAACAGCTCATTTGCGAAGCGCGCCAGCGCGATATTCTCCTCAAGGCGGATCGCCGGCCGAAGGGGGCTCTGCGGGCCTGGGGCGCTTGAGAGGAACCCAGCACCATCGGGGTTGCTGAAGAGCTGCTCAATGGCTCCTAGCGTCTCTCTCGCCCGGGCTAGCCACGCGCGATCCCCAGTCACAGCGTACAGCGCGAGGAGCCCCCGGCCCGCCCAGAGCGAGTCGGCCAGGCACAGGGGCTCCCCGGTGTCGTCGCCGTGGCGAAAGCTCCCGTTGCTCCCCCGGCGGCTCGTGACAAGCCACTCCGCAGCGCGTGTTGCCGCCTGCAGGTGGCGCGGATCGCCGGTGGTTGCGTAGAGCTCCGCCATCGCAAGTATCGCCATGCCGTTGTCCCTTGCGTACTGGTGCTTGTCGACTGCAGGGATGCCTTGCGCACGCCGTCCGGCATCGTCGAGCGCGTAGTACCCATCCG
>JAFMJG010000158.1 GCA_017853605.1 bacterium
GATCTTCTCTCTCATGCGCTGCTCCACCAGGCAGCTTGCGCCAACCGAGCTGTCCTCATTCGAGACGGTTCCGCTGCCGATGATGGTCCCGGCGCTCAAGGGGCGTGTACGGGCTGCGTGCTCAATGAGCTGAAGGAAGGAGAAGTGCATCTCCCCACAATTAGGCCTGCCAAAGAGCGATCCGTTTAGGGTCGTTTCTATCGGCAGGTGCAGGCGCCCGTCCCTCCAGGAATCGCCGAGCTCGTCGGGAGTCAGGGCAAAAGGAGCAAAGGAGGACGGCGGCTTGCCGTGAAAGAAGCCGAACCCAGTGGCCAGCTCTCTCGGGATGAGCTCCCTTAAGCTGACGTCGTTCATCAGGGTGATGAGCTTGATGTGGCGCGCCGCATCGCTAGAGCCCGTTCCCATCGGAACCCCGTCTGTTATCACTGCAACTTCGGACTCAAAGTCCATCCCAAAGCCGGGGTCCTGAAGGGGGATGTCCGCGGTTGGCGCGAGCAGGTTGTCGCTCGCGCCCTGGTACATGAGAGGAATTGTGAGCAGATCCTCGGGCAACTCTGCGCCACGGGCCTTGCGCACAAGCTTTATGTGCTCAACGTAGGCGCTGCCGTCGAGGAGGGCCCAGGTGCGCGGCAAGGGGGCGAGAAATACAACCTCCGTGGCCCCTTTTATCTGTGCCCAGGAGCCCTGTCGGAGCTTTGCATCGATCTCCCGCAGGGCAGGCTCGGCTGAGCGCCAGTCTTGGAGCGCCATAAGCAGGGAGCTCCAGTCGCCGGCAGGCAGCAGGGCAACGCGGGAGTGGTCTGGGTGCACGAGCACGAGCTCTCCGTCGAGCGAGAGCCCGCTCCGGCCGCTCTTGATTGAGGCCAGTATCATAGGTTTCCCCTCTCAGCCTGATCGCGCTCGATCGCCTCAAAGAGCGCCTTGAAGTTTCCCGCGCCAAAACCTTGGGATCCTTCGCGCTGAATAATCTCGAAGAATAGCGTCGGCCGGTCCTGGAGGTTCTTGGTAAAAATTTGAAGAAGGTAGCCATCCTCGTCCCGGTCGACCAGGATCCCAAGCTCCCGCACCTTTGACAGGTCCTCGTTAATCGTGCCGACACGGCTGGGGATCTCATCGTAGTAGGTTTTAGGAACGAAGAGGAACCTAACGCCGCGCGCGCGCAACCGGGAGACGACCGCCAAGATATCCTGAGTTCGGAAGGCGATGTGCTGCACGCCGGGCCCCTCATTGAATTCCAGGTACTCCTCGATCTGGGACTTGCGTTTTCCCTCTGCCGGCTCGTTTATGGGCAGCTTTATCTTGCCGCCGCCGCCATTCATGACTTTCGACATGAGGGCAGAGTACTCGGTTGAGATGTCCTTGTCAGAGAAGTGGGTCAGCTGCGAGAATCCCAAGACCCGCTCGTAGAACCCGACCCACTCGTTCATCTTTCCAAGCTCAACATTGCCGACCACGTGGTCAATGACCTCCAGCCCACACTCCTCAATCGTGGCATCCTTTGGAAAGATCTTGCTGTACGGGGCAAATCCTGGCCAAAACGGGCCACTGAAGGCGGTGCGCTCGACAAACGAGTGAATAGTGTCGCCGTAGGTCTGGATCGAGGCTTGGATTACTGCTCCGCTGGAGTCCGCCCACTCGGTCGGCGGAAGCACTGGCTTGGCCCCTCGCGCAACCGCTTCCTGAAAGGCCGCATCGCAATCAGGAACCCGGAAAGCCACATCCTTCGCGGAAAAGCTGTGCTTCAGGACATGCGCGGCGATCGGGCTGGATGACTTCAGCGCAGAGGTTACGCAGAGGAGCACGCCACCCTGCTTGAGGGCGATGCTGACAGACTCCTTCCAGCCCGTCTCTGGTCCCCGGTACGCAATCGGGATGAACCCAAAGGCGTGCGCGAGGTAAAACGCGCTTTGCCGCGCGGAGTCAGCGTAAAGGTGGACATGGTCAAAACCGTCAATCGCGAGGGGATCAGCCGCTTTGGCTGTCCGAGACTTCCCCAAGTCTCGAAGGGCACAGGTAAAAGGCACAACGTTTTTTTGTGTTGCCATGGTCTTTTCTCGCCAGCAGGAGCCCAGAATGAGCCGTTAAGGGGGAGGCGCCAGTCCTGGCAGCTTTCACCCCTCCCATAGTATAGCCGTTGAAGTGGCGGGCGGCAGCCATAAAGAGCATAAGGCGTGGTATTCCTGACGTTTTGCCGAAACTGCAGTGCTCGTCTCGTTGGCGGTGACAGCTGCGCGTCTCATGCGAAGACAGCCGAACGCGGCAGGGAGTCGTCAGCGCCTCGGGAGGAGGCGCTCGGCCGCTCCGGAATACAGGATGTCGAGGCAATCCTGTGGAAGAGAGAGGCCCCGAAGAGCAGGCGCGTCAAGCACCGTGTGCTTCTCTGGCTCCAGGAGGTGAAGATCAGGGTCTGCTATAGGCGACTCTCCGTCGTATGAAGTCTCAAGCAGCGTCCGCAGGGCCCAGTAACGGGAGGCATAGAGGTCGTACGCCTCCTGCTCGCTTGACGCTTTAGCCTCCATCTCGGACGAGCTCCTCTGGGGAGAGAGGTGCGCATCGGAGGTCACGATGTCGGATCCGAAGAGGATTCGGCCGGGCCAGCGCATGAAGAAGCTGCGTGTTTTCTCGCGCGGATGCTTGCTCAACTCCCGGACGATCCACTTGGTTGCGCTGCAGTCGAGGTATAGGTTCGAGTGCCGCTCCAGAAGCTGCGAGAGGAAGTCGAGATCTTCGGGGTAGCCCCCCATGTGAGCTGCAATCCACGGCGCCTGGAAGCGGTCGAGAACCTCCTCCAAGAGCTCGTACTGCTGTTTCTTGGTGCCGTACCGCGCGGCGTCCCGGTACTTGGAGGCGAACCAGGTGTCGGGATCTGCGACGTGGGCCATAAAAATCATGCCGAGGCCGTGTGCCACCTTCATAGCCTCCATCCGTTGCGGGGAATTCAGCCGGCACGGGCTGGACGAGAAGGGCTCAGGCGAGGCGTCGTAGATCCTTGGGGCACTCCAAAACTTCGCAATCCTGCTTCCGAGCTTGTGGTACTGGGCGATTCGCGCACCATATTCCTTTCCCATCGCGCTTAGGCGATCACTGCTTGCAAAGTCAGGCACGGCTATAAAGCTGACACGCTCGCCCAGGATCTGCCGCACTGCCGGCAGCGAGGAAAGCGGGGTCATCGAGTAGGTCATGCCCACCCCGTAGTGTTGGGCCGCATCGGCGTAAATCCGGGTGGCCACCTCACCCTGTATGTGGGAGTGGATGTCGATGATCGGTGAGGAGCGTTGCTGTAGGGAGGCCGCTAGCGCGTTATAGTTTAGCCCTAGCCTGTTTGAAGGCTGCATACTGGAGGTACCCTTTGCGATCGTTGTCAGGCATACGCTAACAACCTGAAAATAATATTGAAATACCTGAGTTTCAGAGGCCGGCAGAAGATTACCCAGGACGGCAGCGCAAACAGCGTCTTATTATAGCCCTTGTTGGCAAGGGTGGCCAGGCAGAGAGCATCTACCAAGAGAGTAACAAGTGATGAAAACACCTCAACCTAAAGCGCTCGTTGATTGGCCGAAGCAGAAGCTCTCTGCTGCCAATCTCGTCGACGGAGAGTGGACAGGCAGCTCGGGGCCAGGCCGAGCCATTGCAAGCCCGTACAACGGTGAGCTCCTCGGCGAAATATATTGCGCGGCACCCTCGCACGTTGAGGCCTGTGTCGTCGCCGCAGATCGGGCGTTCCAGGAGTGGAGGGGCGTCCCGATCAAGGAGAGGACGGCGGCGCTTCTTCGCTTCCGCTCCCTCCTTGAGAGGGATATTGAGGGGCTCGCGCAGAGTGCGGCCCGAGAGTCTGGCAAGCTGGTGAGTGAGGGCCGTGCGGAGATCCTCAAGGGCATCGAGGTGCTCGATTTTGCGGCGAGCCTGCAGAACAGCGACGTGGGGGGTGCAATTGAGGTTAGCCGAGGGGTCACCTGCGAGTACCGGCGAGAGCCGATCGGCGTCACGGTTGGGATCACTCCGTTTAACTTTCCTGCCATGGTGCCCATGTGGATGGTTCCGATCTCGCTGGCCCTCGGCAACGCTTTCATCCTCAAGCCTTCAGAGAAGGTGCCCTTCACCGCCGTCCTCCTCGGCAACCTCATCGTAGAGGCCGGCTTCCCCAAGGGGGTGTTTTCTGTCCTTCAGGGTGGCCGGGAGATCGCTGAGGCGCTGGCATCGCATCCGCTTGTGAAGGCCGTTGGTTTCGTCGGCTCCTCGCTGGCCGCCAAGAGCGTGTACGGCGCGGCGTCTGCCCACGGCAAAAGGGCGCTGTGCCTCGGTGGGGCGAAAAACCACCTTGTTGTTGTCCCAGACGCGGATCCCACACTGACCGTGGACGGAGTTGTAGGAAGCTTCACTGGATGCGCAGGGCAGCGGTGCATGGCGGGCAGTGTCCTTGTGGCGGTCGGAAGCGTCGAGGGCCTGATCCGCGATATCGTCGGCGCCGCGGGACGAATCGAGCTGGGCCGTGAGATGGGCGCAATTATCGATTCGGCAGCGCGTGACAGGCTGGTCCAGGCGATTGGGCGTGCTGAAGCCGGAGGGTGCGAAATCCTTCTCGACGGCCGCACTGCCAGGGCTCCCGCAGGACATGAGGGCGGGCAGTGGCTTGGCCCCACAATCATCGATAACGTTCCCGTCGGCGGTGAAGCGGCCTGCGTTGAGCTCTTTGGCCCGGTGCTCTCGGTAGTGCGAGTGAGGGACCTGGATGAGGCTCTTACGCTAGAGCGCCGAAGTGCCTACGGCAACGCCCTGTCAATCTTTACGAGCAGCGGCGCAGTAGCCCGCCGGGTTGCCGATTGTGCATCAGCAGGGATGATAGGCGTCAATATCGGCGTGCCTGTGCCACGCGAGCCCTTCTCGTTCGGCGGAACCAAGGACTCAAAATTCGGGATAGGGGACATTACCGGGTGGGGAGGAGTCGAGCTGTGGTCAGCCCGCAAGAAGATCACCACCAAGTGGGCCCCTCAGCGGGACAAAAACTGGATGTCTTGAGGAGGCGCACGGCAATGAGCCAAAAAAAGAGGGCCGTAAAGCCCATAGTTCTCACCTCGCATCCGACTGACAGCGCGTCGTGCGTGGTTCCGATCCACTGGGGAGCCAAGGATCCTATGGTTCGGGGCCCGGTCATTGGCACCCTTACTGAGCCTGAGAGGCGCAACTGTGTTGGCACACACTCGGGAGCGTACTCGGTGTACCGTGCCCTCGCCGTTGCGGCCGGGTCCCTCGATCCAGAGCACATCCCCGACCTCACTAACACCGCGCCTACAGTGGCCGTTGGGCCGTTTGACAGCTGGCATGATCCGCGACGAATCGTGTCGATGGATCCGTGGGGGGCTGTTGTTGGAGAGGTCTTCGCCTCATACCTGCGAGAGGGGTACAACATTCAGCCGACGATAGCGATAACCAAGGCGCACATCACTATTCCTGAGATCGTCGCTGAGGTTCAGGAGGGCAGAATCTCGGTGGATGGCAGCATCGTTGGCAAAGGTGGCGAGTGCCGAGTGACGAAAGCTGCAATCGAGCCGGTCTGGTTCCTTCCCGCGGTTGCTGAGCGCTTCCAGGTCTCGGAGAGCGACCTTCGCCGAGCCCTCTTTGAGCACACAGCCGGGATGTTTCCTGAGCTCGTCACTCGGCCTGACTTGCATTTGCTGTTGCCTCCCAT
>JAFMJG010000159.1 GCA_017853605.1 bacterium
ACCCTCGGCCTCTTCCTTGGCAAGGAAGCGCTCTAGCCAACTGAGCTACACCCGCGCTCGGACTGGAGGGAGTACTGCACCCCGGCCAAAAAGTCAAATACCCGAATTGGCAGCCTCGGCCGTTTGAGCCACATCAGTGTTGTGGCAGGCAACCTAATGTAGTTAAATTCCCAGCGGTTTTGCCGATCACGGCTGCACAGGAGCTTGTATGAGCGACACATGGGATGAGAGACGAAGGGCCCAAGAGGAGAGCTACTTCGAGAACCTGAACAAGGCTGCGCTATCGCGGCTGGCGCTAAAGCGCACGCAACCTGCACGCCTGAGCCCGGTCACGGGCAAGCCTATGGAGCAGATCACGGTTATGGGTGTGGTAGTTGACCGTTGCGTGGACTCGGGTGGCGTGTGGCTTGACCGCGGTGAGCTTGATGAGATCCTCTCTGCAGCAAAGGGCCGGAAGGAGTCTCTGAGAGACTTCTTTGGCACCTTGCCGTCTCTCCAGCCACAATCAAGCGCCGTTACTGAGGGCCTCAAGAGCCCAGTCTCCGGCGATCCGATGTCACGCGAGACTATCCTTGGCGTTGCAGTGGATCGCTGCAGGGCTTCGCAGGGGATCTGGCTTGATGCCCGCGAGCTAGATCGGCTCGTTCGTGCGTCTCACCAGTCGCTGGCCAGCTCAATAGCAGATTTCTTCTCGATGGTTGTGGGGAAGCAGTAGGATCTGCGAAAAGGCAGATGCACAGCTGCCGCAGCAGGGGATGCTGCGCGAGGCTACTGGCTTACCCTCAAGACGAGCTTTCCGATATGCTCGCTGCTCTGCATCCGCTGGTGTGCCTGTTCTGCGCTCGCAAGGCTGAATACGGAATCGACCACCACCTTTAGCTGGCCATCCGCAAATTGCCCGAGGTACCGCTCGGCAAAGGCCCTAACAAGCTCCGCCTTCTCTTCAGCACTTCGGCTGCGCAGCACGGAGCCGACTATTTTGGCTCTTTTTGCCATCAAGGTTGGCACGTGAAAAGATCCTGTGGCCCCCCCGGCGGATGAGATCAGCACTAGCCTTCCCCCCTGGGCCAGGATCGGCACCTCCCTGCTGACGTACTCCCCCCCAACGCTGTCGAGGATCACGTCTATCCCAGCTGGGCTCCACTGCCTCGCTGCTTTCGAGAAGTCCTCATCACAGTAGAGGATAGCCAGGTCAGCGCCGAGGCCAAGGCACGCCGAAGCCTTGGCCTTGTTTCTCACCGTGCAACACACCTCGGCACCGCCAAGTTTTGCCAGCTGGATCGCCGCTGTGCCGACGCCGCTCGACCCGCCATGTATGAGAGCCCGCTCTCCTGACCTGAGCCCTCCCTCACTGAAGAGGCTAAGAAACGCCGTGACGAACGCCTCCGGCAGCCCGGCCCCCTCCTCAAACGATATATTGTCGGGCAACTTCATGATGTGCCCTCCAGGCACCACGCAGCGCTCGGCGTAGCCGCCCCCGCTCAGCAGCGCACACACCCGATCTCCGGGGCGAACAGCCTGCACACGCTCACCAACTGCCCCGACAACACCGGCCACCTCAAGACCAAGAATCGGGGATGCTCCGGGGGGAGGAGGATACTTGCCCGCTCGCTGAAGCAGGTCCGCCCGATTCACCCCCGCTGCATGCACCTCAACGACGACTCCGTCGGGCGTGCACACCGGTTCAGGCACTTCGCCAATGAACAGCTCCCGCTCGGGGGAAGACTCCCGAATTTGAATGGCCTTCATCACCCTACCTCCATAAACTCGGCGCCAGCACCGGCCTTGCCTGCCATGGCGAATCTTGAAGCCAGGCAGGCATTAGTGCAAGCGGAAGCTCAAATGCAATGTCGCTCGAGTTGTACGGATGGCGGAATGCGAGCCCAGCTGACACGAGACGCAGCTCTGGCGCGTCAACGCCGCCGTACAGGGGATCTCCAACGATGGGATACCCCTCGCTTTGGCAATGAAGCCGGATCTGGTGCGTGCGCCCTGTAATCGGACACGCCTGGACCAGAGTTCGCGCCGAGCCTCGAACTTCGTAGTGCGCCAGGGGCCACAAAAGGGTGATGGCGTCGTCTCCTCCCACCTCCACAACTCGCCTCAACACCGGATGACGCGGATCGCGGCCGATCGGCCTGCGCACTTCCCGTTGAGGGCCGGCAAGGTGCCCGCTTACCTCGCAAGCATAGGTCTTCCGAACCAGCTTGCGATCAAAAGCTCGCTGGAACCACCTATTGGCACGCTCCGAGAAGGACACAAGCAGCAGTCCACGTACCGCCGTATCGAGCCGCGAGGGAAGATGAACCTTCCTCCCGAAGTGCCCCTCCAGATAGCGTGCCAGGCAGTAGAGCTGTTGATCGCGCGGCGCAACTGTCGGCAACCCGGGGGGCTTGAAGATGATGCCTATGTCGGCGTCCTGCTGCAGGACCCAATCCGGCGAAAACCTCGGATAGGCGCATGGCACCTCCGAGAGAGCGACTTTTGGCTCGTAATACTCGAGCCGAACCGGGGGACGTATCGGCGTTAGGGGCTCTGCCGGCCGTCCTGCAACATATACGCCCCCCAGCTCGAATCGCTCCGGCCAGGAGTCCTCGGCTATGTGCGGCAGGCGCCGCCTGCACTCCTCAAGGCAACTGCTGGCGTACGGCTCCTCTGGCAACACCTCCCAACGCCAATAGTGGCTGAAGAAGCTGTCGGAAAGCCGTTTAAAGTCTGTTTCTGTCATCAACGTCACGTTCTCGGAAGCCTTAAGAGCGTTGTCCAACAATCGGCCCCATACCCTCCCTTAGCATCATATGTGGGTGACGGTCTCCCGCAAGGGATCGGTTACTAATGAGTCAACACGCCGGGGGACCTCTTGGATGGCCGATGTTCGGCCCCCCGAGAGGCCTCACGGTGAGACCTCCTCGATTTAAGGCACCTGGAGAAGGAGTTCCCAAATGGTGCATATCAACGGCGGTTTGGTGTCGGTCAGAATGTTTGTCAGTGGGCTCGAGCTTCAGCTTGAGATACCGCTGGATGCAGCCCTTCGAAGAGCGGCCCACATGGGGCGCTTTCAAAAGGGAGGCATAACGGTCTGGAGCCGGGGCGACTTCGCCTTGGTCGATTTTGGTCTTCACGCAGTGGAGATCAACCATCGCCCGATGGAGCCTGGAATGCTGGTGATCGAGCGGAATGGCTCGTCCTACCGGTTCTACCGCGCCAGCGGAACTGCGGCTTGATTGGTGGGGGCGCCTCTGACTCGTTAATGAAAGAGCGCTTTTTTGTACAAGGGTTGCCTCGCAGAGACCGCCCCCACCCCTTAACTCAAACGGACTGCTAGTTGCCCGCTGTGGCGGACCTCTTGCTTAAGAGGTTTGTGATCTCAAGCGCTCGCTGTGCGTTCATGAGCGCCAGAATCTGTCCCATACGCTTCTCCGGCAGCCTCTCAACGAGCGGCAGCGCCACCTGAATATCGAGCTGTTCGAGCAGGTGTGCAGCCTCCGGCGGGTTCATGGACCCGTACACGTTGGCAAGCTGGTCCAGCTGGGCATTGCGCTGCTTGTCACCCTTTTCCCGCTCACTCTTAAGCCGATCAGAGAGCTCTTTCAGCTCGGACAGCCGGCGAGCGATATCCCGGTCGCGCGCGGACATCTCGCTCTCACGCTGCTCGACTCGCGACGCGCGCTCCTCAAGCTCAACCCGCCGGGCATCAAGTGCCGTAAGCACTTTCACCTCTTCCTTGGACCACACAGGACCCTTGGCGGGCGCAGCAACTGCTGCCTCAGCAGGCGGAACCGAGGCAATGCCTGACATCTCGAGGGCAGACAGCGCTACCTTAGCGGCGCAGAAAAAGCCCACCGCGAGGAAGGCTGCGCTCTCTCCCGACAGGCGCCCCCTGCGGCGTGCCTTGGTCGTGGCGCCTGCAGGCACCGCCATCGGCGTTTTCTTCGCTTTCGAGGGCTCGGCGCCCTTTGGCTGCGGAGACGTTTTGCCCCGCGCCATCATAGTCCCAACAGCCTTCTGGAGGTCATCGTACAGCTGCTGCGCCTCCTGCTTGGTCAATCGCTTCTCTGCCATATGCTTCGCTCTCAGTTGCCTCGCGGCGTCCGCTGGATGGCAAACTCATCCAGCGCAGCGCCCTCTTCCCTCAGCGCCAGCTCAGTATGCTCGAGCTGCCGCTTCTCACGTAACTTCTCCAGCGCCTTAACATCACGGCTGGCCTCAACGTATCGCTCCTTCGCCTCATCAACCGCCTTTTGCGCAGCAATAAGGCGCTCCTTTTGCTGCGCAATCCGCTGCTTAAGGCTTGCGCGGTAGTCGCCAAACATTACCAGCTCGCTTGCAGAATACGTGCCACCATCCCGAATCATCGCGCGCAGGTACTCACCCTCTAATTCCGCCAAAACACGAGCCTCTTGGTCGCGGGCCTGGTTGCGCCGGACAAGTTCTTGACGCGCCTCGTCACAGATCTGTTCGCGGATATCCAGGATTCTCTGCAGCCGAAAGACGAAGCGCCTCATTGCCTATCCTTGCAGAATTCGCCCCATCTCTAGCCACGCGCGCTCCAAAGACTCACGCTCCTCAACGCCCTGCCGCAAGAACTGCTGGACTTGCTCGATTTTCCCGACAGCCCGATCCACTCTGGCATTTTGCCCTGGCTTGTAGGCGCCAATCGTGATGAGGTCCTCAGCGTCTTGGTATGATGCGAGGATTTCCCTGATTTCATTCGCCATCTTTGTGACTTCCGGGTTGACGATATCCGGCATGACCCGCGAGATGCTTTGCAAAGGATCAATCGCCGGATAATGCCCCCGCCCGGCGAGCCGGCGGCTCAGCACAATGTGGCCGTCAAGAATTCCCCGAACAGCGTCCGCAACAGGCTCGTTAAGGTCATCGCCCTCCACCAGGACGGTGTATAGAGCGGTGATGCTGCCAGTGCCTGCGCAGGTGCCAGCCCGCTCGAGCAGCTTTGGCAGCATGGCAAAAACCGAGGGAGTGTACCCTCTCGTGCTCGGGGGCTCTCCTGCAGCAAGTCCCACCTCCCGCTGGGCCATGGCCAGGCGGGTAATGGAGTCGAGCATTAGGGTTACAGTCTTGCCCTGATCCCGAAAGAACTCAGCGATTGACGTCGCAAGAAACGCCGCACGGATCCGCAGAAGCGCCGACTGGTCTCCTGTCGCAACTACGACGACGGAGCGCGCCAGCCCCTCCGGCCCAAGGTCTCGCTCAAGAAACTCGCGAACCTCTCTCCCTCGCTCTCCGACCAGCGCGATGACATTCACGTCACTCGTGGCCTTTTGGGCTATCATGCCCAAGAGGGTGGACTTCCCAACCCCAGAGCCAGCCATAATGCCCACACGCTGCCCCTGGCCAACCGTAAGCAGCCCGTTGATCGCCCGCACTCCGAGGTCAAGACATTCTGTGATCCGCCGGCGGGAGACAGGGTTAGGGGGATCCCTATAGAGCGGCACAGAGGCCTCAAGCGGCGGAAGCGGCTGCCCGTCGAGGGGATGCCCAAGGGCGTCAATGACCCGCCCCTGCAGCTCGTGGCCGGCCCGTACGAGGCAGTTGCCCTCAATGGCGGTAATGATAGATCCCGGCGAGATCCCCTGCATTTCGCCGAACGGCATAAAAAGAACCTTGTCCTGGCGAAAGCCGATCGCTTGAGCTGGCACCTCGACGGCGCCATT
>JAFMJG010000037.1 GCA_017853605.1 bacterium
GGACTGTGGGACTCGGGCAAGGGGCAGATCATCCGGCCGGACCTGCGAGAGGCACTATTCCTGCCTCAACGGCCGTACATGGTCCTCGGCTCCCTTCGTTCTCAGCTCGTGTACGGGCTCCGCAAGCGCGTGTTGCTCGACAGGGAGCTGATCTCAGTGCTTGAGCAGGTGCGCCTCGGCGAGATGTTTGAGCGTGTCGGCGGCCTCGACGCGACGCTCGACTGGCCGAACGTGCTCGGCACCGGCGAGCAGCAGCGTCTCGCCTTCGCCCGGCTGCTCCTGATCAAGCCGCGCATCGTCTTTCTGGATGAGGCAACCACTGCCATCGACAAGGCAGTGGAGCAGCAGCTCTATCGGCTCCTGCCCGGCATGGTGGACCGGTACGTAAGCACCGGCAGCGTTGGCGACATCGGCGAATTTCACCAGAGAACTCTTGAACTGCGTGGAGACGGAACATGGTCATACTCGTAAGGGCAGCTCTGTGCGCTGCGGTCCTTGCCTGGTCCGCTCCAGCGCTCGCCGAGAAGAGGATTGAGGAGATCCTCTTTGAGGACTGCGACACCGCAAAAGAGCGGTTCAGCAAGCTGTCTCCCGCTGAGCAGGCTCCAGTCGTTGGCTTTCTGCCCCGCATTATCGCCCTCAATACCCAGGCGCCGGGTGTACCGGAGCCGTTTGCACAGCTGCCGGGCCAGGCCCGTCCCGGCGAAGTCATCCTTCCGGGGGCGGGCCGGGCGCCCGACCCCGCTATTGGCTCGCTGTGGCAGAACATGGACGCCAAGCGCGAGCTACGCGGGAAGCGGTGCGCCCTCGAGATACTTGAGCTTGCCGGGGCCTCTGCCTTGCAGTCGCTGCCGTCTCTCGCCGATATCTACAGCCGTGAGCCCCTCAGCGACGAGATTGCAGTCGGCCTTGAGGAGGCTGCCGCAACCATCGCTGAGCTGGCGCACCGGCAAGGCAAGGCCCCCTCGCCAGCGGAGATCGACCTGATCGTGCCCCTCCTCACCTCCGAGCGGCCCCTTGTGTCCAGCAACTTCCTGCAGGAATTTGTCGGGCTGACGCTCCCCTCAGTCGTGCGGCACCTCTCGCTTATCGACGGGACGGACGGCAGCAGGGTCGTTGCATTCCTGCGCGAGGCGGATCCGGACGGCAGCCGCGGCATGCGGGCCTTCCTCGACCTGCTTGTTGCCCTGCCCGATGAGCAGCAGCAGCGCCTGGCCCGGCAAATCCCGCTACCAGCCAAGGAGGCGCTGCCCCAGTTCGTTCCCGAGTTCGCGCGCCTCGCCGGCGATGGCGCGAAGTCTGTCGCTTTTGTGCCCCTGCTCGCAAGGAGCTGCACCGCCCTCGGGGAGGTCTCCGTCGATGCCGGCACGGGAAGCGCCCTTGCGCAACGCAACGCCTTTGACCAGCTGTCGCTTGACGAGCAGCGCTGCTTGCTGCGCTCGATTCCTGCGCTCAACAGGCGAGCCGTCGCCATGCTTGGCTCTCGCAGCAGCGAGGAGCAGCGCAACGCAATATCTCTCTTTGCCTCCTTCCCAAAGCTGTTCTCGCCAGAGCAGCGCGCTGCTGCCTGGACGAGAGTGCGCGAGTTGGCGCTATCTGCGGATCCAGAGGTGCAGCGGGCCGCTCTCGCGGAGATGGCGCGCGCTCCGGAGCGTCGCGGGGAGCTCTCTGCCCTCCTCATGGAGATGCTGACTACCCCGGATCCCGGCCTCAGCCCGGCAGGCTCGCCATCACGCCGAGAGGCGGCGCTTCAGGCACTGGCTGAGCTGGGCGGCTCGAAGGAAACCTCGCGCTTTATTCCGATCGTGCTGGCCGCACTTGAAGCGGATCCTCTGCCGCCTGGCGCTATCAGGTTCCTTGCGAAGTCGGAGCCCGCGCTTCCTGAGGTGGTTCGGCTGCTTTCCCCAAGCAGCAGCCCTGCCGCCCCCCGAGCCCTGCAGGTTCTGGCCGCACAGGAGCCCCTCATGAAAGGGGCAGTTCAGCCCCTAGTCGAGGCGCTCCACTCGCCGCAGCTGGGCCGTGCGGCGGAGGCTGTGCTCGCCAGGGCGCCCGCCCAACAGGTAGTGCCGGCAGCACGGCGCGCGCTCCCCCGATCACAGGGCCACGCCAGGACCTCGCTGCTTGCAGTGCTGCAGGCTGCGGGCGCGGCATCAAAAGCCGAGTCGTCTGAGCTGTTGGCAGCCCTCGATACTGAAGGCTGCAGCCAGCTTGCTGAGCGTGGCCCAGCGTTGCTGAAGCTCGCCTCACGAAAGGACCTCGACACAGCGCTTCAGGCCTCTTTGAGGAAGAGGAGCCTCGCGTGCCTCGGGCAGCTGCCGGAGGACACTGCTCGGCAAGCGCTCTCTCTTCCGCTTCCGGAGCAGCTCCTGCAGTCTCCCCAGTCAGCTGAAGCGCTTGCCTCAACACCCCTGTCGGATGAGCTGCAGGAGCGCCTCATTGATTCCATTCTCAACACCCCGCTCCCGCCCGCCACACTAGCAGCCGCTCTCAAGCCTTTCCTCGTCAGTGGCTCGCGTCCAGTGCGTATTAAGGTGCTCAGAAGCCCGCAGGCGCGGGCAGTGCTGGTTCCTGCCCTGGCGCAGGAGGCACAAACGATCGCCGACCAAGCGAACAACGACGGCGAACTGCGGGCGGCCGCCCTGAGTGCCCTCGTGGCAGCCAACGACACCTCGTACGACTGGCGAGAGTTCGTTCAGCATGCGATCGACGCCCTCGGAAGAGGCGAGGTGCAGGGATCCTCCCTTAAGGAGATCCTGCGGCAGCTTCCCCCGGCTCTCGTGCTGGAAGAGGCCGGCAAGGCCCTCAACTCTGACAGCCAGGAGAAGCTCATCGGCGGCTGCCAGGCAGGGGCCTCCTTGGGGAGCCAAGCAGTCCCGATAGTCTCAAAGGTTTGGAGCTTACGGGAGAAGCGAGCGCCAGCTGTTCGTTATGCTGCTGTGCTCGCCCTCCTGGAGATCAACCCATTAACGCCCGACCTGCAGGAGCAGCTGAGGCGCCTACTCGTAAACCGCTACTTTCCTGCCGCCATGAAGGACCGGATTGAGTGGCGTAACACCGTTGCCGTGGTGGACTTAGACAGAAGCTCCTTCGGCGCCCTGCGGGCGCTGCGGCTCGAGGAGCTTATAGCTCCGCGCTAGCAGTCCCCCGAGGGCACTCCCGGGGCATGAGCAGCCAAAAAAACCTGCATAAGGGCAAAATTTTTGCCCCCGGGGTCGACGAAATGCCTGGTCTTCCTGTAGACTTACGCCGACGCGGGGGCTTCACTGGACTCTTGGGGGGAGGCCGCCGTTGTTAGCAGCTGTGGGTTGAGATTAGCTCTGCCCTACACTCCGCATGGGTCGCACTGGTGACGAACCTGTTCTTATACCTCATCGATCCCCTCCGAAGCCGGTTGAGCCGCCGCCCCCTTACACTGTTTGGCAGAAGCATACCTGGAAGCCGGAACCGCTCCGTTGAAGTGCCGTGGCGTGCGCAGGTGCTTTCGCGCGAGGCGCTCATTGAGCTGGCGCAAAACCTGGCCCAGCAGCACGAGGGGTCCTTTGGCCCGCTTCGCTCGAAGCGGCTCCTCTATAGCTACCGGGCCAACCGCGAGACGCTGCGTAGGGTGTACCTCGGGCTCGTCGAGGCGGCCCACACGGGAGAGCAACTCACCGCGGGCTCGGAGTGGCTGCTCGATAACTATCACGTGGTGGAGCGCCACGCAGCGGCGATCAAGAAATACCTGCCGTGGGGATTTTACCGCACACTGCCGATGCTTACACAGGGAGACCTGCGCGGATTCCCCCGCGTGTACCAGCTCGCCCTCGAGTTTATCGTTCACACCGATGCGGCGCTCGACCCGCAGCTGGCGGCGGTCTTCCTCGGCGCATACCAAGCGCGGCTCGAGCTCTCTTCGGGAGAGCTGTGGGCATTCCCGATCATGCTTCGCTTTGCGCTGCTAGAGAACCTTCGCCGCCTCATGCGCGAGGCCGAAAAAGAGCTCATCGCCCGCCGGGATGCCTTCACCCTGGTCGATGAGGTGCTCGGAGATGACTCGCGAACCGGCACTGAAATCACGCAGATAATGTTTGATCCCCTGCGCCGCCTAAGCGAGAGGGAGAGCTTCCTGCCGCACGGGGCGCTCGAGCTGCTCAAGCGGCTTCGTGGCCGGGGGCGGAAGGCGTTCATGGCGCTCCAGTTCCTGGAAGAGATCCTCCGTGAGCGCGGCCTCGATCCGGAAGACCTGCTGCGCGCTGAGGACCACAACCAGGCGGCCCGGCAGATCTCGGTTGGCAACACCCTGACGTCCCTGACCTCGATCGACCAGATGAACTGGCGGGACTGGTTTGAGGGAGTGAGCCTCGCGGACAAGGTGCTTCGGCAAGACCCTGCGTCCCTTTACTCACGGAGCGACTTTACGACGAGAGACGCGATCCGCCACCAGGTTGAGCTGATCGCCAAGCGCCTCAAGAAAGCCGACTCGTCGATCGCAGCGGTGGCCCTCGAATGCGCAAAGCAGCAGGCACTCGCATATCCAGGGAACGATGACCAGTCTCTCGTAAAGAAGCATGTGGGGAACTTCCTGCTTGGAGACGGCCGGGCTGAGCTTGAGCGGGCGCTGCCCTACGTCCCTTCCCTATCGCTCCGGGCGAGGCGCTTTCTCAGCGCTCACGCCTTGAGGGCGTACCTGGGCTCCATCGCCCTCACCTCCATACTGCTCGTCGGGTACGTCATTCTCCTGTCGGAATGGGCCGAGATAGGGTTTTGGGAGCTCGTCTGCACGCTGCTCGTGGCGATACTCCCAGTGTCCGAGCTGGCTTCAAGCCTGGTGCAGTACCTCGTGTCCCGATGGGTCATCCCCAAGCCGCTTCCAAAGCTCAGTTCAGAGGGCCCCGTTTCGGCCGATCACAAGACGATCATCGTCGTGCACACGATATTTAACTCCACGGCCTCAATTCAGCGGGCCATCGATGGGCTGGAGGTGCGGTTTCTCGCCAACGATGACCCCTCGTTCACGTTTGTCCTGATGGCTGACCTTCCTGACGCGCGCACCGAGCACGCGCAGGGAGACCAGCAGATCATCTCCGTTGCCGCTGAGCAGATTCAGGCCCTCAATGAGCGCCACAGCTCGAAGGGTGAGATGCCATTCGCGCTCTTCTTCCGCTCTCGCCGCTGGAACCCCTCAGAAGGGGTGTGGATGGCGTGGGAGCGCAAGCGGGGCAAGCTTGAGGAGCTCAACCGTTACCTGCTCGGCGACACGGAAACATCCCTGCAGCTTGTCCGTGGCGACGCGTCCCGCCTGCAGGGCGTCCGCTACGTCATTACCCTCGACAGCGACTCGCAGCTGTCGCGCGACGTCGCGAAGAGGCTCGTCGCGACGATTTCGCACCCGATGAACCGGCCGGTCATCGATGCGCGGGTAAACCGGGTCGTAAAGGGATACGCCTTCATCCAGCCCCGGGTTACGATCTCGCTGACATCAGCCACTAACTCCTTCTTCTCGCGCCTCTTCAGCGGCCAGGCAGGCCTTGACCCCTACACCAACGTCGTCTCGGAGGTGTACCAGGACCTCTTTGGAGAGGGGTCGTTTTGGGGCAAGGGCATCTACGACGTTCACTCGTTTGAGCACGTCCTGAGGGGGCGCGTCCCGGAAAACGCGCTGCTAAGCCACGACCTCTTCGAGGGCTCATTCGCCAGAGTCGCGCTCGCGTCTGACATCGAGCTCTACGATGATTTCCCCTCGCGCTACATGGCGTACTCCAAGCGGCTCCACCGCTGGGTGCGGGGAGACTGGCAGCTGCTGCCGTGGCTCGGCCGGACCGTGCCCACCCGCGGAGGCCGGGAGCAGAACCACCTCTCGTGGCTCTCGCGCTGGAAGATGTTCGACAACTTGCGGCGCAGCCTCCTCCCCCCCGCAAGCCTCTTGGCGATACTTGCCGGCTGGCTCTTCCTGCCGGGGGGCCCCCTCGTATGGAACGTGCTGGTCATCCTCGTAATCTCATTTCCGGTCTTTACCGGCCTCGCTAGCGTTTTTGCGCTTCCGGCCGTCGGCATCTCGATAGGGGGCTTTCTCGGCGACATCGGCCGTGACCTGTGGCGCAATACCTTGCGGGCCCTGTGCGCGATCGCCTTCCTGCCTCACCAGGCAGGGCTTATGCTCAACGCCATCGGCGTGACGCTCTACCGGGTGTTCGTGAGCCACAAGCACCTGCTCGAGTGGGAGCCGGCCGAGCGCTCCGAGCGGCGCTCAAAGAATGAAAGCCGCGACTACTTGCGGCTCTTTGCCCCGGTGATGGCTGTGGTGCTCGTCGCCCTCGTGGCAGCAGCGTTCCTCGACCGCTCTACCCTCTTTTTCTCTGTGCCCCTGGCAGCGGTGTGGTGCCTCTCTCCCTGGCTTGTTGCCCGCGTTTCTCGCCCATCCGAGGACGTGTCATACCAGCTGTCCGAGAGCAACCGCCGCTACCTCAAGACGGCCGCATTCGACACCTGGGCGTTCTTTCACGACTATTTGCGGGACGAGTACAACCACCTCATGCCCGATAACCTCCAGCTCATCCCGTCTGAGGTGGTTGCAGAGAGGACATCTCCCACCAATATCTCCCTGTCGATGCTGAGCGTCATCAGCGCCTACGATCTCGGCTTCATCCCGTTTCACCACGCAGTTGCCCGCACTGGACAGACCCTTGGCACCATCGTGCGCATGGAGAAGTACCGTGGCCACCTTTTCAACTGGTACGCCATTCGGGATCTCGCCCCGTTGAGCCCTCGATACATCTCGACGGTGGACAGCGGCAACATGCTTGGCCACTTCTACACCCTCGTGTCGGTGCTGGAGAGATCAGCCACTACTCCGCTAGTGACGCACCACCATCGCTTGTCCGTTATTGAGAAGCTGCAAGGCGCCCTCGAGGCAAGCAGCGGGATCTCGGAGGCTACCAGGCAGGAGCTTCGCGCCCTCAAGAGCTCTCTCGCTGCCCACCACCACGGCGACTCTGTGGGCTGGCTCCTGACGCTTTTTGCGAAAGGGGACGTGGTTAAGGCGGCCCACCAGGAGCTGCGTGCTGGCGGCGCGGCTGAGTGCCCCTCTCTGGCCCGATCAGTCCGGCTCATTGAGCACATCTCTTCGGCGGCAGATGCCCTCGGGTGGCTTGCCCCCCTTCAGGAGCTTGTTGCTGTCGGGAGGAGCGTCGAGCTGCGGCACGATGTTTCGTCTGACCCATTCGAGGCGCTCTTAGGGGCATCAATTGAGGCCTTTAGCCGGCTCTCGCGGGGAGTGCTCACCGCACCGGCGCTGCTGTCGGCCATCGAACAGCTCTCCCCCCTCATCGGGCCCGCCAAGCACGCAGCCCAAGACTCGCGAGCATCGGCCATCCTGGATCTTCTCGCGTCATCGCTTGACCAGGCCCGGGAATCGCTGGTGACGCTTGAGCAGGCAACGGCCACGATGCACGGCGAGCTTTCGAAGCTCATCGACCAGATGGATTTCTCGTTCCTGTACGACGACAGCCGGGCACTGTTCACCATCGGGTTTAACGTTGAGCATGCGCGAAAGGACCCGAGCTTCTACGACCTTCTGGCCTCAGAGGCCCGGCTCACGAGCTTCCTGGCGGTCGCACGGGGCGAAGTTCCGCAGAAACACTGGTTCTCGCTCGGGCGCTCGCTGACATCTACTGCGGGAGGAAAGGCTCTCGTCTCCTGGAGCGGGACGATGTTCGAGTACCTCATGCCCTTCGTTGTCATGCATGACTATCCGACGACGATCCTTGGCCGCTCAGCTCGCGCTGTTGTTGGGGCCCAGATTCACTATGGAACGAGGCAGGGAGTGCCTTGGGGGATCTCAGAATCAGCGTACAGCGGCGTGGACTTCGAGAAGACGTACCAGTACCGCGCGTTCGGGGTGCCCGGCCTTGGCCTGAAGCGAGGGCTCTCTGAAGACCTGGTCGTTTCCCCCTACTCCTCCTTCCTGGCCCTGTCGTTCGCCCCTTCTGTGGATGCCGCGGCCTCCAACCTCCGCGCGCTTGAGTCTGAAGGGGCCCGCGGCAGCTTCGGGTTCTTCGAAGCCGTTGATTACACCCGAAGCCGCCACATCATCACCGAGGGCAAGCACATCGTGCAGTCGTTCTTTGCTCACCACCAAGGCATGTCCCTGGTGAGCATCAATAACGCGCTCAATGACCGTATTATGTGCGAGCGGTTTCACTCGCAGCCCCTCGTGAAGTCAGCAGAGCTGCTGCTCCACGAGCGCTTCCCGGACCGCGTCTCGACTATCGTTCCGCACGAGCCGGAGCTGCAAGCCGTCCAGAGAGAGCCCGAGGCTGCCGTTGAGACCCCAGGGCTCGAGGTGATCACCTCGCCAAACACGCTTGCGCCGCGAGTGCGCGTCCTCTCGAATGGGAGCTACTCAGTCGTGGTGGACTCTGCCGGAGGCGGTTTTAGCACGTTTGAGAAGGGCATTATGCTCACCAGGTGGCGCGAGGATCCCACCTGCACTGACAGCGGCTCATTCATTTACGTTCATGACCCAAAAAAACGGAAGACGTGGTCAGCGGCATACCAGCCCACCAAGGCAGAGCCCTCGTCGTATGAGGCGATCTTCAGCCCCGGCAGGGCGGAATTCAAGCGGTTTGACGACAAGGTTTTTGTGCACACCGAAATCACTGTCGCTCCTGAGGACAACGTTGAGCTCCGCCGGGTTACGGTGACGAACCTCGGCGACTCCGAACGGGAGCTCGACATCGTGAGCTACATGGAGCCCGTGCTGGTTTCCCGCAAGGCGGATGCGGCTCACCCAGCGTTCAACAAGCTCTTCGTTGGGGTCGAGGCGCTCAGGGACTCAGACGCCATTCTCTGCTCGCGCCGGCCGCGGACTGAAGCGGAGCAGGAGATCTTCTTCTTCCACCGCGTCACGCTGCGCACCAGCTATGCCCCGATCAAGTTCCACCTTTCGAGGGCGGACTTTATCGGAAGGGGATTCTCTCTCTCAGAGCCACAGGTATTCTCGGGCGCCACGCTGCCTGATGGCACCCCAGAGAGCATCGTTGAGCCGCTGGTGTCGCTGGGATGCAAGGTGCGCCTCGAGCCTGGCATGAGCGAAACCGTTGTGTTCGTGAGCGGCGCCGCCCGCTCCCGCCGGGATGCGCTTGGCCTCGTTGAGCGCTACCAGGAGCTGCTGCACGTCAATCGCGCCTTCGAGCTCTCGTGGAGCAGGGCCCAGGTGGAGCTTCGAAGCCATGCCTACACCGCGGTTCAGGCAGACCTCTTCCACCGGCTAGCGGGCTGCCTCCTGTACAACGAGCAATCAGTCCGCGGCGCCCCCGATATCCTCGCGTCGAACCGCCTGAGCCAGTCTGCACTGTGGCGCTTCGGCATCTCCGGCGACCTCCCAATTGTGCTGCTGAAGGTGACTGACTCTCGGCAGGGAAAGACCGTCCAGGAGCTCCTGCTCGCCCACCACTTCCTGCGTGAGCGGGGCATCCAGCTCGATCTTGTTATTCTCCACAAGAATCCCGGCACCTACATGCAGCACCTTGCTGAGGACCTCGACTACCTGGTGCGGTCAAGCCCAGCGGGGAGCCTGCTCGATCGGCCGGGCGGCGTGTTCATGCGCTCGTCCAGCCAGATCTCAGACGAGGAGGCGGCGCTCCTCGAGACTGCTTCTCGAGTCGTCATTGACGCAGAGGTGAGCGGCCTAGCGGAAGTGGTGAAGTCTCCGGCCTTTGAGCAGGCTGCGGAACGGGCCGCATCAGCAGCGCTGCGCCCCCAGCCCGGCCCACCCCCGGCCCACGTGCCGGTTGTCATAGGGAATGGCATGGGCGGCTTCATCCCCACATCGTTCCACTACTCGATGCCTAGCGTTGGCCCAGCGCGCCCGCCCCTGCCGTGGGTGAACGTGATCGCCAACCCGAGCTTTGGATTCCTCGTAACCGAGTCAGGCGCCGGCTACACCTGGTCTGAGAACAGCCGTGAGAACCGCCTTACCTCGTGGAGCAATGATCCGGTTCTGGATACCCCAAGCGAGGCGATCTACCTCCGGCGCTCTGACACCGGTGACTTCTGGTCGCTCACCCCTTCGCCTCGCGGGGATGGCCTAACATACTCGGTTGAGCATGGCTTTGGCAGGTCCACATTCCGCGCCTCAAACGCCGGAGTCGACTCGCTCCTGACGCTGGCTGGATCTACCCACGAGCGGGTGAAATGGTACTGCGTCACTCTCTCAAACACAGAACCGGCTGAGCAAAGGCTGGATCTCGTCTTCTACTGCGACCTCGTGCTGGGCGTGACCCGCGAGGACTCATACCGGTTCGTCGCAACCTCCTTTGACCGCTCGGCGCAAGCCCTATGCGCAACAAATTTCTACAACAATGAGTTCGCCGGCCGGGTCGTAGCGATTGGCGCGAGCGAGCCGATCGCCAGCTATACCGCCTCTCGCCTCGACTTCCTTGGCCGTAACGGCGATCTTCGCTCGCCCCTGGCCCTCGCGCCGGGAGCCTCTCCCTCATTCTTCCCGGGCAAGCAAAGGCCGCTCAAGCTCTCAGCAAAAACGGGGGCTGGACTTGATCCCTGTGGCGCGCTGCACATCGCGCTCACCCTCAAGCCCCGAGAGGAGAGGACGGTGACGTTCTACCTCGCAGAGCACCCAAGCGTGGACGACATGCGCCGAGACGCGCCCCGCTTCAGCTCCGTGCAGGCTCAGCGCATTGAGCAGGCCCAGTCAGAGGAGTGGTGGTCCGATCTCCTCTCCGGGATCCGCTGCCGAACGCCGAGCGAGTCATTTGACGTCATGGTAAACGGATGGCTGCTGTACCAGACGGTCTCCTGCCGCCTGATGGGCAGGTCCGGTTTCTACCAAAGCGGAGGGGCGCTCGGCTTCCGGGACCAGCTGCAGGACTCCCTTGCGCTGCTTCCTGTCCGTCCAGAGATGGTTCGGGCCCAAATACTGCTGCACGCCGCCCACCAATTCACAGAGGGGGACGTGCAGCACTGGTGGCATCCTCCAACCGGCCGTGGCGTCCGAACCCGCATCTCTGATGACCTGCTCTGGCTGCCGTATGCAGTGAGCCGCTACATAGAGGCAACTGGGGACTTCACCATTCTCGCTGAGACCGTGCCCTTTCTGCAGGGGCCCAGGCTCGCTGAGGGCCAGATGGAGAGCTACTTTGTGCCGGACCTCAATGGGCCCTCCGGCTCAATCCTCGACCACTGTCTCCGCACATTCGCCGTGACCTCGGCCGTCGGGCCTCATGGGCTGCCGCTGATCGGCGCCGGAGACTGGAACGACGGAATGAACGAGGTGGGGCGCCACGGCACCGGCGAGAGCGTCTGGCTCGCCTGGTTCCAGATAGAGGTTATCAGCCGCTTTTCGGCCATACTAGAGACACAAGGCAACAGCGAGCGGGCAAGCCAGCTCCGCGCCCATGCTGCCGCGCTCAAGACTGCGGCAGAGCAGCATGGGTGGGACGGCGCGTGGTACCGACGCGCCTACTACGACGACGGCACCCCCCTTGGAAGCGCGCAGTGTGAGGAGTGCAAGATCGACTCTCTCGCGCAGTCGTGGGCTGTGATTAGCAGGGCAGCAGAGCCGACACGCGCTGCCCAGGCGATGCGCTCGCTGCGGGAACACCTCATAGACAGAGACCATCGCATCATAAAGCTTCTCGCCCCGCCGTTTGATAAGTCCCCGAAGAACCCGGGGTACATCAAGGGATACCCCCCTGGCATCCGGGAGAACGGCGGCCAGTACACGCACGCAGCGGCATGGGTAATTATCGCGGCTGCCCGGATGGGGCGCGGCACAGAGGCGCTCGATCTCTTTGAGCTCATAAATCCAACCCGAATCACGGACACCCCGGAGGGTATTGCCCGTTACCGAGCGGAGCCCTACGTCATGTGTGGCGACGTCTATTCCGAGGGCAGGCTCGCGGGGCGCGCCGGGTGGAGCTGGTACACAGGCTCCTCAGGCTGGCTCTACCAAGCCGCAGTGGAGCACATCCTGGGCCTGAAGGTCGGGCCGGCCTCATTCACCGTCAAGCCCTGTGTTCCGTCCTCCTGGCACGAATTCTCCATCGACTTCCGGCATAAGGGGCGCACGTTCCGAATTCGCGTCACCAACGAGGAGGGGGTTGAAAGCGGCGTGTCGTCGATCGCCATTGATGGCGCCCGCTGCCCGGAGCTCGCTGTTCCCTTTGACTCTCCCGCGTATGGGTCCGAAGTTGCCGTCGCGGTGCGCATGGGCATTCCTGCCTCCGCCTAGGGGATGGCTGCTAGCAGGCCTTCAGCAAGGAGCGGATATTATGCTCGAGCGCCCCGCGCGCTGAGAGGCAATCGCGGCCAGACTCATCACTCCATACGTCGCCGAAGTCGAGCCTGTCAGCGATAGCCTGAAGCTTCCGGCTGTCACCGAAGAGCGCCACGTGAGGAGCCCTCGTAAGGATGAGAGCGTTCTCGCGCGCCACAAAAGGCGCGCTGCAGACGAGCCTGCATGATTCGCCAATAGTCAGGTGGCAGGACGCGGGCTCGACTTTGCAGTCGACCCTGCACGCCGCGCCCCCGAATAGGGCGGGGATGTACGTTAGCTGGTGAACTCGAACTGCGCTAAGCTGGCCTGCCAAGTCCTGAAAGTAGCGGGACGCCGCCCGGCACTGGTCCGTTGTGCGCACGGAGAGCCACTGAGCAACTTCAGAATCCGAAAATAGGCTAGCTAGCCCAGAAAACACCTGGGCACTTGGAACGGGTTGGGCCCCTAGCTTGAGCGCAACCTCGTGCGGAAGGGGCATGGCTGCATTCGCCTGAATCATACGTTCACTCGCCAAAAACTGCTGCCGGAGTGCGCAGATGCGCGTTTTCGCCTCGCGCCCGGAGTTTATGATGCCCCAATCCACTACGCAAATCAGGCTGGCGCGCCGGCAGGCATGCACAGCCCCCGCGGCCCCGAACAGCGGGGAGAACCCTGCAAGGCGCCTACATTACAGCTCTTTCACGCCGCTCTTGGCGCCGTGAGGCCCTGCCTGCTCCCTCTCCGTGGGGCAGGGAGGACTCCTGGCAGGGCGCCAGACCATCCGCTGCGCATCGCCAACTCTTTGACCCCCAGCCGCGGCACGGTTACCATCGCAGCCAATATGGACCAGCCCCTCATTTTCTTTCACATCTCGGACACCCACGTTGGCAGCACAAAAGACTACGCCCATCGGGGCTACCGCCCCTACGGGCGGACCGAGCTCCTCATTCAGGACATGCGGCGCCTCGGCATCAAGCCCGATTTTGTCATGCACACCGGAGACGTGTGCGGAGACAAGGACCACCACGCCACAACTGCCCACTACGAGCTGGTCCGCCCCATTTTTAGCGCCATCGACGCGCCCTGGTACTACCTTGTGGGCAACCATGACTGCGCTGAAAGCATGGAAGCCACCCTCAACTACGGCCCGCATGAGGTGTTTTTCTCTTCCGGGCGGGAGAAAGCGTACAAGTTCTCGTCCCGATCGCACGACTGTTTTGCCCTTCTCTCGAGCATCCCCACAAAGCGCGAAGGCATAATCTCAAAGGGTCAGCTCGCCGCTTTTGAGGAGAGCCTCAGCCGCTCTTCATCTCCCGCATGGGTGTTTCTGCACCATCCGCCGCTCTCGATGGGCTCACCCTGGATGGACGGCAATATGCTGCTGGCAAACGGCATGGAGCTCCATCAGATCCTTCGCAAGCGGCGGGAGCAGGTGCAGGGCGTGTTCTTCGGGCATATTCACCAGCCGTGGCAGTTCTGCCGGGAGGGCATTAACTACTTCTCGTCGCCTGGCGCAATCTTTCAGTTCTCAACCCTTCCCTCTGACACGAGTAGCAACCTTGAGCCGCAGAGCGCTGTCGGTTACTCCGTCGTGCATTACCGGCAGGGACAGGTTCAGGTGAATGCCCGCACGGTGCCGCTAAGCCAGGCTTCGCCGGCCCTATAGGAGGGCCGAACACCGGTGCGCACCCTTGGCTGGAGCTGCTACTGAATCTCCCAGCCCGCAACCCGCACTGCACCCAGGGGCTCACGGCGAATAAACACATCTGGCCGGCCTATCTGGTAGCCGCCCAAGTACATGAAGTAGTCGCGCAGCTTGCGGAGCCTCTCCTGGACTGCCTCGTTTCCGCAGGCATCGACAACCTGGCTAAACTGGGGATCTCCAGACGCAATGCCCTTCAGGCAGCGATCCACATTTCGCAGCGCCACGTCTATCAAGGCGATTCGCTTAAGGTTGTCGGTTGTCCACTCAAAATCGATCGCAAACTGCGCTGCTGAGCTCGCGCCTGTGCCGCCCCCCTCGCCACCGAGCGCCTTCAGGGAGTGCGCTGTAAGAGGGGGCGCATCGCCCGCCAGGCAGCGGCTCAGGAGCGCGCACTTGAGCTCCGCATGGCTGATTGCGAAGCCGGCAAACACCCGGCAAAGCTCCTCAACGGTGCTCGGCTGCGGAACATCAACCATAGCATCAAAGCCCGGCAGCTGCTGCTGAATGCTCACCATGTGGTGGAAGAGGTCTAGATTAATCGGCTGGGTTGCCAGCAGCGCTACTGCGTCGAAGAGGTCAAGCTTGCCAAGCTCAGCTCCCCGTCCGGCAACGAGCTTTTCAAAGATGAGCATCTCAGGCGGCACAAGGCAGACCTCGCTTGTGGAGCCAAGCGCAACTTTCCTGCTGTGGAAGGCCAGGTACTCATCGAACGGGAACTCAAAGCAGAAGGGCCCCGAGGCTGGGCGCACGCGGCTCAGCGCGATCGCATCGAGCTCAATCTCCGTGCCACAGCTCGCCTGCACCGTTGCATTGCACTTTCTGGAGTTGAAGATCGGCTTGCCGAGAAAATCCTTAAAGGACACCTCCGACCGGCTCAGGTGCCGCACTAGATCTATGTGGTGCTCGCTCTCGCCGGCATAGGTGCCGATTGCCCAATCGATGTCGAGTGAGACCGGGCGCTCGATGCTGCCCTTCACCGGAAGCGGCTCCACGAGGCCCTTGAGCCGGTGCCCCTCGATAACCACCTGATAGCGAAGGTTCTCGGCATCGACGTATGCAGCTGCCGCAAGGCCTCCCTTGATCGCGAAGTGCTGGATCTTCTGGCTCTCCAATGCGGGGACGATCCTCATTTCCAGGACCTCGAGGACCGGCGCTGGAATGCTCCGGACGGAGTGCAGGCACCGTTCGGTGAGCAGGTCTGTTGCCAAAAGCTGCGAGCGCCATACCGCCGCATCCTTGAACTTTTTCAGGAGCTCCGATGCCAGGGCCTGATCGAGGGGGCGCAGCTGCGTGTCGGCGTAGCCAAGCCGGGTGTGCTCGTCCGCCGTAAGGTTCATCACCACGTGCAGCTCGTAGAGCTCCTTAATGGTGCGGTGCTGGGCGTGCTCCCATGAGGAGAGGATCCGGTTCTGCAGCGTTCGTTGGAGCGCCTCGCCCGAGAAGCTCTCGCCTCGCTTGTTGGCTAGCCGCTCGGCCATTACGGCCTCAGGCACATCGAGCCGAACGTTTATGCGCGGGACAAGCGGAGCCGCCAGGTCGAGCGCGTGGTTGTACGGGGATACCTTGCCGAGATCCCCGACGATGAACACTGGCCCCAAGTTCTTGGAGAGGACCTGCTTGAGCGTCGCTGTCGGCACTCCGTAGTGGCCGTTATGCTTTGAGTAGCTGAGAAGGACTTCACCCAGGCCTAATTTCTCTGCCTGCGACCAGCAGACATCGGTCTCTGGATCACAGGAACGCTTTGGCCTCGAGATGAGCCGCTCCGCGAGGGAGCATCCAAGCTCCGCGAGCAGCCCCGAAAGGTGTGACTTTCCAGCTCCCGAGCCTCCACTGAGAACGATGACGGGACCGATATCTCCGTCTCGGAGAGCCTGAAGCAGGGTCAGCCGCGCCATCTTTAGCTGAAGGTGGCTATCGAGCGCCCTGGGGATGATAGACCGCGGCTGCATGCTTTCGCGCTTCCAAAATGGGAGCTCGGGCCCCGGCATGGACGACCCTTGGGGCTCTCGATCAGATCCGCCCGGAATCGCAAGGTCGCTAACCCGTGCCTCTTGACCGGATGACACCAGCGCATCCATCGCCTGCGAAGGCCCGAAAGGTCTTGGAAACTGGAGTTCCTCAAAGTTTACCCTGCCCTGTTCTGTTAGCTTGGTGACCGGCGAGATGTTTCGGTCCTCGCCTAGCACTGAGTACACAGCAACAGTCCCTGCGGGTGGCTCATTGCCGTCGTTGTTAGTCGGCGCCTGCTGCCTAGGATCTAAGGCATCGCCTTGCGGAAAAGCTGGATCTTTCATCGGAATTCTCTCTTATCGTGTCGCGGCCCCTAACCCAGGGGACTCGGGTGGCGATGCAGCAGAATATTGCGCACCGCCTAAAATCAATACGTTACGTTCTTTTGCGGAATCCTAGCGTACCGACCCTTCCCTAGAAAGTGTGAGAGCACCTTCCTCACACAATCCTCATACTTTAAAGCCCCCTAAAACACCCTAAAGAGACAGATTCCCTCCGATGCGGCGATCAGGCGGGAGCTCGAGAACCAGCGCAGCAGGCCCTCACGGGCTGATCCCCTATGCGGGTGGTGAGGCGAGGGGCCCTCCTGGATGGCCCAGGCTACCTCTTGAGCAATGCCTCCTGAATCGCCTTGATCGTATCCCGAAACTCAGCGGCCTTCTCGTACTCGCGCTTGGCGGCCGCATCGAACATGGAGCGGCGCAGGGAGTCAAGCAAGCGCTGAGCCTCCTTTGGATCCTCTGGTATAGAGACGTTAAGCTTGCCCCCGGCGCCACTCTCCTCCGCCGGCTCTCCGAGGGCGATCTGCTGCGCCCGAGTGGCGGTCCTCGGCGTGATCCCATGCTTTTTGTTGAACTCGTCCTGAATGGCCCGACGACGATCCGTTTCTGAAATCGCCTCCTTCATCGACCGCGTCATGGTGTCGGCATAGAGAATGACGCGCCCGTTTACGTTGCGGGCGGCACGGCCCATGATCTGTATCAGCGACTTCGTTGAGCGCAGGAAGCCCTCTTTGTCCGCGTCAAGTATCGCCACGAGGCTTACCTCGACGAGGTCCAGTCCCTCGCGCAGAAGGTTTATCCCGATCAGGACGTCAAAATCTCCCCTGCGGAGGCCGCGCAGGATCTCAACCCGCTCTATCGTCGTGATGTCGGAGTGCAGGTACCTTGAGCGGATCCCAAGCTCGCGGAGGTACGCGGCGAGATCCTCTGACATCTTCTTGGTGAGGGTGATCGCCAGTACTCGCTCCCCCGCCTCTACCGTCTTGCGAATCTCCCCGATCAGGTCATCCACCTGGTGGGTTGCTGGCCGCACGGAGACCCCCGGGTCGAGCAGCCCAGTCGGCCGGTTGACCTGCTCAATGACGACTCCCTCGCTGCGCTCAAGCTCAAAGTCGGCCGGCGTCGCCGACACAAAGATGGTCTGGCCAACACGCGACCAGAACTCCTCCTGGTTGAGGGGCCGGTTGTCGAGCGCTGATGGGAGCCGGAACCCGAACTCAACGAGGGTCTGCTTCCGGGCCCGATCGCCGCGGTACATCCCGCCCAGCTGCGGGACCGTCACGTGGCTCTCATCTACCACAAGCAGGAAGTCGTCAGGGAAATAGTCGAGGAGGGTCGTCGGCGGCTCTCCCGGCTCCCGGCCCGCGATGTGCCGGCTGTAGTTCTCTATGCCAGGGCAGAACCCTATCTCTTGCAGAAGCTCAACGTCATACAGCGTTCGCTGCTCAAGCCGCTGGGACTCAAGGAGCTTGCCCTGAAAGAGCATCTCCCTGCCCCGCTCCTCGAGCTCCTTGCGGATCGAGACCACCGCGCGATCAACCGCCTCCCGCTCGGTGACGAAGTGGCTGACCGGGTAGACGGCGCAGGACTCGACCTTGCGCAGCGTGGCGCCCGTAATCGGATCGATCTCCCGCAGCTCCTCAAGCTCGTCTCCGAAGAAGATCAGCCTGACTGCCGCCGAGTCCTGATCCGAAGGAAAGATGTCGATGTTCTCTCCGCGCACCCGGAAGGATCCGCGCACGAACTCGATGTCGGTGCGCTTGTACTGCATCTGCACAAGCTGCCGGATGACCTGCTCGCGCGGAGCAACATCACCCCGCTCCACGTACAGCATCATCTTAAAGTAGTCCTCTGGCGCACCGAGACCGTAGATGCAGCTCACGCTGGCAACGATGATGGTGTCACGCGTCTCAAGGAGCGCCTTTGTAGCGGCGTGCCGCATCTTGTCGATCTCGTCGTTTATGGCCGAATCCTTCTCGATGTACGTGTCTGTTGAGGGAATGTAGGCCTCCGGCTGGTAGTAGTCGTAGTAGCTCACGAAGTAGCGCACCCTGTTCTTTGGAAAGAACTCGACAAACTCCCCATAAAGCTGGGCGGCGAGGGTCTTATTGGGGGCTATGATCAGCGTCGGCCGATTCTGCCTTGCGATTACGTTTGCGACGGTGAATGTCTTGCCCGAGCCAGTTACCCCGAGCAGCGTCTGGAACCGGACCCCCTTTTGCAGGTTCTCATCTAGGCTAGCGATCGCCTGGGGCTGGTCACCGCAGGGATTAAACTGGGTCGTGAGCTGAAATGGCTCCGAGGCCGGGGCCGGACGTGCGGCTGCGGGGCGCCTTGTCACGGCTGGCGGCGGCTCTTGGCCGCAGCGATGCGCTCCTTGGCCAGCTCAACCGCAACTTCTTCCGGAAACCTTCCACGCCGCTCCGCCTCGACGAGCACCTGCGTGGTAGTGTCAAAGATGCCGCGGACCTTCTTATCAACCCATTTCATGTCTGGGGCGCCCTGCCTCATCTCTGCGCTTACGCAGATAACGCCGCCAGAGTTCGCCGCAAAGTCGGGGCAGTACACGACCTTCTTCGCGCTGAGGATCTCGTACACAGACCTGTCTGGAAGCTGGTTATTTGCCGCCCCCGCAATGATTGAGCAGGAGAGGCGCTTGAGGGTATCCTTGTTGACTGTTTGGCCTACAGCACACGGCGAGAAGATGTCGCACGGCACGTCGTAAATCGCCTCCAGCGGCACAGCCGTCGCGCCGAACTCTTGGGAGGCCCTGATGAGGGCATCCTCATGCGAGTCGCTCACCGAAACTTTTGCCCCCTGCTCCGACAGGAGCTTCACCAGGTGCATGCCTACGTGCCCGATACCCTGGACTGAGACCCGCTTGCCCTTGAGGCTTGGGTCCCCCCCGCTGCGGTACGCCACGGCAGCCCGCATCGCCTCAAGGACTCCCAACGCCGTCCATGGGGAGGGGTCTCCCGCGCCACCTTGTTTCGGATCCGTGCCAACCACGAACTTCGAGGCCTCGCGCATCCACATCACGTCGCGCACCGAGGTTCCCATGTCCTCAGCAGAGATGTAGCGCCCTGCAAGCGCATTGAGACACTCCCCAAACTTATGGAACAGCGCCTGCCTACCCTCCTGTAGCGCCGGGTTGCAGAGGATTACGGCTTTTCCCCCGCCAAGCGGCAGTCCCGCCAGGGCGCTTTTGTAGGTCATGCCCTCGGAGAGGCGCAGAACATCCTCAAGCGCCTGGTCCTCGCTTGCATACTCGCGCATGCGGCACCCGCCGAGACTCGGCCCCAGCGTGGTGTCGTGAATGGCGATGATGATCCTCAAGCCAAAATCTGGATAATTGAAAAACACCACCTGCTCGTGGCCGCGGTGAAAACAGGAATGAACGAGGGACGTCGTCATAAAAGGTGCGAATGCTCCGCCCACGCAAATTTGGGCATTCCAACAGGGGCCTAACGAAAAAGGGGCACGCTCAGTGCCTATTGGTTCTGCGCGTTCGGATCTACCGTCTCGGTCACAGCCGGACCCTTAATGTTGGCGTAGACCTGCTCGCGACGCTTGCACCCGGTTGTGGACGCGACAACCACAAGGGCACAGAGAACGAGGCATACAAGAACTTTAGCTTTCATAGATACCCCCGACTATTAGCCACGGTAAATGGCAGAAGCGCTCAAGGCGCACAAAGCCCTGAAATCACACGACAATTATCGTGAGAGAATGCCCTGGAGAGGACTTGAACCTCCACACCCTTGCGGACACATGACCCTGAATCATGCCTGTCTACCAATTCCAGCACCAGGGCAGAAAAAGTGCTTGCTCATTCTCTTAACACACCCGTTTGGGGATTGAAACCCGACGGGCAGCATCTGCTAAGCAGCCGGCATCATGCCGGGCAGAGCTGCCGTTGCCCCATGACACGCCGCACGCCTCCTCTGCCGCTACGAAAACACCACACCCTGCGCCAGCGGCAGGTCATCTCCGTAGTTAATGCAGCAGGTCTGGCGGCGCATGTACTGCTTCCAAGAGTCGGAGCCGGACTCCCGGCCGCCCCCCGTCTCCTTCTCGCCGCCGAAGGCACCGCCGATCTCAGCGCCCGACGTCCCCATATTGACGTTCGCAATCCCGCAGTCGCTGCCTGCAGCCGAGAGGAATGTCTCCATCGACTGCATGCTGCGCGTGAAGATCGAGGAGCTCAAGCCCTGGGGAACGTTATTGTTAAGCTCGACCGCCTCGGCGAGATCCTTGACCGGGACGACGTACAAGATGGGCGCAAAGGTCTCCTCCTGCAGCAGAGGCATCCCTGGCTTAGCCTTGACGATGGTCGGCTCCACATAGAGCGGAGACGGCATCCCTGAAAGGACCTTTCCTCCGCATACAACCTCCCCACCTTCAAGCGGAACACGAGCAACCGCGCTGCGAAAGCTCTCAACCGCCTGAGCGTGAATTAATGGCCCCATCAGGGTGCCCTTCTCAAGCGGGTTCCCGATGCGCACCTGCTTGTATGCGGCACTGAGGCGCTCAATAAACTCGCCCACAACGCTCTCATGCACGAGCGCCCGCCGAATGGTCGTGCACCGCTGCCCAGCCGTGCCGACCGCGCCAAACAGCACCCCTGCCACAACCAGCTTCAAGTCTGCGTCGGGCATAACGATGGTGGCGTTATTGCCCCCAAGCTCAAGGATGCACCGCCCTAGCCGTTCAGCCACGGCCTTGGCGACCGAGCGGCCCATTCGGCACGACCCTGTTGCAGAGACGCAGGGAATTCTTACATCCGCGGCCAGCCGCTGGCCGAGCTGAGGGCCCTCGCCAACAACGAGCGAGAATACCGCCTCAAAGCCCGATCCCTTGGCAGCCTCGCGGCAGATAGAGTTTACGGCCACAGCGGTAAGAGGCGCGAGCTCGGAGGGCTTCCACACCACAACATCACCGCACACAGCAGCGATCATCGCATTCCACGCCCACACTGCGGCCGGAAAGTTGAAAGCGGTAATGACCCCGACCGCTCCCAGCGGATGCCACTGCTCGTACATCCGGTGGCTGCGCCGCTCAGAATGCATCGTCTTCCCGTATAGCTGTCTCGAGAGCCCGACTGCGAAATCCGCAATGTCAATCGCTTCCTGAATCTCGCCCTCACCCTCAGAGAGGATCTTGCCCACTTCGGCGGAGACAAGCCGGCCCAATTTCTGCTTCGAGTCCCGGAGCGCCCCCGCAATCTTGCGCACCAGATCTCCCCGCTCGGGGGCGGGGACTTTGCGCCACTCGCGAAAAGCCTCAGTGGCATCGCTAATTACGCGCTCATAGGCGGCGTCGTCTGCCGCCGCAACCTGCCCCAGCTCCTCTCCGTTGACCGGAGACACAACCCGAATCACGCGGCCCGAGCTGTTTGGTATCACTGTGCGGCCAAAGGCTCCTGGAGAGACTCCGTTAATACCCAACGCCGAAACCACGTCTCGCATGGCAACCCCTCAAATCGAAACTGTACGCCCCGGAATCCTACCATCCCTGCCCCATCACCGACGAGGAGAATAAATCGACCCCTCAGATTCGGCCCTGAAAGATCACCGAATGGGGGGCTCGGCACACACACGAGCCGGAGAGAGATCCGTGGCCTGGCGAGACTAGAGAGCGTGCCCCTTGCGCTCTGCCTCCGGGGATTGAAACTAGCGCCCCTGAGTGGCATGAACCCACGCGAAGCATTGCCTGCGCAATGCGCGGCCTACACTTTACTCGCTAAACCGGGAAGAGCCCCCTGACCTTACAGGCATGGGAGGGGGGCGATTACTGCACCCGCACCGCATCCCCAAAGTAGATCACGCCACAGGATATCGGGCTATCAACCGTCTCGGGGGTAGAGCAGCTATTGAAGTAGATTGTGACGGTAACCTGAGCGTTGTTAGTGCCATTTGAAAGGTACCCCACATCCGATTGAGTTGATTGGCAAGAGTAGGGCGCTATCGACCCATAGTTGCCGAAGTCATCCGACTGAGCCAGGAAGCTTATCTTCTCCCCCTGCCCCTGCCCCCCTGTTGCGATGCTGCCATTAATCGCAACCACGGTGTACACATCGCTGGCGTCGATCGAGACATTCATCGGAAACAGTGGATTGATGTCCGACGCCACGGAGAAGGGACAGTCGTTCTGAAGCGACGTGAACGATCCGTTCCAGTCGCCCTCGAACGAGGTAACAGCCGAGTCACCACAGCCAAAGAGGGCAACAAGAAGCGTAAGGAGCAAGAAAGGGTGTCTCATAAGCGGCCTGCGCCGCAATCTTGACCCACTAGGCGCCTAATCGCAAGTTTTCCCGAAACACAAGCAATCCGCCCCCCTGGCTTCGCTAAGCTGCAGGGTAATCCGTTTGAGCCAGGGGAAACGTGCTAGCAGTCGAAGGGGCGGGCGGCCCCTTCCCGTCATTCGAATCTTGGCTTTTGCCAAGTTCGAATAGGAAAAAAAGCTGCCAGGGGTTGAAGGGGCGGGCGGCCCCTTCCCGTCATTCGAATCTTGGCTTTTGCCAAGTTCGAATAGGAAAAAAA
>JAFMJG010000038.1 GCA_017853605.1 bacterium
TGCCCTCACGTTTCCGCAGACCTGTCGCCATGAGTCAGCCGATGCATAACAACAACGGGGCGGGTAATGGGCGGAGCCCCCAGACTGGTCCCACACCTGGCGCCGTCACGCCCCAGCCAACCGGTGATGATGCTCCCCTTCCCTTCTTTCGGCTCTCGCTCGGGGTCATCGTCCTCTCCACGGCTCTCGGCGGCTTTTTTGGGCGGCGATCTTCTGAGCCCAGCGAAAGCGCGTCAGTGCCTCCCCACCGCCTCTCGCCCCCTGCTGTTGCCAAGGGATCGCCATTTGACGGCCTCATCCTGCCGAGCCCCATGCCTGTAGCTTCTCCATCCACGGCAGCACCCGAGATCCCGCAAGCTCCTGCGTCATCACAAAATGCCCCGTCCGGCGAGGCGCAGGTGGCGGCGGCGGACCGCCGCTCAGAGCCGCCGCCCCCTCCTCCCATCACAACGCCGAAGGTAGATCCTAAGCCTGCTACAAAGACACCGGCAGAGATCCCGGAGCCCAAGGAGACTGAGGCAGCTAAGAGTGGCTCGCCGAAAACGGATAAGATGGCGGCATCTTCCAGCACGGGGCCTGCGCCCAAGAAGGACGATGCGGCGCCGCCCCCCTCAGCGGCACAATCGGCAGGTCCCTCTACCGTCCTAAAGCCGCCAACGAGCGCCCCGGCCGAGGCTGCCCCCTCTGCCACCTCGCCTCAAACAGCAAGCAGCGCGAAAGAGAGATCTCCAGCACCACCAGCCACTCCTGACGCTCGGCCGAAACCAACAGAGGAGACCCCACCGCGACCGGCAGCCGCTGCCGCGCCAGCGAAGCCAGAGGGCCCCTCCCAGGCTGCTGCCGCAGAGAAAGCAGCGCGCCCCTCCGAGGCGGAACCTCAACCAAAGCCGCCATCCAAGGCTGAGAGCGCGACACGAATGGAGCCCACACCGAGGCCTCCAACAACGGTGGCGCGTGTTGAGCCAGCCACACCAGCCATCTCAGAGGGCAAGCCGGGCTTCGCGTCCACGCGGCCTGAGAGCCCAACGCCAAAACCTGGGCTGCCTGAGCCGCTGCCGGACTCGGAAAGCCCAGCCTCGCCGCCACGAAAATTTGGGAGCGGCATGTACCCCTCCGAAAAGCCCGCGCAACTCGAGAAAACCGAGCACCCCATCTACTCGCGGGTTGTGGACATGTCGAGCTACTCGATGAGCAGCTTCGTCTACGACGGATTCGGAATCCGGAAGCCGGCTGGGGCCGCCAAGCTAGGACTCATTAACCACTCGCCGGCTGGCGTGCTCCACATGGTGGCGATCGCCCTCGACAAGGTCGGTAGGGCGAGCATCCCCAGCGACGCTCGGGCAAGAATCACGGTCAGCAATGGCTATGCATCTCGGGTCTATGAATTTAGCCCAAAAATGGTGCCATCCCAGTACGGGATCTCACCCAGCACATTTCATAGCTTGATGAAGGCAGAGCGAAGCCTCGATGGACTCTGCCGCACCCTCTCAGGGGGCATCTCCGCGATCCCGATTAAGGCGCTGCTCACCAATGTCGACCAGGATGGCCGGAGGCTCCCCAGCAACTCGCTTCAGCTGACCTACAAGACCGATTACGGCTTCACCAAAAATGCTACGGTCGAGTTAAGCTTCGTGAAGGGGCGTTAATCTCTGGGCGGCTCGCCACAGTAGCTCCCGCTGCAGTGACACCGCGCCCAACCGTATCCCGATTGCGCCTGCCGCCCCATCGCCAACTGCTGGGCACACTCCAAGAAGATCAGCCACCAACGCTAAACCGTGTCGGCGCGCTGGGCTTGGTGTTTCCGAGGACGATCGAAGGCTTGCCCGGGGTCGAGATCTGGCCAGTGTAGTCGGTCTGGTAGTTGCCTGGCGGAAGGTTACGCACCGAGATCCTGTTGCGTTTCGATCGGTACTGCGAGGAGGACTTAAGCGCTGAAACCTCTGATCTCATTACGACCGCCTCTCCTTGGGCGGCTGCCGCGCCTATCTTGCGGATCGTGACAACGTACGTGAACACCGGCTTTTTGAGCTTCTTCTTCGCCTCCTCGGGCGAGAAGCCCCTGCTCAGAAGCAGCTTGTATGCGCGCTTGTAGGCCTTTGGCGAAAGGGTTGGGCGCAGCTCTGGCATGATGATCGTCACATCATCGCCATCACCACCAACTTCAACTGTGGGGGCGGGGAGGTTTCCCTGCCCCGGCTCGACCTGAATCGGCCCGACCTGGGGCGTGGGGGTCGGGTCTACAGGAGTGCTGGCCACGGTTGGGGTTGAAGTTGGAGTGCTGGTGGGGGTGCTTGTCGGCGTAGGGGTATCGGTAGGTGTCGGCGTATCAGTGGGGGTCTGCGTCGGAGTGCTGGTCGGTGTGCTCGTAGGGGTACTCGTAGGGGTGTTGGTGGGGGTGGCAGTCGGATCGGAGCACGTCTGGGCTGCATTGAACTCGCTGCCCGCCGTGACTGCATCCACCCTGCCCTTGGAGCTGCTCCATCCTGGGGAACCGATCAGAAGCGTCGGCCTCTTCAGGCCACCCCGCGTAACCTTGCAGTCGTTCCCCCCTGCCAATACCGAGCCCTGCTCCTGGTTAGCGTCAGCGATACAGTTGTTGATCGGGAACAGGCTTTGGCAGTCTGTGCCGTTGAAGGCAAAGAGCCCAACTGAGCCTCCGGTTGTCGCCTCAGAGCGGTAAGCAGCAAAGGTGGCGAGGTTAAGGTTGTTGAAAAGCCCGGGAAAGGAGGTGTTGAGGTGCAGAATCGCTGCCCCAAAATCGGATGACGGCTCGGCTATGGGCTTCTGTGCACTGCATACCACGCCGCTTGAGCCTGCGTGCACATCGATGCCACCGCGCCCCGAGCTCCTAAGCGGGCTCCCAACAGCAACAAAGCTCGACTGGTGATGCCCGCCTAGGGTTTTTCCGTAGGAATCCTCCGCCACCGTCGAAAAGTCCGCCGATGTCAGATCGCTTCCAAGGGCGTACACCTTGCCGCTGGTGCCGATGACAAATTCGGGCTGCCCCACCAAGACATCAGAGCTGCCGTCGCCATTCCCCATAACGTCATCGGGCACCTCTGCCAGACACGCTCCGAACTGTCCCCCTTGGTTGTTTGAGAGGAATCGTGAAAGGTACGAGATAGTGCCGCCACAGGCGGATGTGAGGTCGAGCCCGTAGGTTGATCCCACGCTGGGTGATGAGACGACCACGCGCTCATTGTATCCCGGCGCGGCGAAGGGGCCGAGAAGCCTGAGGAGCCGTGAGCCAAAAGATACTTCGAGGGACGCCGACGAGCAGATCGAGTACTCAAGGGTGCTGCCGTTCATCGCGCTACCAAACACATGCACTGCACCATTTGTGGGGGATTGCCGCGGCTCTCCAACGATAAGGTCGTCAATGTCATCGCCGTTGATGTCGTTGACGAAGGTGACCGCGGCGCCAAACCGGTAATTGAGCCCATTCGAAGGGGATGTGATCGTCTGGAGCACGGTTCCGGGAGAGTCGCCATCATAGATGTACACTGCTCCCCGGCTGCTGTCGTATTCCGGGGCGCCGACAGCGATGTACGAGCGGTCAGAGGTCGTGGCAGAGGCCTTGCTGCAAGAGATTGCGTCGCCAAACCTGGAGCTCGCTGCCGCGCCCTCAAGAGAGAAAAAGGGGCTAGCCCACGTTTGTGGCTCTGCCAAAGCGCGGGCCGGCAGCAGGCAGAGGAATGCCAGCAGGGCAAGCCTGCGGGGCCAATCCTTGTGGGCAACTCGTGTGAGCACTCCCTCTCTCTGCATTAATCCCTGAAAAACCTGGAAACAACACCGCCACATTTGGAAGATCGGCTTGTCGAAACAGGAACTTAAGCAAAAAAGCCAACCTCCTTCAGTCTAAGCTCCTGAAAGGGCGCAACAAAGAAGAACCTTGCGCCCTACTCGGGCAACACGCAGGGGAGCTCTGGGCCACCCCATCACGCACTAAAACGAACAGCTGCCCGCGCGCTCCCCGACGAGAGGCAGAGCGGCCACTGTTTATTTTACGGGGGGCGGCTGCTAGCCTCTCGCCCTTGCCTAAGACCCAGAAGCTCAGCTGTGTAGCGTATGTCGCCCAAACGAAGCGCGGATCAAAGGACCCCAAAACCCGCGCAGAAACCCGCCCCTGATTCCCCTCGGCTGCGGATTACAGCGCCCCCCCGACCATCCCCATCCGAGCTGCTAAGGGAGTTTCAGGGCTCGCTTAGGCACCTTCGGGAGTCGATCTCGAAGATTCCCCCTCTTTCTCAATTTGTTGTGTGCCGTCAGAACAGCCAGCGGTCCAACCTGCTTCAGTCAGTTGAGAGCGCGCGCGCCGCAGAGGCGGCATCCCGAGAGGCCTCTGCTGCCGTCAATCCTCGCCAGCTCGGCGCGACACTGCGCGCCTCGCTAACCGCAGCAAAGGGGGATCTTCGGGACCTTTCGGCGTTCCTGGATCAGCTCTCAGAGCACAGCAACGCACTGCAGAATGGAATGGAGCACTGCCCTCAGCAGCCCCCGCTCCTGTCGGGCGCGCAGGAGGTGGAACTGGCGAGGGCGATGATCGCAAGCCGCAAGGATTTCTGGCTCAAGCTCTTTGAGCTCCCCTTCGCGCGCGATGCGGCGCTTGAGACACTCTCAGAGGTGGCAACAGGGGACCGCAACCTGCAGCTCGCGATTCTCGTTCCACCGACATCATCGCGCAACAATGGGCAGATGCTCCGCAAGGTGCAGCGCACGCTGTCGAAGGTGAAGCGGGAGATCGCCGGGGCGGGTGCACGCCCACCTTCAGATGCGCGCCGAAGGAGGATCTCTGAGCGTTTAGTCGAGGTGCCGATCATGCCTGACCGCAGCCTTGAGCTGATGTCGGAAGCGCGAAAGCTCGTGGCTGAGCTCGTATACGCGGAGACAAAGCTCCTGTGCCGCCATCCCAGCTACGCAGCAGCCGTCACGGCGCGCGATCCCGATGTGCCCAAGTGCCGAGAGCTGCGCGCAAAGCTGGGAGGTCCGGCACTCCAGGCGCGCTCCCTGGTTGCGGCCGCTGAGAAGCCGCTTTCGATATACCTGGATCTCAAGGACTACCTCGTCCTCTCAAACAAGAAGCTGGTCTTCGCAAACGTGCTGCACCTGCCGAAGTTCTCCGCTCGCATCGATGATATTGCACAGGAGGGCTTTATCGGGCTCATGAAAGCGGTTGAGAGATTTGATCCCTCGGCCGGCTTCAAGCTCTCAACGTACGCCACATGGTGGATACGGCAGCGAACCGACCGCTCGAACCACCAGCTTTCCAGGATTGTGTCGCTGCCTGTGCACCACGTGCAGCCGGCAGCCAAGCTTCGGGCAGCCGTCAAGGATCCTAGCTCTGACAAGTCAAACGAGGCACTGGCGAAAGCCTCTGGGCTAAGCAGCGAGGAGGTTCAGGCACTACTGCCCTCAATCCGCGGTCTGGGCAGCCTTGATCTTCAATGCCCTGATGGCTCCGGGGGGACCTTTGGGAGCCTGCTAGAGGACCATCGCGCCGGGGATCAGGACGCGGATCTTTCCCAATCCGAGGCAAAGGGCGCGGTGCACGCGCTGCTGCGCTGGCTGCCGCAGCGCCTCCGGCAAGTTATCGAGCTCCGCTATGGCCTGACAGGCCAGCCGCCAATGACCTTAGTGGAGGTCGGCGCAGTTCTTGGGCTGACGCGAGAGAGGATACGGCAGATTGAGCACAAGGCCTACGCCCGTCTCCTCCGCGCGGCTGCGAGCGATCCGAACGTTCCCTCATCGCTGCGCCGCTCTGTGTGACTATCGATATCCCGCCGCTCACCGCACCGGAAACACGTGCCGGGCGCCATCGATCGTGGACACCCGCACCTCGGCGCGAGAGCCCTCTGGCAGCGCGAATGAGAAGGGGAACATCTCGCGCGCGCTTTTGGTCTGGACGGGTATGCGGCCCTCTAGACGCTCCCCGATGTAGACCCCTGCAGCCGTTATGCACTCTCCGCTAAGTGTTCCGCGCACGACACCCGCCTCTCGCTGCGGATCTGGGCTGAGTTCAATGGCCGGCGGCGGGCGTTTCTTGCTGCGGGCAGCAACGCATGCGCTCTTCTGGGCGCGCAGCGGAACCCCCGCTGGGGGAGGATTCCTGCCGTAGATGATTCGAGGATCGGGAACTTCGTTGGGCTCGAGCACGCCATCGTGGTCGCGTGCAACTGCTGCCGCCTGGGCACGGGCGGCTTTTGCCGGCGACAGGATGACAGCCACGATCGCCAGGACCTGGAGAGCAAGCGCTGCGCATTGCGCCCAAGTCAGGACGCTTCTGTAGCTTGAGGCCATGCAAAAGATTGTCGCAGCACCCGAGGATGAGCGAAAGGTGGAGAGATCTCCCTGCCCTCTTGGCGGAAAGAGACGCGCCCGGTATCGTCTCCTGGGAAGGCCAAAAAGCCGGCAAAAAAGCCACCACGTTTTGGGGGTCTCGTGCGACTGTTCAGCGCCCTCGCTCTTCTGCTATCCCTGTTGCTGCTCCCCTCTCCGGTCTCGGCGGAATCGAGGCAGCTTAAGGTCACCATGCATACCACGCCGCAAGAGGATTACTGCCCCGTGTGCGTGGCGACCGAGGCGCTTCTGCGCTCCGGCGGGGTGAAGTTTCGCAAGATTCGTGAGCAACACGGCCCTTGGCCCTGGTTTGAGCTGACAAACAGCTCCGGAGAGACGCGGAGGATTCGGGGCGGGCTCAATGAGCTCGACATTGTGAAAATCAAGCGCGGGGAGTTCCCCCGCGAGTGAGCCAGCCCTTTCTGCCAAGGGGCATCACATAGTCGGCAGACAAGCGGACCTAGTTGAGCTTTAGCTCCTCCTCAAGCTTGTAGAGCCGCAGTGTCTCGCGCAGCACGGCGAAGCCATCCTCCTCACACAGCGCCTCCAAGATCTCAAAGTTGACGCCGCTTGCGTTGATGTTCTCGTTTTTGCTCTTCGTTCCGTCTGCCGCCTGCATACTCGCTCCTCAGTAACTGCTGCCCATCCTGCTGCCCCTCGTGGGCGGCATCGCTACAGCGGGTGCAGGTATCGCACACGCGATAGGGGGCGTTGTCACGGTCACGCCGCGGTTTTGTAAAAGGTTTGTACCAGCAGCGGGTGCGGCGGCCCTGGAGCGCGGCCAGAACCTCATAACCTGCCGAGTTTCATCAACAAACAGGGCTTTTTTGCGTGCCCTGCGCCAGCTCCTCCCCGCGCCTGAGAGGCGCCTTTGAGAGCCATTTTTTTCTTTCGCTCACCCCGCTTTCGACGCACTATACCGTGGACTAAAACGCGGGTGTTTTGATGACAAATAATCTTTTTGGCCCCTCTGTGCTGCTTCCCATCGCCTTGCTGGCATGCCTTTCCTTCGCGCCTGCCGCCGCGCTCGCCGATCAGCCCAGCGCAACCCAAGGCATTACCGTTACGGGAGAGTGCCTCGTTAAGGTTCCGCAGGATCGGGGCGCCGTGACTGTCACGTCGTCTGTCGTTTCTCCTGACGCCCGCAAAGCCGCCGACGACGCGATCGCGCGGCACGAGCGGGCCAAGGCCCAAGTTGCCGCCCTTGGCCTCAAGGACTCCTCAAGACAGACGCTGTCCATGACGGTGAGCGAGGAGTGGGACTGGCGCAACAACCAGCGCGTGAGCCTCGGATACCGGGCAACAACCGCCACTAGGTTTGAGACCGCAGACATTCCGCGCCTTGGCGACATCATCGCTGCAGCCTCAAAAGTTGAGTCGCAGCAGGTCTCTGGCCTTGAGACCTTTGCCTCGCCCTCGACCATGAAAGCCGCCCGTGAGGGGTGCCTCGAGACTGCAACCAAGAATGCAGCCCTCAAGGCAGAGAAGATCGCCGCTGGCGCGGGGGTCTCGCTCGGCAAGGTGATCTTGATCTCCGAGGAGAGCCGCGAACCCGAGCGGCCGATGCCGTTCGCCCGGCGCGCAGCGGTCGCCGAGGCTGCGGCAGCGAGCGATGCCCCCTCAATCGACACGCAGGCCGAGGATCTGCAGGTAACGGTCACGGCGGCCTACGCAATCAACTAGGAGCTCACGGAATGGCAACGGGCACTGGGGTTTCATCGTGGACTCTCGATCACATCGGCATCGCCGTCTCTAGCCTGGACGACGCCATCAGCTTCTACGAGCGCACGCTCGGAGCTCGCCTCTGCCTGCGCGAGACAATTGAGGCCTCCGGTGTTGAGCTGGCGTTCATTGACACGGGAGACTCTAAAGTTGAGCTCCTTGCGGCGACGCGCAGCGACAGCGCCATCAGCTCATTTCTTGCCTCGCGCGGCCCCGGCATCCACCACATCTGCTACCGCGTGAGCGATATCAAGGGTGAGCTTGCGCGCCTTAAGGGCGAGGGCTTCACGCTCATCGACGAGGCTCCAAGGCCGGGGGCGGCGCACTCCCAGATAGCCTTCGTGTCGCCGCGCTCCTTCATGGGAGTTCTGACAGAGCTGGTCCAGCCGCGCGGCGGCAGCACGCTTGGGCGGTGAGGAAGCAGCTCCTCTCCCCAGGCGCTGCTCCCAAAAACTTTTGCCCGTAAGCAGGAAGGATTTGACTCCCCTTTCCGCCAGGGGGTACCCTTTCGCCATGACACACTCCGCCATTCCACTGGTCGGCATTATCATGGGGTCCCAATCTGACTGGGAAACCATGGAGGTGGCCGCCCAGATGCTCGAAGTTCTCGGTGTCCCGTACGAGACGAAGATCGTCTCGGCTCACCGGACACCCGAGCTCCTCGTGAGCTACGCAACGGGCGCAGACCAGCGCGGCATACAGGTTATTATCGCTGGGGCTGGGGGTGCAGCCCACCTCCCCGGCATGACGGCCTCAATGACCCACCTTCCGGTCATCGGCGTTCCAATTGAGTCGAGGAGCCTGCAGGGGCTGGACTCTCTCCTGTCGATCGTCCAGATGCCGGCTGGCGTTCCTGTTGCCACAGTCGCAATTGGAAAGCCTGGAGCGACGAACGCCGCAATTCTGGCGAGCAGCATCCTGGCGGCGAAGAGCCCAGAGATCGCCGAGCGCCTTAAGGCCTTCCGCCGAGAGCAGACGGAGAAGGTGCTGCGCACCCCAAGCCCTAAGATGGGCGCCAGCTAGCGCGCATGAAGATCGGAGTCCTCGGTTCGGGACAGCTCGGAAGGATGCTCGCTCTCGCGGGCATCCCGCTTGGCCACACCTTTGCCTTCTATGACGCTGTACTGAGCCCCTCAACTCGCGGGCTCGGAGAGCGGTGCAGTGGGCCCTTTTCTGACATCGCCCAGCTGCGCGCGTTTGCGGCGCCCTGCGACGTTATCACGTACGAGTTCGAGAACGTGCCGTGCCAGGCGGCAGCTGCCTTGGCTGCACTGAAGCCGGTATACCCGCCACCGCGTGCGCTTGAGGTATCGCAGGATCGGGTCGTCGAGAAGGAGTTCTTCCGCTCGCTCGGCATCTCCACGCCCGCGTTCCGTGCGGCGTCGAGCGCAGAGGATCTGCTCCTGGCCCTCCAGGAGCTCGGCACGCCATGCATCGTAAAGACCCGCCGGATGGGGTACGACGGCAAGGGACAAGCGCGAGTCTCTTCGCGCGAAGAAGCCGCAAGGGCATGGGAGGAGCTGGGCAGCGTGCCGCTGATCGTGGAGGCCCTGGTGCCCTTCTCTCGCGAGCTTTCAGTCATTGCTGTCCGCTCAACCGATGGGCAAGCCAGGACATACCCGCTGGCATGCAACATTCACCGCTCCGGCATCCTGCACCGTTCTGAGATCCCTGCGCCCAGGGCCCCGCAGAAGCTCATACAGGAAGCCCACGACATCGCCGCCAAAATCCTCAATGAGCTCTCGTACGTTGGCGTGCTGGCCGTGGAGCTGTTCGAGGCTGGCGGGCGGCTGGTGGCAAACGAGATGGCCCCGCGTGTCCACAATTCGGGGCACGCCACGATTGACTGCTCAGTCACGAGCCAGTTCGAGAATCACATACGGGCCATAACGGGCATGCCCCTTGGCAGCGTCGTGTCTCGTGCGCCCGCTGTCATGTACAACGTGATAGGCACGGTGCCGGACACGCAGCAGCTCGCCGCCCTGCCCAACGTGACGGTGCACCTGTACGGAAAGGAGCCTCGGCCGGGGCGCAAGGTGGGGCACATCACCCTCCTCAGTCCTTCGGCCGAGGATGCTGGCGCAGTTGAGCTGCTCGTGCGTGGCGCTCAGTAGCCAAACGCGCTACCGTTGCCCTAGAGGAACTTCGATGATCTCTTCTGTCTCACGGCTTATCGCCTGCGCCTGCGCGGCAGCAGCCAGCATCTGCGCTCCCGCATCTGCGGCTCCTGTTACCCTGCACGTCCATCGCCCCTCCTCTTCCATCCAGTTCGGCGTCGATTCCCCAAGCCCAACGCTAACCATGAACGGCTCTTTCAAAACCTTCGGCGGCACGATGCTGGTCGAGCCCGAGGGCGGATTCGAGCGCGCCCAGCTCTCCCTCTCGCTTGACGTCTCCTCAGCCCAGCTTCCGCCAGACCAGATCCTCCAGGCGATCTTTATCCAGACGGCCCTGGCGCACCTCAAGGGGCGCTCAGGCACCTTCCTGAGCACCTCGATTGAGCCGGCGTCCGGCAACCGGTACCTCGTGCACGGCAGCTACACCTGGGCCAACAGGACGAGGAGGGCCAGCGTCCCTGTGGAGCTGCTCCACTTCGCCCCGAGCCGCGGCGAGATTCGGCTGGCCCTTGACGGAGCCGTGGAGCCCAGAGACGTCAAGCCAGAAGTGTCCGCAGTGGCGCCCGGCATCGCGGGGTCGGAGGGCTGGGCAAAGGCCAGGATCGTGTTTGCTCCCCGCTCGTAGCTGCGCGAAGCGGCACCCGACAGGCCCAACTATCCCAAGCCGCCCCGGGCCCTGCGGTAGCCCAGGGCTCACGAAAGCCCTATACTGGGGTCTCGTATGGATGCCAAGGTGCCCAGCAGCGCAATCCCCGAAGCGGTTCAGATCCTCCAGCACGGCGGGCTCGTCGCCTTCCCGACCGAGACCGTGTACGGGCTAGGGGCGGATGCCCGCAATGCGGCAGCGGTTCGAAAGATCTTTGCGGCAAAGGGGCGTCCTGCCTCCAATCCCCTGATCGTCCACATCGCCTCCTTCAGCCAGATCGCTTCGTGTGCGGAGATCGGGCGCAGCTTTAGCCCGAAGCTCGTTGGAGATCGCCTCAACAAGCTCTCAGCACTCTGGCCGGGGCCCCTCTCGGTCGTCTTGCCCGCTCATCCATCAATAGCTCAAGAGGTCTGCGCCGGCGGCTCAACCGTGGCGGTGCGCATCCCCCGGCACCCAGTGGCGCTCGAACTGCTTCAAGCCTTTGGCGGCCCGGTTGCAGCACCGAGCGCAAACCCCTCCAACTATGTGAGCCCAACGACAGCCTCCCACGTTCGTGAAGGGCTCGGCAGCTCCGTAGGCCTGATCCTCGATGGAGGTCCCTGCCACGTGGGGCTCGAATCCACCGTGCTCTCGCTCCTTGAGCAGACGCCACGGGTGCTCCGGCCAGGCGCGGTAACGCGCGCGGAGCTCTCTCTCGTGCTCGGGTGCGAAATCGCCGGGCCGAGCCCAGGGGATGCGCCCAGCGGCGCCCCGCTGCTCTCTCCCGGGCTGCTAGAGAAGCACTACTCGCCACGCACCCCTGTTGTGCTCCTGCCTGCCCTCTCTGGAGCAAGCGCCCTGCCGCAGCAGCGCATCGGCGCGATTCTCTTTTCGCCGCGCCGCCTGCCTTTTGCGCCAACGGCGCTCAAGATCCTTAGCCCCTCAGGCGACCTCGCCGCTGTCGCCGCGCAGCTCTTTGCGGCATTGCGGGAGCTCGATGACGGGAGCCTAGATCTGATCGTTGCTGACACCTGCGAGCCCGCAGGGCTCGGAGAGGCGATTATGGACAGGCTACTGCGCGCCAGCAGGCGCTAGAGCTACACGGCAGCTGCCCTCTCGACCAGCGACGACACCGCCGCAAGGGCCTTGAGGGAGGCGATAGGCTTCACGCCGGGGGCGAGGACGCCCTGCTCTTCAGCCACAGACCCATCCTCATTCAGGAACAGCGGCATGGTCGGCAGGGCCTCACGCGCACACGCGAGGGCTGAAAAAACAACCGGGTCTGCGTCGCGAAGCTTCTCAGCAGCCTCCAGGGGAACTTTGCGAGCCCTGCTCCTGAGCGCCATGAGCTCCGTCAATCCAAGCCGGTAAAGCTTGCCAAGCCCGAGAGCGGTGTAGGCGCTGAGCACCGAGCCATCCCCATCCTTTGTGACGCGCTCAAGCGCCAGGTTGATGGCGCCCTTAACTTGCTCAGCGAGCTCGAGCACCTTCGGCTGATCAGAGAAGTCTACGCCCCAACGAACCACCGCCGCATTCATGATAAAGGTGAACTCCATCTCAAGCGCATCGTGATCCCCTACCGTACGAAGAAGCTCGGCGAAGAGCCTCGTCGCGCGCGCCTCGTACACGAGCGGCTCAATGCTGCGGATATCCTCAATTACCTTGTGCGGCGCGCGCTCCTCAATCTCCCTGCGCGCCTCGGCGAGAGAGAGCGGCGCATGCACCGAGGCCGAGAGCTCGGCGTCTGGAATCCCCTCAGCAGCAAGCCTCTTCGTTCGCTCAATGAACGCCTCTTCCTCAAGCATCGAGACAGTGGCAACAGACTGGGTAGCGAGGAGCTGGTAGAAGACCTCTGCGCTCGACTCAAAGATGAGCGCCAGAAGCCGCGCCAGCAGGAAGTGGCGGTCCGGATTCTCGGTCTTGATGCCGATCCAGGTCGATCCCTTGTCGGGCGTATGGAATCCCGGGCCAGGCGCCTGCTCCGTCGGCTCGTCGAAGACCTTCACGTCCACGTACCGGGCTATCAAGACTGCAATAATTTTAAGGTCAATGAACTTGATGAATTTCTGGAGGAGCTCGAGCGAATCGGTCTCGTCGGTAATCGCGAGCCAGCCCCAGAGGCTCTCCTCGTTGAGAACGTCCCCGTGCCACAGGTCGAAGTCCGAAAGGAGCCGGCACTGCTCAAGCGATGCCATCCCGAGCAGGTCAGCACTCGACTCAAGGCCCCGCTCCTTGACCACCATAAACAGGCTCTGCGAGGGGAGCTGCCGGACAACCTGCTCGGGCGCATCAGCGTCGAAAATCGCCCGGTACAGCTCACGGCAGGTATGTCCCCGAAAAGGGACGGCCACTGGGGCGGTATCAGGGGGGCTCATGTGGCTGCCTACGACTTGATCGGGGCGAACGTTATGTGGATCTGCCGTCCCGCACCTGGAGAGCGCTCATCAACCGTTGCAACATCGGCGAGGCGTTTCGCAACCTCATCAAACTTCTGGAGGCCCAGGTCAACATACATCGCCTCGCGCCCCTTGAAGCGCATGGAAAACTTGACCTTGTCGCCTTCCGCCAGGAACTCACGCGCCTGCTTGAGCTTGATCTCAAGGTCGCCGACGTCAGTTCGGTAACGGAGGCGCAGCTCCTTGAGGGTCGTCTCAGTGCGGTTCTTGCGCGCCTCAGCCTCCTTCTTCTGCTCCTTGTACTTGAACTTCCCGTAGTCGAGGATCTTGCACACCGGCGGCTTCGCCTGCGGCGCGACCTCAACGAGATCGAGGCCGAGCTCCTGGGCCTTCTGGAGCGCATCCCGAGTTTGCATTATGCCGAGCTGCTCGCCGTCTGCGGCGATGACTCGGACCTCCCTCGCGATGATGAATTCGTTGATACGGTGAGTGTCTGGCGGGGTCTGTGGTCGATTAAAGCGGCCGCCACCACCGCGGAAAGCAGGTCTGGGAAAGGTTTTCAAAAAGGTCCTCCTAATAGTCCTTAGCAGCTACAGCGAACACTGATTCAGCGTACCGCGTACGTTATCCACTGCCATAAGATGAATCAAGAGGCTGGCAGGCGCTTACTTTTTCTTTGTTTCCGGCTTTTTAGGCTCGTTTTTCTTGCCTGCAGAGGCAGCTCCGCCCGCCTCTTGGGGCTTCAGGCGGGCGTACTCACGGCACTGCGGCGGCGAGGACTCCGCCCCAAGACAGGTCCCTTGCTGCTCAAAGCACTCGGTCCTGAGCGCTTTCTCAAGCTCCGCCCGAGCCGAAAACCCCAGTGAATTCAGCGTTGAAGCTCGAGAAGCAAGCTTGGTTGCAAGGCAGTCGCCGGGCGACTCGTGGTCACGCCGGCAGCTCTCTGCGGCCCGCGTCTTCTGCCGATTTACCTCAATCTCCAAGTTGGCCTTGGCTCCGGCCTCGTCTAGGCCAAAGCGCTGCACCCCGGCCACCCGCACGACGATCGGGGCCGGGCTCGTTGCCGCCGGCGTATGGCTCGGTCCCCCCTTTCCCGCCTGGCGTGCGACACCTGCGGCCTCGTCGCTCGGGGTCGGCACGGGGGTCACAGCCTTTGCCCAACTAAAGGAAACGTCGGAAGAACAGACGAACTCAGCAGCGGCCGGAGCTGCGCCGGCGGCCCAAACAGCTGCCACTAAAAGGAGCGCAAAACGCACAATTCCGACCCTCATCTGCTGAATACCCGGTAGGATGTCGCGTCTCAGGCGACATGCTCTTTGGTTCGCCTAAGGTATATCGGGCGGCAACCCCTACCGGCAAGGTTAAACCGTACGGAAGGACCGAAGGTTAAAAACGAATAGGCGGATCATGAACGACTACTCAAGCTCATTTCCCGGCGTCGACGCGGAGTTCCAGGAGGCGTCAGGTATTCCAAATATGACCGGGACCCCCGAACGGAGGCTCCTTCTGGCGATCCTCGAACGGGCGATCCTGGACTTCGTCGGCAACGAGCCCAAGGAGATTGAGGAGGCGGAGCGGTGGCTGTTCGGCGATCTGGACCACCCCGGCGCAAACCAGTTCTCGTTCGCCTGGGTGTGCGAGCAGCTGGACCTTGACCCCTACAAGATTGCAAATAAGGTTCGCTCCATGCCGCGGCGGGGCAATCGCAAAGTAGCCCCGTGGTACTTCCAGAAGAGCGCCGCCAACGCCTGAGGCGCATTCGCATCGGCTGCGCACACGCCCGCCCAATAAGGGATGTTCCAGCAGGCGATGGGAGCCGCGCTGCGTCGCCTCAGTGGTAGTATTTCGCTATCACGCGGGCGGGATGAGGGGGCATGTTTCCAGCTCGCCCATGCTGCCTCCCGACCCAGAACTCGCGGGTGAGGAGCTTAGAGGCGAAGTCTCCCATGGAGGTCCTGTCGTGGCCGCGGCGGGCCGCGATCTCGCGCGAGACCAGAGTTGCAAAGCTAAAGCGCCTAAGCACCTTGGTTCGGGGAAGAAAGTAGAGTGCGCTGGCGAGGCCGGCAAAAAACGCGACGAGCACCAGCGCAGAGAGAGACACAGCCTGCTCGGCCTCCCTGCCAACCCACACGACATACCCTACGGTAGCCGCACAGAGCCCCACGAGGCCGACAGCCTTGCTTGAGAGGCTTGACTTCTTTATGAAGAGGCTCTCATCCGACACGCTTAGGTCTAGGAGGTCATCGAGGTACGACTCAAGCACCTCAACAGGAACAAAAGAGACACCACGCCGGAAGTCCTTCATGTAGCGCTGTGCAGGGATGAGCGCGCCACCAACGCGGCGCTCGTAGGCTATCAGCGCCAAGCCAGTTTGCTGGTACTGATCGAGAAGCCGATTGCAGCCGCCGAACGGGTGCGGGTCGGTGTTGCGGGGAGTCTGGGAGAGCTGCATGAAGCGATGAGAACACACGGCGGAACACCACACAACTAACGCCGGCGGGGCTTTCGCCAATGACTTTGGTCGGCAGCCTTACCGAGAACGCCTGCTCTTAACCGGAACCGGAGCTGGCCTGAGGCCCAGCAGGGCGGCGATTAATGCTTCAAATATACCTGAGAACACTGACATCCTGGCTACCTTGATCCGGGGACCGTTCTTGACTCCCCTATTGGTTATGATGTCGGCCACTCCGGAAAATTCTTAAGAATCTTGCGCTACTTCGATTTTTTTTCGCGCAACAGCCCTTCAGCGCTCAAGAAAATTCCATGAGCGCCCTGCTTTCAGCAGGTTATCTCCTAGAAAATCATGCTGCTGGGGACGGCAGGCGCGCCCCTTTCCACAGGGGCTGGCCACCTCCCCCCTTGCCCTCTAGAGCCCGGGCTTGGTCATCGCCATGAGGTCCAACAGGCGAGCGAGCTCTGCTTCCGGCAGGAGCTTCATCTCTTGTGCGACTGCGCGCACCGTCTTGTCCTCTTTCATGGCCCGCTTCGCCAGCTCAGCCGCCTTGTCGTACCCTATCTTAGGCGCCAGCGACGTAACCGTTGCGAGGCTCTTCTCGGCAAGCTCGCGGCAACGATCCTCGTTTGCCGTGATGCCTGACACGCAGTTCTTGTTGAAGTTGTTCGCTGTGCTCGCCAGGAGCTCAATCGACTCGAGCAGGCAGTAGGCGAGCGCCGGCATCATCACGTTGAGCTCAAAGTTGCCGTGCTGCCCGCAGATACAGACGGTCGTGTCATTGCCCATGATGTGGGCGCACGACATCATCACGGACTCGCAGATGACGGGGTTGACCTTGGCGGGCATGATGCTGGAGCCTGGCTGAATCTCCGGCAGGTAGATTTCGCCGACGGCGCAGCGGGGGCCCGACGAGAGCCAACGGACATCGTTCGCAATCTTCATGAGCGACACCGCAACGGTCCGGAGCTGCCCACTTACCTCAACGGCAGCGTCCTGGGTGGCCTGGGCCTCAAAGTGGTTCTCGGCCTCCTGGAACGGGGACCCGGTCAGGGCGGCGATGTTTGCGATGGCCCGCTTGGCGAACTCTGGATGGGTATTGAGGCCGGTGCCCACTGCGGTGCCACCCAGCGCTAGCTGCAGGAGCCGCTTGCTGGAGTGCTCGACGCGCTCAACGCCATGCCTGAGCTGCGCTGCGTACCCGCTGAACTCCTGCCCAAGGGTAATCGGCGTGGCATCCTGCAGGTGGGTGCGGCCAGCCTTGATGACGCCCGCGAACGCCTTGCTCTTTGCCTCGAACGCCGCCGCGAGCTCGCGGAGGGCCGGAATGAGCTGCTTCTTGATCGCCTCGTGGGCGGAGACGTGAATAGCCGAAGGGAACACGTCGTTGGAGGACTGGCAGTTGTTGACATGGTCATTGGGGTGGACGAATCCGCGATCGCCCTTCCCCTTGCCGAGGATCTCGAGCGCCCGGTTCGTGATAACCTCGTTAGCATTCATGTTGGTGGAGGTGCCCGAACCCGTCTGAAAGACGTCCACGACGAAGTGGCGGTAGAGAGTTCCGTCGATGACCTCCTTGCCAGCCTTTACGATCGCTTCGCCACGCTCCCGATCGAGCAGCCCGAGCTCCATGTTCGCCTGGGCTGCCGCTACCTTGATCGTGCCCACCGCAGAGATCAGCCCCTTAGACGGCCGAAGCTGCGATACTGGAAAGTTGAGCACCGCGCGCTGCGTTGAGGCCCCCCAGAGCGCGTCCTCCGGAACCTCCATCTCACCCATTGAATCACGCTCTTTTCGCGTTCCCATACCTTCGACTCCAGTGGATTACGGCCCCCTCCTGCATCGCTGCTGGGCCGGTGTCGCCGACACGATACACAAACTTTTGGGGCCTTGAAAGCTCGCTGAGGCTGCACGTTAAGGCCTTTGCGATCTGCCCCGGTCGGGCCCGGCGGGGCGGCCTAGGCGAGCATTGCACCCAGCCGTAAACACGACTATGCTTCGGTGGTGCTAGACCTAAGGTGTCCCCTATGAAAAACCGCTTAATCGCTCTCGCCCTCCTGACCTTTGCCACAACGGCGGCAGCGTCCGCAGAGATTCGCATCGCCACTGTTGATCTCAGCCGCCTCATCAACGAGGTGCCAGAGGCGGTAACGAAGAAAGAGGAGCTGGATGCTGCATCAGAGAAGGCGAAGGCCAAGCTGGAAGCCAAGGGCAAGGAGCTCCAGGCCCTTAAGGAGAAGCTTGAGAAGGCCAAGGTCACTGCAGACTCGAAGGAAGCTGAGAACTTTCGCAACCAAGCGCGAGACTTTGAGCGCATGCGCGCCGACGCAAAGGCAGAGCTGGAGCGCAAGTTCGTGAAGATGAACAAAGATGTCTCTGACAAGGTGCTCTCGAAGATCGAGAGCTACGCCAAGTCCCACAACTATGACCTGGTGCTCGACAAGAGCGAGAAGTTCCGGGGGCCGGTGCTGTTCGGCGACTCTTCAGCCGACATCACCGATGACCTGATAAAAATGATGAAGTAGCCGCTGCGCTGCGCAACCTTCGCACTCCGCTCCTGCTTGCTCGTAGCACGGGGTGCCAGATCCCCCTATTTTTTGCCCCTGTGCGGTGCCAAACCTGGTGCTTTCAGGCTGCATGTCCGAAGATCTCGGCATGCGGGCCGCGATATTCTTGGCTGCTTTTTTTGCGTTGTGCTGGGCTCTCCCGTGCGCCCACGGAACCTCTCAGGGCGAGGGCCACGTGGCTCAAGGCGCTGGAGAAGCCGCCCCCGGGGGAACCTCCTGCGCGCCCATTTCGGCAGAGCCGCCGGCCGCTGCAAGCGCGCCCCGCAGGCGGCTCAATTTATTCCTGCCGGACCGCTCAGCGCTTCTCCTTTCAGCGCCCGCGCGAAAGGCGGGGCGGGCAGCGAGGCCACCTCGCCAGCAGCAGCCGGGGGTTGGGCTTTCGCCGTGGGTGCCCGGGCGGGGCTCCCTGGGCGTCAACCTAAACGTGGCCTGGTAGCCGGGTCGCTGCGAATAGCGGACTGGTGGCCTACAGCACAACTGGGCGGGATCCCAGCATAACTGCTCTGTGCCCCAGGGAGTACCTGGACCCTGTCGTCCCATAGAGGCCCCTGCCATAGAGGTTGTTGCCGATGCGCGTTCTGAGGCTTGCCCTCTCTCTCATACGAATTCCCCACGTCACCCTCTCGCTCTTCCTGTTCCCGACGCTTGCAAGCCTTGGCTTGGTATTCGTGCAGCTCGTAGGCACCGGCGTTGTCGTGCGTTCAGTGGGGATGGATCCCCGCGCGGCAAACACCTCTATTAAGCAGCATGGCAGCAACCAGGCGGGCTACATTCGCCGGATACTGTACGGCCAGTCCGATCCGCGCCCCGCGCTCACGGTCTGCAGGTGGGCAAGCGATCCCTCTGCCGCAGGGGGCGAGTCACCCCCTAGTGCTGCGTGTGCGCCTGACAGGCTTGACGTGGCGATTAGGGCCAACGAGCCCGCAGCCTTCGAAGTTGCCCCCTACGCAAGCATGTTTGAGGGAGAGGCTGAGCGGCTGCACGTGTGCAAGAGCTGCAGCCCCGACGTGATCGTGCACGTGGGGAGGGATGGCCAGGCGCGCACCGAGGTGAGGAGCGCCTACGGCCTCGCCCTTCTCTACCTGGGCCTGCTAAAGAAGGATGACGAGATCCGTGGAACGAGGGCCGAGCACGTGGGCGCCATTATTGACGAGCTCCAGGGGCGAGTCGGAACCCTGTCGGTCCTTATACCTGAGGCCAGGAGCTCGGTGGAGCTCAGCGCCGCAAACCCGCTCTTTCCGGTCACCGTCAACGTCGTGCTCGTCGTGATGATCTCGGTCTGGCTTGCGCTTCGCGCTCACCGGAAGGTGCTCGAGTACTTCTCGGACAACGGCGTGCTCCTTCCCCTCGTCGCTGCGACTGGGAAGCGGGCGTTTTACTCGGCGATCTGGCTGCTGACTATCGCCCGCGTCTCGTGCTTCCTCTTCGGAGCGGTTCCGATGCTGTACTTTGGGCTGCAGGATATCGCTGGTGACAACGTCTTCTCGTCCCTTGGGGCCCAAGCGCCCCTGCTGCTCGCCTGGGGCGCTGTGCTGGTCTTGACGCTAGGGCTGCTCACCACCATAGCATCGATCGCGGACCTCAAGCATCGCGAGAGCATCCTCTCGATCCTCAACCGGTACGTCCCATTTGCCATCGCCATGGTGGGCGCATTCCTGTGGGTGGGATCCTTCATATTCGTGCAGGAGTGGGCTGGAACCTTCCGCCTGGCGCTTGCTGCCGTCCCTATCGTTGGCCTGCTGCCGCTCTTGATGGCGCCGATTATCGCCCTGCCCCTCCCTGTCCTCGTCGCGCATGGAGCCGCCTCGCTTCTGGGCCTCACCATGGTGCTTCGCTCAAACTCGGCGTGGTTCGCCGCTCACCTGGAGGAGGTCTGATGTCCAGCTCGATTGCGTGCTCGATCTCGGGGCTGGCGGTCCGCTACAATGCGCTGCAGGCGCTTGAGATACCGCAGCTGCGCTTGGAGGGGCGCGTCATTGCGCTCATTGGCCACAACGGCGCGGGCAAGTCGACGCTGATAAAGACGATGCTCGGCCTCCTGGCGCCGCATTCGGGGCACATTGCGGTTTCATCCGGCACCGGCGAGCTCCTCATTCCCGAGCGCGACTTCGCCTTCTGCCCCGAGAACGGGGCCGTCTTTGCGGATATCCCGGTTGAGCACTACGTGAAGCTGTGGTGCAGCATCACGCAGGGCGACAGCAGGCACTACCGGAAGGCGGGCAGCCGGTACATTGAGCTGCTGGAGCTCGGGCCCCTGCTACGGAAGAGGGGCCGCGAGCTCTCAAAGGGCCAGCGCCGGCGGGTCCAGACCGCTCTGGGCTTCATGCGAGACCCGAAGCTATTCCTGTTCGATGAGCCGTTTGACGGCCTGGATGTTCAGCGGACTATTCAGCTGATGGAGATCGTGGAATCGGAGCGAGAGATGCGCAGCTTCCTGATCTCGTCGCACCGCATGGATGTGATGGAACGGGTTGCCGACGCTGTGGTAGTGCTCCAACACGGCCGCGTTGCCTGTGCCGGCACGGTGCAGGACGTGACGCGCCACCTGCTGCAGGGCGCGGGGGGTGATGCCTTCGTCAGCCTCACCGACGCCATGAGGAGCCACTTGGAGGGCCTGGCTGCCCGGGGCTAGCAGGGCCGTCCGCCGCCGAGCTTCCCTCGGGGGAGCAACACTTGCGGCGCATCGCCGATACCGCGAGGCCGCCCCGCCCTTCGGCCCGGGGGCGCCCCAAAATCGCGCAGCGGGACTCAGGCCACTCTGGACACGCCACGCCCTCTCGGAGACACTCTCGCCTCATGGGTCTCTTTTCGCCCGATCCTCTCACCGCAAAGCTCAAGGAGGCCTTCGGCTACCCGAAGTTTCGGCCGCTGCAGCGCGAGATCATTGAGGAGACCCTTGCTGGCCGTGATGCCCTTGCGATCTTGCCCACCGGAGGGGGCAAGTCGCTCTGCTATCAGCTGCCCGCGCTCATGCGGAGCGGCCTCACGGTGATAATTTCTCCGCTGATAGCGCTCATGAAAGACCAGGTGGACGGGCTCGCAGAGAACGGCATCAAGGCCGCCTACCTCAACTCGTCTCTCGACGAAGATGCGTCGAAGGACACGTGGCGCCAGCTCTACCGCGGAGACCTGCGCATCCTCTACCTCTCGCCCGAGCGCCTCATGCTGGACGGGATGCTCGATACCCTCGCTTCCCTCAGCCTGGAGTTCATCGCCGTGGATGAGGCGCACTGCATCTCCTCGTGGGGCCACGACTTTCGGCCGGAGTACCGCGCGCTCAAGGCCTTGCGCGACCGATTCCCCTCCGTGCCCGTTCTCGCCCTCACAGCATCTGCCACGGAGCGCGTTCGCGCTGACATCCTCGAGATGCTGGGCATCCCAGGCGCCAAAACATTCCTGGCGAGCTTCAACCGCCCAAACCTTTCGTACCGTATCCTGCCCCGCATGTCGCCCTTGCGGCAGATCTCGGAGATCCTCGAAGGCCACCCGGGCGAGAGCGGCATCATCTACTGCCTCAGCCGGGCCAAGACCGAGGCAGTAGCTGGGGAGCTGTGCAAGCGGGGGATCAAGGCCGCTGCATACCACGCCGGCCTCACATCGGCGCAGCGGGACAGCCGCCAGGAGCAGTTCGCGCAAGACGAAGTGCAGGTAATGGTCGCCACCATCGCCTTCGGCATGGGGGTGGACAAGCCGGATGTCCGGTTTGTCATTCACCATGACCTGCCCAAAAATATCGAGAGCTACTACCAGGAGACTGGGCGCGCCGGGCGGGATGGGCTGCCGAGCGAGTGCGTGCTGCTCTACAGCGCTGGAGACGCTGCCAAGCTGCGGCAGTTTATCGACCAGGCAGCCGACCCTGCCGAACGTGACGTCGCAAGCCGCCAGCTCTCCCAGATGCTGCAGTTTGCCGAAGGCTCTGGATGCCGCCGCGTGGCGCTGCTGCGCTACTTTGGGGAGGATCTCGCCGGCAGCGAGGGGAAGCCGGCGCTGTCGTGCGGCGCCTGCGACAATTGCCTCACCCCTCGGGAGGAGGTCGATGCCACCGAAATTGCGCAAAAGATACTCTCCTGTGTGCTGCGAATCACAAAGCACAGCGGCTTCTCTGTGGGCCTCGCGCACGTTGCGGACGTCCTTACCGGCTCGCAGCACGAGAAGGTGCGCAAGTGGGGGCACGACTCACTCTCAACTTTCGGCGTCGGAATAGGGCGGCCCAAGGCCGAGTGGCTGTACTTTGGGCGCGAGCTCATCTCACAGGGGCTCCTGAGGGCAAACCCTGAGAGGTTTAACGTCCTGGAGGTCACGCACGAAGGGATGGCGGCGCTCAAGGAGCGCAGGGAGATAAAGCTCCGCGCGCCTCTCGTCACGTCCGGCCTCTCTGCCGAAAAGCGAAGAGAGCAAAAGCGCCGCCTCGGGCAGGCCGAATTCGATGCCGAGATCTTTGAGAAGCTCAGGGCTTGGAGGGTTGGCGTGGCGAAGAAGCGGGGCGTCCCGGCCTACATGATCTTCAGCGATGCCACGCTTCAGTCCATCGCTGCCTCACGCCCGAAGACCCTCTCTGGCCTCGGG
>JAFMJG010000039.1 GCA_017853605.1 bacterium
TCAGCGGCATCTTGCGACAACGCTTCGAGGCAAAATTCGCACTCCCAAGAGGGAGGCTTAAGAAAAACCGACTCATCCCGTTCCATCCCAACCTCCATGTCTAAAGACTCAAGAACCGGGCGAACAAGCCAGCCACGAGTGTACCTGCCCCGAGCCGGCTAGTCTCTCGCGAGGGGCAAAAGGCTAGTAATTCGAACTGTTAGAAACAGTTTGCGACTTAGACGTGTTGCGGGTCATGTGGAAGAAAGCCGCCGAGGCGATGACGATCAGCATGTTAGCCAGCGTGAGGTGAGTCAGCGTAAGCCCCGCTGGAGCCAAGGAGATGAGCGTCAGGACGCCCCCGCCGATCGCCACAAAAACCGCGATGCGAAGAAGGCGGCACCACGCCTGTGCAGCCGGAGTCGGGGCAAGCGTGATGAGCCTCGCCAAAAATGGCGGGGCAAAAAGCGCGAGGCTAAGCCCGATGACCGGGTGAAGGAGCCGCAGGCGCACCGCCAGGTGCGAGTCTTGAGAGAGGTCGCTCGCGAGCCCTTCGGCAAGCGAGGCTGCCGGGGCGAGGTGAGAGCCCAGCGCCGCAAGGGCTCCGGTCGCCAGCACGCCCACGAGCGCAAGCGCGCCGAAGCCGGCCGCCCGGCGCACTGGGCGTGGGAGCGGCAAGCGGGGGGCGTCACCGAAGGCGAAGCTCTCTGCAGCCATCACGCAACAAAAGAGCAGGGCGGAGGTGTTTATGAGGTGGAGCGGCATGATAATTAGCCGAGCCAGGTCCGTGCTCTGGTCTACCAGGCGCATCGTGACAAGCTGGCGCCCGATGAGGGCCTCAGAGAGGGTGAACACCAGCGTTGCTGCGGGCCAGAAGCGGGCTGGATGAGAGGCGGGGAAACGTTTCCGCGAGATCCAGATGAGCGCCACCACCAGCACTCCGTACAGCGCCGTTGAGTAGCGGTGCGACACCTCAACCCACGTTTTTGCGGGCGCATCGAGCGGAATAGCCCGGCCGTTGCAGAGTGGCCAATGGTCACCGCAGCCGTCTCCCGAGTGCGAGAGCCGCACCCATGCGCCCCACGCGATGATGACAACGGTATAGGCTACCAGGAGCCACGCAAGCCGGCATGCCGCCGGGCGCCGGCGGCCCTCTGTCGAGCCACAACACAACATGGAGCGAGGCTACCACACTCGGCTCGGCCCATCCACTCAGGCAGCCGGGATCACCAGGGTGGGGGCACGAGAGTGCCGCACTACCTGCTCTGCGACGCTGCCGAGGAAGGCCCGCGACAGCCCAGTTCTTCCGTGAGATGCGATGACCACAAGGTCAGTCCCTCCCTGGTGGATGTACTCGATGAGCGAGTGGTGCGGGGGCTGTGCGCCCTCGCGCACAACATGCCGGGCCGCCATCCCCTCGAAGTGGGCGAGCAGCATCCCTTTGAGGTCCTCGTTTGCGCGGTGCTTGAGTGCAGTGATCACCTCAGGAAGCGAGACCGCCGGAAAGTCCGCTGTGGCGGCGCTCTCAGAGAGGTAGCTTGAGAAATCGAGGCATGTAATCAGGGTAAGTGTTGCGCCGTACGCCAGGGCCAGAGAGCGGGCGGCGGGGTACGCTGCTGCTGCGCACGGGGAGAGGTCAGTGGTGACGAGAATGGAGGCGGGGTTAAATTCTCCCATGCCCGAGAGTCTCTAGCGCCCGGGCCGCACGGCGAAAGGGGCACCGTCATGCCGCAGATCCCCCGCATCGTCCCTGCATGCTGCGCACGCCTGTTGAGGCAGCCGCGGATATGAATTCAGAGCAGAGCCTCCCTAAGAATCCAGATCGCCAGGAAAGTGTCGCAAGGCGCGGGCTGAAGTGGCAGCCTGAAAGGCGGAAGCTTTAGGGGGCGATGATATGGTAATGCGCAGCTCACAGGATGACAGGGAAGATTTCGAGAACTCGTGGCAGCGCACCCGTGACCGGAAGCGCGAGTCACGCGCGTGCTCCGGCAGCCGGCGCGACAGGGGCAATAGCGAGCTGGAGGGGGAACAGCCGCTGAAGAAGATCGGCTTGCCGCCGAGACCCGTTCCCGCCGTGCACAGGGGCCACCTTGAGATCGACCGAAAGATTCGGCAGCTTTTTCCCGAAGGGAGCGGTTTTTCTGCTGCTGATGTCGGGCGCTTTCTTGAGGCAAACAGCTTCGCGCTCAATGCGGTAAGCCTCGCTAACGTGCTTACGCGCCTTGCAGAGAGACCAGGGGACAGGGCACAGCTGCAGGACACGGTGCTTGCCGACGTGACCGAACGCGCGCTCCTCATGTTTCTCGCCGATGAGATTAAGGCCGGTCCCCGCGAGATCTCGAGTGCTTGGCGCGTGGTCGCGTCCTTCGGTGTCACGAACAGGGAGATCCTCGCGTCTCTTGCGGAGAAGAGCACGCGGCTCCTGGGGGTCTTTGGTCCGCTTGATTTCGGCTTCACGGCAATGGGGCTGGCCGCGTCACGAGGGGGGGAGCAGTCGGTTCCGCCGCTTTTGGCGCGCGCCTGCCAGGCGTTTCGGTCCCGAATGCGGGATTTCGAGCCTGAGGCTGCTGCGCTGTTCCTAAAGGCCCTGTCACAGGGAGACTGCACAGACCAGCAGCTGGCCATCGAGGTGGCCGCATACATGCTAGAGCCTCGCGAAACAGGGCTTCCGCGGGGGGCCGGGGACAACGGACGTGTCCAGCTTCAGCTCGACACGCTAAGCCTCGACAGCATGGGAACGCTCCTGCGCAGCCTTGCTATCGTGCAGGCGAGAAGCATTGAGATCCTGGATGCAGTGACGGAGCGGCTAGAGGAGGCTTTTCTGCGGACAGGCTCCTGCGGCAAGGCGCTGCCCAGGGCGAAGGGCGCAGGGGACTACCTGTGGGCGGCTGTGGCGATGGGATACGACGTCCCTCCGGCCCTGAAGGAGGAGCTGTCCTGCCATATCCATTCCGAGCTCGACCAGTGCAAAGAGGCCCGGCAGCGCGAGATCCTGTCGAGCGTCGCCATGCCCGCACTGCTCGCTGTCGGCATGAATTCCCCGCGTGTTGAGCGCTCCTTTCGCCAACTCGAGAAGGTCAGGTTTGAGCAAAAATCACCGAGCAGCTCCCTTGAGCTTGCGATTGGGACGACCTTGGGAAGCCTCGGCGTGGCGTTCGAGCTCGAGCACCCAGTTGGTCCCTATCGGCTCGACTTCTTGCTCAAGCTTCCAGGTGGAAGGATCGTAAATCTGGAGGCCGATGGGGACGCCCACCACTTGCTTCGGGATGTTTCGAGCAACAAGCTCTTGGCGGCTTACCGGGGGCAGGATGTGGTTAGGGACAGGGTGATGGAGAGCCTAGGCATGGAAGTCGTGCGGGTGCTCGCCTCAGAGTGGAACGCAGCGCCTGATAAAGCCAAGTACATCATGGCTCGTCTGGGGCTCCCTTGAGCCGTGCGGGCGGCACGTGGCACGGTCGGGGAGCGGGTGCCCCCCGCCCGATTGAGCGCTGGTCAGGGCTAATCAGCGGCAACTATTAGGCGTGCAGCAGGCTCTGCCAGATCCTATGCCTCTCCCCAATATTCGGGTACCCTTCTTGGCGCAAGCGCGACCCCTTCCGGTGAGCCCCGGGGAGCCGGCGCCAGGAGGTGTGCGGAGAGGCGTCTTCGCAGGCAGTGTACCCCGTTGGCTGACATGCAATCGTACGAAGAGTTTGAGGATTCTCACCCGCGCGAGAGCAAGCGTGATCGCCTGCCGCGCAGGCGCCCTGAGCGCCGGGAGGTAGCCTGGTCGGAGGAGCTGCGGCCGGCAACCCACAAGGGTGGCAGCGGCATCGCGCCCATCAGGAAAGCTATCGGGTCGGAGCTGCGCGAGCTGTTCGGCGAGGCAACTGGCTTTCGCATAGCCGGTGTGCGCCAGCTCTTCGACGCAAAGCGGGGCTTGATGAATCACGTCTTGCTCGCTGACCTCCTCAACCGGCTGTCTGGGGTGGGCCTTAAGAGGGACGATACGCTTAGGTCTGACCTGGCAGCCCTCGGGACGCAAGTTCTTGCTGAGCTGCTCTCTGATCGGGTGCGGCCCGGCCCGCGGGAAATCACTACCGCATGGCGTGCGACTGAGGCTATCGGAATTCAGGACAACGATTTGCTGGAGGAACTCGCCCGCCGGACCAAGCGGGTCCTCCATGCCTTTGATGCGCTCGACTTCAGGTTCGCAATTGCTGGGCTGGCATCAGTGCAGCGGCCATCACCGTCGATTGCGTCCCTTCTTGCGAGCGTGTGTGCCGCCTTTCGGTGCCAGATTCCAGAGGCAGCGCCGGACTCGGTGCTGGCAGTCTTGATTGCGCTGGGCAGAAGCGGGTGCACCGATCCCGGCCTGGCAAGGGACATCAACGCGTCCCTCGTTGAGCAGGGGCAGGGGGGAGCTCTTCGGATGGATGCCTTGACCCTTCACTCGATGGCCGCCCTGGTGCGCTGCAATGCGGAGCTACGTCTCAGGGAGCCTTTGATATTTTCGCGCGTGACCGAGCACTTCCGCAGGGCGTTCCTGCAGGGAAACGGCGATAACCGGGCCCTGCCAGGGACGCATGGCGCGGCAGACTACGTATGGGCGGGCGCCGCCGCCGGCTACACGCCGCCCCAGGATCTCCTTGCTGCGCTCGAAAGCCATATCCTCGCTGGCCTGCCCCTCATCCAGAACCCGGAAAGTGCCCTTGCATGCTCCATCGTGGCGATACCTGCGCTATTGGTTGCCCGCAACGGCCCCAGCGCCGAGAGTTTCAAGCGCTTTCACGATCTGGAGTCGATGGAGCGCGCCTTCAGCGGCGACAGCTCGTTTGAGAAAAACGTGGCATACGTTTTGGACCAGAGCTTGGGGCTCTCGTTTCAGCGGGAGTTCCGGCTTGGCCCCTATAGCCTCGATTTCCTGATTACGCTTCCCGGGGGGCGGCGCGTAAACCTGGAAACGGATGGGGACCATCACCACCTCATGCGGAACGTAGCCAGCAACACGCTTGAGAGATCGTACCTGGGGCGAGATGTGGTCCGGGACAGAGTTCTGCAGCTCTTTGGGCTTGAGACCGTGCGGATACTGGGATCAGAGTGGAACATGGCGAGAGACAAGGCCGAGCTGCTCAGAGAGCGACTCTCTGGGGGCCAGCAGTAGGGGGCTGCATTCCGCGCTAGCGAAGGTGCCCAAGAGCAGCCTTTGCCTCCTTCGGCAGCGCGATCCACGATCGCCGCGAGATGCGGTCGTCAGACACAACCGCCTTGAACATCTGATCGGCCTCCCCAAGCGTGATGACCCGCCCGTCATCGAGCTGCACGAGCATAGACTGCCGGTTGTCGCCCGAATGCACGTCAGCAGTTGTTATTTCGTGGAGGTAGTAGCGCGGATCAAGAGAAAGCGTCTTGAGCGCATCCTGCGCTTCCCTCGTAAGCTGCTCCATGCTTGAGCTCGGCGAGCAGCGCACCGTCTTGAAGAGCCTGCGGTGCAGAAGACGATCGCTCAGGTCCCTGAGGACGGGATCGCCCCCCTCAGCCCAGCGTGAGAGGTGGTACCGCCACCACGATTCGCGCATCTGGAAGATGGTGCTGAGCGGGAGGTCCTCTGCGCGGCGCGCCGAAAGGGCAGACCTCATCGCCCCGTCCGCAAAGCAGAGGCCCTCGCCGAGGTCGCGCGCCCGCTGGACGATCGCCTTGTTTATCATGTCTGCCGCCAGCAGGACCCGATGCTGGTAGATCTGCCTGTACATCGCATGCCGAGAGACCATGAAGTGCATCATCGCGTCGAGGCGGTTCTCCATCAGGGCCAGGTGCTTTGAGTCAGTCAGGATTATCGAGTCCACAAGGGCCGCGATGTTGTACTTGCCGTAGCTCACCCCCGCCAGGACGCTATCGACCGTGGACCAGTTCCCCCGGTCGACGTTCCAGCCGCCGCCAGAGATAATCTCCCACGTCCACGGAGGAATGCCGTCAGACTCCCCGAGAATCGCAAGCACTGCTGGCCGCAGGGATGGGGAGAACCGGTCGAGGATGCCCGAAATCTCAGGGTCCTCGTTGAGCACAAGCTCCGCGATCTCTTCGTGCGAGTCCGGCTGTCCTGGAAACCACGCCTTGAACGCGGTGTGTGATCCTGGCGCCAGGTGCCCGACATCGTGCAGCAGCGCCGCAGCAAGTATGGCGGGCCTGTGCTGCTCGACGTCCTTTGGGAACCGTCGGGCGAGCCGCTCGAGCACGAGCTTCGCGAGGTAGGCGACCCCAAGACAGTGGCCGAAGCGAGAGTGCTCCGAGAACATGTACACGAGCCGAGTGTTGGCTGTCTGGCTGATGTCGCGCAGGCGCTGGAACCACCTGGAATCGGCGAGCTCGAGAATGAGGCGCTCCGCCGGATCGTCCTGCGAGAAGGTGACTGACTGGTGAACGACGTCTGCGAAGGTAATGTCACTCATACACAATGCTCCCTCCCGGACTCTACACCAGGAATCGGATGCTGAGAAACGATAGTGATGCCGAAGCTCGCAAGGCCCGCAAGTGAACGGGTGCTGCTTGAGAGCACCTCGATGCGGGACGCTCCGAGATCCCTTAAGATTTGGGCGCCCACGCCGTACTCCCTCATCATCATAGGCGAGTGGGCCGCTGGGCGCTCGCCTGGCAGCGGCTGGCCATGGCCGCCACGCTCGTCGAGAAACGCACGCCTCAGGTAGAGAAAAACCCCGGAGCCGCGCGCCGCAATCGCCCTGAGCGACGCCTGAAGCACTGCCCGTGAATTGGGCTCCTCGCCCCCGAACACGTCAGCCACGGTGCTCTCGGGCTGAACTCGCACAAGAACTGGATCCGCGCTTGAAATGTCCCCCTTCACCAGCGCAAGGTGCTCAACGTCATGGATGCGGGACCGGTACACCACGCCCCGCATGTCACCAGCCAAGCGAGTTGGGATGATCGCCTCTGCGGCCCGCGACACCAGAGGCTCACGCTGAAGCCTGAAAGATATGAGGTCAGAGAGGAGCGCCATTGGAAGGCCCTCGCGTGACGCGCAGGCGGCTGCCTCGTCTGCTGTCATCAGGCCTCCGCTCGCGCCGAGCAGATCGATAAAGAGCGCCGCATCAGAGAATCCTGCCATGCGCACCAGGTCGAGAGCCCCCTCCGGTATGGCGCTCTTCACGAGCACGCCCCCCTCCCGAGTCTCGACCGGAAAGATGTGGCCCGGCTTGATTAGGTCTCTCGGATGGGGCTCAAGGCTGCCGAGCACCCTCAGGGTTGCTGCGCGGTCAGCAGCGCTTATGCCTGTTGAGATCCCCTCACGAGCCTCAACCGTGGCGAGGAGGCGCAGGCTTGTTGCGCTCGGTGACTGGTCGGCCTGAGATGCTCCGGGACGTGCCATCGTCGGGAGCATGAATGCGTTCGCCCGCTCTGGAGAGAGGGCAACAAAGGTGAGCCCGCCGCTCAGGGCGAGCGCCCGATTTACCGCCTCTGTCGGGATCTCCTGCGCTGGCGCGACTACTGCTGAGCGCGGCGCGCCGATGTCGTCAACAACAATTCCCAGGCGTAGACGGGAGAAATGCTCGAGAAAGGCCGGGATGCGCGACATCGCAGGATTACACCAAACTTTCGCGGGCGTGTCACCGGCGGGGCTTGGCGTGCTGCCTCGCGCTGTCCGGAGGCGCGCGCAGCCTGGGCGCCGGGGGCCCAAGTAGTCGGCAGCGCTCAATAAAAGCTGGCCGTAAGATAGTGTTTAAGGTTTGGCGCCAAGGGGTCGAAGATACTCTTAGGCCAAGGAAGTCCTCACCCAGTAGTTCTTGTAGTTCTTTGTGGTGCAAACATGGATACGGAAGTTGTTGAATTAGATCTCACGAGCCGTGACGGCTTGGAGAGGGCGATTGTTCGGGCTCGCAGGACCGCGTTCGTTGCGCGCTTTATCGTTTTGCGCGAATCGAAGCGGACCCGCGCTCATCGCGTTATAGAGCTGATGGAGTGGGAAGATCTCACCACTGTTGAGGAGCTCGCTGGGCGGTTCCGCGCCGCATTTGTGGAAAATGGCGACAATCTAGTGCCGGTGGACCGCGACTTGCGGCGCGCGTTGGCGCACTCGTTTCGTTCGCTTAAGTTCTTTGTCGAGGAGTACTCGGTAAGGGCTACGATGAACTTCATCGACGCGCTCGAGGATTACGAGCGGTCGAATGAGCTGCTCTTTGGCGCAGACGATCAGCCGAAGCCCGGCGGCTGGAGGCTGCCCACGGAGCTTCGAAAACTTAAGGGCCAGGGAGACGCTCCAGGGACGAAGAGAGGGCTAAAAAAGCAGAAGCCGGCGGCCCACCCGTAAGGCAGCGCAGCGGCGCGTTGTGGGCTGAGGGAAGCAGCACGCTCCCCCTTTCACGGCTGAAGCCAACAAGCCTGATGGCAGGCTTTAGAACAGCGCGTATATGAAGGGCGAGAGCGCGGAGCCCTGCGTAGCAACGATCAGCAGGCCCACCAGGAGGAAGACGACCACCATGGGGGCGAGCCACCAAGCTTTGCGCTCCATGAGGAGCTGGAATATCTGACGGACTGTGTTTGACTTGCTCATGCTGGCACCTGTTTGCTAGGGGCGCGGCGCTGCTGCCCTAGGCAGCAACCCGGCCCTCTCCCTCTTCATCCTTGGGCTCCGGAGAGAGCTCGCTTATTATGCGATCAACCTCCTCAATGAGCGAGCCGATTGCGTACGCCCATACGTATTGCCCAGCTCGCTTGCCGGTGAGAACCTCCGCAATCTCTCCTTTGTCCTGCACTCGATGCTTAATGAAGAGCTGCTTGCCGTCGGTCAGGAGCACCATGTCGCTTGGGTTCTTGTGGAGCTTGGGCAGGCGCTTGCGCAGGTAGTCTATGCCACGGCGAAAGCGGTTTACCGGAAGCCCTTCAGCCTTCATCCGGAAGAGCCAGCACAACAGTATAAGGTCGGCGTACGAGTACTTCGGCCGCCCGCGGCTCTTGGTCTTGCCTGAGGTGGGGACGAGGTTGGTTCGGGCGTAGTAGTTAAGGAGGGCGAGGCCTATTTTTTCCTCGCCGCCGGTGAGCGTGCGAAGGATCGCCTGCACCTGCTTTGCGGTGAACTCTCGATCCAAAATGTGGACACTCATCCCAGGACTCCTGAACAGCCGGCAGCTACAACGAAACAGCACCTGTTACTACAACCATCTTTAAGCAACGGTACAGTGCGCTTGGAGCCTATGTCAATCAGCCTTCTGCTGAGCGAGGCGGGAGCAGCTCCAGTTTCTGAAGTGATTTCGGAGAGGTTAGGCTTGGCGCGGGGGCTTGGGCTGCCCTATCGAGGAGAGTGGTCGCTGGCCTTAAGCGGAATGAGCGCAACCACCACCGGCACCTCGTCCCTTCCCGGAAAGTTCTCCTCACGCTCTGCGCCGGCATGGCCGGGAACCTCCCCCGCAATGTACAGCTGCGAGGATCCTCCGCCGTCAAAATTGAGGGCCTCCACGCAGCCGACCGACGGAGAGAGCAGCACCCGCTGCAGCAGGGGCAGTGAGGACCCGAACACGCCGCCGGTCGCCCGGTAGAGGATCGCCCTGCCACTGCGGTCAATACAGACGCCGGATAGGTTAGTGCGGAACGACGATTCCTTGAGGCCCTCAACGATCTTTCCTTCGGCGATCAGGCGTGGCCCCGCCTGGGTTGCCTCAACGACGCCGGTCGGAGAGAAGAGGTCGCGATGCGCTATCCCGATCGACTTGGGTGTCGCGAAGAATATGCCGGTTAGGGTCCCACCTCCGCGGTGGATCTTTTGGTGAATGATGCCCCTGCTCATGACGAGGCCGAGAGCCCGTCCCTGCTCATCGAAGAAGTTTGAGTTGATGCACACCGACGCGCCGGATTCCCTGCACAGGCTCTTGGCGCTCGCGCGCTTTTGGCCAAAGTCGCTCGCCCGAATTACCTGTATCCGGAAGCGGGAAAGCGAGGAGCGGATCAGCACCACCGAGGCGGAGAGCACCGAGTCCGGATTGAGGGGGGTGTTCGCCTGCTCCAGATCTGGCGCTAGGGGAGACCACTGGAGGGCTTGCTCCTCGGCGTGGGCCGGCTCGCAATCGGCGATGTGCGCTGCAAGGAGCAGGCAGAGCGCTGTCGCGAGAGTGTCCCAGCGTGGGGCCTTCCGCATCCGCCGCGCCCTCAGTGGCTGCTTCCAAAGTCAGCGTTGAGGCGCTCCCTGCCAGGGCGTGAGGGCTGGTCCGGGGCGGATTCAGCGATGCGCTGGCGGAACTCCTCGCGGAACTTTGTGGTGAAGCTGCGCACCGGCATCGCGAGCGAGTCGCCCAAGAAGCAGATCGTGTGCCCGGCAACCTGGCTGCAGATCGACTCCAAGAGCTCGAGGTCTCCAGGCAGCCCGCCGCCGTGAACCATGCGGTGAAAGATCTTCTCAACCCAGTGGCCGCCCTCACGGCAAGGGGTGCACTGGCCGCACGATTCGTGCGCGTAGAAGTGCGAGAGGTTGTAGATCGCGTCTACCATGTCTACGGATTCGTCCATGACAATCACCCCGCCGGAGCCGAGAAAGGTGCCCAGCTTGTTCCAGCCCTCGTAGTCCATCGTGGCATCCACAATATCCTCTGCGCGCAGGATCGGCACCGAGGAGCCGCCGGGGATAACGGCCTTCAGCTTGCGGCCATCGAGCATCCCCCCGCACTCCTCCTCAAGGAAGCGCTTGAACGGGTAGCCCATCTCGACCTCGTAGACGCCTGGCTTGTTGATGTGGCCTGAAGCCGACACGAGCTTCGTGCCCTTGGACTTCTCCGTGCCAATTGAGGCATACGCGTCTGCGCCGTTGCTGATGATCCACGGCACAGCCGAGAACGTCTCAACGTTGTTGAGAACCGTGGGCGAGTAGTAGAGCCCCATCGTGGCGGGAAAGTAGGGGGGCTTGAGGCGAGGCTGGCCTTTCTTGCCCTCGAGCGACTCCAGCAGCCCCGTCTCCTCTCCGCAGATGTAGGCGCCTGCGCCCCGGTGAACCACGAGGTGCAGGGGGTATCCGCTGCCCATCGCGCTGTCGCCGAGGTAGCCCTTTGCGTAAGCTTCGTCCACCGCTTTCTTGAGCTGCGCATACGGGTATGCGTACTCGCCGCGGATGTAGATGCACATCCAGTGGCTCTGCACCGCCCAGGCCGCAATCATCATCCCCTCAATAGTTGCGTGAGGGTTCCGCTCCAGCAGGAGCCGGTCCTTGAATGTGCCTGGCTCGCTCTCGTCGGCATTGCAGACGATGTAGGTTGGCTTGCCGGTGTTTCTCGGAACAAAGCTCCACTTCTGCCCAGCGGGAAAGCCTGCGCCGCCACGGCCGCGAAGCCCGGATTTCTTGACCTCCTCGATGAGAGCTGCAGGGTCCATCGACATCGCCTTGCGGATGGCCTGATAGCCGCCACGGGACTCGTAGCCAGTGATGGTGTGCTGGTCTGGTTGCCTGATGTGCTCAAGGAGGATTTGGCGGTTCTGTCCCACGCGGAATGCTCTCTGCTAAAATGAGAGGGGCGTTTCCGGCGCAGGTCTCGCCCCTCAAGTTACGGGAAGGATAGTAGAAGCTTCGGGCAGCCGCAATCGTGGGCAGGCTACTCTGCAACCACCGTTATCGAGGCTTCAGCCTCGGCCACGAACTGCGGGTCTTCCAGGCTAAATTCGGTGTCGTTAGCCTCTGCCGGGTCGTCCACGTCGGGGTCTACCTCGATCAAGCCATCGGTAACGCCGTCAAGCCCCTCGAGCTGCAGAACCACCGTGCCCTCGCCGCCGGTATACTCCTGCCCGTTGATGCGGAAGGATGATTGCGAGATGAAAAACACAAGGTAGCGAGTCTGTTCGTCGGCAACGAGCGCATTTACCTGGGGCGTGAGGTCGATCTCCTTGTTCTCAATCAGCAGCACCGCTGAGCCCGGCACGTACCCAAGGCCCTCCGGGAACCTCACTTTGAGGGCGATCCCATTCTCGTGCACGTTCCAAACGGTGACCACCACCTCAGTTCTGTCTCCGGAGTCTATCTGGGAGGGTTGTGTACTGACGCTTACGTCTGCGGCCCCAACGAAGGTCGAGTCGTCGCTGCTGCCACCGCCACCACAGGCAGACAGCAATACCGTTGCGGTTAGAGCGATCGCGAAGAGGTTCTTTTTCATGGTTGTTTCGACGAATAATGCAGCCCTGCCGAGTTGTATAAGGGGTTTGGGCTATTCTCGCCAGCCACTAATCGGCGCTCGTACGGGGCGTAACCCAGGAAAGTAGTGAGTAGCCTCATAAACCTGCTGCTGATAGGTTAGGGAGGCTGTTTTAGTCTGAATCCGTAACTTTGACTTTCAGCCCGAGTGACCGGTATCTTGCAGTCTCGCCGGCTCAGGGTAACCCGTTGCCGGAGCTTGTAATTTTGCTCCGATAGGGCAACGTCCGGCGAGAGCAATACGAGTGTCTCTTTTTAGTGTGCAGTGATGTCCCAGCTGGCAGAGAAGTTTTCGCCTCGCCCGACCCCGTTGGAGCCCCTGTCGGGCGTCTCCGCCGCTGGGCGGCCTCGTGGTCCGCAGTGGTTGCGCTCCCTCACGACGGCGAATGTGCTTGGGGCAGCGATGCTCGTTGCGTACGCCTGGCTGTTTGTGGGCAGTATCGCCCGGTTCTGGTTCCACCCCGATTGGACCACTGATGACGCGCTTCAGCAGGCGTATCCGTTTCACGAGGTTAAGCACCCCGGCCTCTTTGCCGGCGATATTGTGACGGATGTGATGAAGGGCTACCTCGCGCCGCTGCACTACTGGCTCTCGTACGGCGTTACGATGCTTACCGGATCCCCGATTATGACCTGCCACTGGGTGATGCTCATTCAGGTGCTGCTGACGGCGGGGTTCCTGTTCATGGGGCTCCGCTCGGCGGCGGGCGTGCCTGCTGCCATGGTCGGAGTCGCCTGGCTTCTGCACGACCGGAACCTGATGCAGCGCCTGACCGGTGGGCTGGTGCGCGGCTGGGCGGCAGTTGTTGTCACCTCTTTCTTGTGCTTCGTGCTTAGGGGCAATCACCGGGCAGTGCTCGCCACGATTCTCGCCGGATGCCTGCTCAATCCGCCCGCCACACTAGTCGTTGCGTTCTCCTACGGCATGCTCTTGGTTTGGCGCTCGGTGACAGGCGCTCCTGAGGCGCGGCGTGAGTGGCGCAAGCGGCTGCTTGCGCTCTTTTGTGTGTCGCCGCTCTTTGCGGCCGTAACCCTTATGGTGGTGCACCGCCCCCCCCAGATCGGCCAGATGGTGTCGTTTGAGCAGGCTTCCCAGATGCCAGAGTTCTCCCGCCCTCGGGGGCGCTTCCCCTTTGTGCCGCTCAACCCGGCAGGAGAGGAGATTCGCGTGGTAGGCCTTGAGGCCTTCGTGAACCGGTTCTACAGCCCGCCGCGGCCGGTCAAGGCGCTGATGCCCTACATCGTGCTCGGCTCGTTGGCGCTGCTCGCGCTCGTGGGCGCCTTGCGCCGCCGCGTTGCAGTCCCTGCGGAGGTTGTGACGTTCGGGGCAGGGGCTCTCGTTGTCTACTTCCTCTCTCGGCTGCTCGCATTCCGGCTGTACGTGCCGAATCGCCACCTTCAAATTCCGGTGGCCATCTTCTTTATCTGCGCGTTTACCATCGGCGCGTGGAGGGCCTTCCACCGCGGGGCGGCGCGCGGCGGCTCCGCTGCCGAGCTGAGCGACAGCCGCCTCAGCCGGAGCTGGGGCAGCGTTGTCGCCCTGGCGGCAGTGGTTGGACTGGTGTGCCTTGGCTCCGGGCTGGGCTTGCGCGGCACGGCGAACTTCAACTACTCCGCCCACAAGAAGGGCCTGGTGTTTCACTGGCTTCGGGACAACACCCCGCTGGGTGCTGTTGTGGCGGGGCACCCAACGCACATAGACGGAGTGTTCCTCTTTGCCGAGCGGCGGGGCTTCATAACTACAGAGACCGGACATCCGTTCTACGTGCGCTACAACGAGGAGGTTCAGCGCCGCAACCAGATCTCGCTGCGTGCCCACTACGCGCGCAGCCTGGAGGATCTTGTCAGCCTGCTTGAGCCAGAGGGCGTGACGCATTTCGTCTTTCGTCGCGAGGACTTTAGCCCGGCTGTCCTTCCGACGTTGAGCTTCTTTCCTCCGCTTGATCAGCTGGCGCGGGAGCTCGTGTCGCGCCCGCCCGGCCAGTATGCGTACGCGCAGCTGCCCACGTCCCTGGACCCCCGCTTCCCCTTCGTCACGTTCATTGATGCGCAGTCTACCGTTGTCGACGTGAAGGCCCTCAAGGCCTACCTGCAATCCAAGGGGTGGACGCCCCCGCAGGCACAGGGAGTTCGGGCCCTGCGACAGCTGGAGCGGTCGCCTGAGCTAGTGCAGGCTGCGGCGGTTGCATCCGGCTCAGCTGCTCCCGAGCGCTCCAATGGCAAGGTTGCGGGATAGGGCGGGGCGATGAGTTTACTGAAGCGCCTCCTGATGCCCCTCGCTGTTCTCGCTGTTACCGTGAGCCTCTCCCTTCTCGTTGCAAGCCGGCTCTACCAGTCATCGTGGGGCGGGCGCCAGATTGCCCAGATGTCCGGGGGAGGACTGTTTGTCGATGGCTGGCTGAAGGAGAGGGCGTCGGTGACCATCCCGGGCTTCTCCACGCTGGCCAACGTTGTTGAGGTGACGCTGGGCCCCCTGAAATCGGGCCCGGACGGCAGCCCAACGGCTACCGTGTCCCTCTGCGGCCAACCGGGCACACAGGTCCAGGTTCCGGCCACGGAGTCATTCGCGTTCTCGATCCCCTCGGGGTGCTCGCCGCTTGAGCTTGCGATTGAGTCCCGCGACCTGCAGCCCCTTAAGGAGGGGGCAAGCGAGCGCCAGGTTAGCGTGCAGGTCCACTCCATTCGGGTGACCTCAGCTCTTGGCTTTCCGCTCCTCTCGGTTGCCAGGACGGCGGAGGTCTTCTGCTCTCTGGCATTCCTCGCGCTGTGCGCATTCGTTGCCGCTGGACGGATTCCAGTGGCGCGCTGGGCGGCGGCGCTCATTGCGCTTGGAGCGGCCGCAGCGATGGTGCTCTTGGGCACGGTCGAGACAGACAAGTACCTTCCGCTGTACATTTTTGTCGTGGCGCTGCTCGCCGGGATCGCCTGCACGTCGCTTGTTGGGGCCTCGCAGCCTGAAGAGGCGCCGGCGCCCACGGTCTGGCTCTTCGTGGTCGTTGCATTTGGCGCGGCGATCCGGTTCTACGGCATCGATTTTGGCCTGCCAGCGAATTTTCATCCTGACGAGGTTCCTAAGGTTAATGCCATCATGCGGATGGCCAGCCAGGACACCTGGAACCCCCAGTACTTTCTGCACCCCTCGCTGCTGCTGTACTCCACATACGCGATGAACTCTCTCCTCCACGTGCTTGGCGCAGAGGGCACGTTTCGCGAAACTGCGTTCCTCGCCGGCCGGCTCGTAAGCGCCGTCGCAGGCACGCTTTCGATCGCGCTTACGTACGCGCTGGGGCGCCGGCTGCTGTCGAAGAACGTCGGGCTCCTTGCAGCGGCCCTCCTTGCGGTGTTTCCGCTCCATGTCACGTGCAGCCGGTACCTGAAGGAGGATGCGCTGCTGACCTTCATCGTGCTCAGCTGTGCTCTCACAACAGTCATTGCAGTGCAGTCGGGCAGGCGATGGGTCCTCCTGGTTGCCGGGCTCCTCGCGGGTGCCACGGCCGGGACGAAGTACTCCGGCATCCTCCTCGCCGTCGTGCCGGCTTCAGCGCCGTGGCTGGCCTCAAGAAGCTGGAAGCCTGATCTCTCTTGGCTTCCCTGGGCTGCTCTCGCCGTGTGCGTTGCGCCCCTTGGCTTTCTCGCCACAACCCCGTACGCGCTGCTCGACAGCGCCAAGTTTCTCAAGGACTTCGCCTCTGAGTCGAGGCACATGCAGACCGGCCACACGAACACTATTGATCCCTGGTCACAGCTCTGGATGTACCACTTTTACCGCAGCATCCTGCCGGGCATGACGCCGGTGCTTGCGGTGCTGTCGGTCATGGGTCTCGGGCTCCTTGTGAGGCGTGCGCGAATAGAGGATCTCTTCATCGTCGCCGTCGCGCTGCTGTTCTACCTCCCGGCAGAGTTTGTCAAGGCCAAGCCGGCGCCGCAGCCTGAACGGTACATCGTGCCGTGCCTGCCGTTCCTGGCCCTGGCCGTGGCGCAGCTCGCGCGGGCTGTGGGGCGGCGTGTCTCAGCCCGGCACGGGCTTGCGATCTGTGGCGCTGTCATCCTCCTGGCACCGCTGGTGCGCTCAGTATCGCTGGCAGCAGACCTCAGGATCGACACGCGGCAGCAGCTCGCGGCGTGGATGCGGGACAACATACCGGCAGGCTCCAAGGTGCTGATGGACTGGAAGCCGTACTGCCCGCAGCTCGACGCAACGCGATTCAACGTGGAGCACATTGAGAGGGCGCGCATCATTCCAGAGCTCGATCCCTCCGTGTTGCGAGACTCCGGAGCCGACTACCTCATCCTTTCAAGCCTTTTTTACGCCCGGTACTTCAACCAGCCGGAGTCTAACCCAACGCTGCGACAGCGCATCCGTGAGGTGTTCGAGAGCGTCCCGGTCGTGGCCCAGTACCAGGCCCCCTCTGGAGCGTATGGATTCCACAACCCAGTGCTGACGCTCTTTAGCCTCAGGCGCGAAGACTTTCAGCGCCTTGATGATGAGAGGCTGCGCAAGCGACGGGGCGAGATCGCATCAACCTCAAATGAGGCTCGGGCCAAGCCGCGCTGGTAGCGACCTCGGGCGGCTTGCGGCGGCACAGCATCAACGGGTGGCCCGTGCTGGCCTCATTCGCTCAGCGGCGATCTTCGGAACGGATAGGCGGCATGGCTTCCAATTCCCATCAGCACCCGGGACTCAATCGAGCCGATGTGCTCGCCGCACGAGGCGAGCAGGGAGTCGAGGACTGGGCGCAGGTCGGAGTCCTTCCGGATTTCTACGCTCACTTTCTTGTCAAAGTGCCCCAAGCCGGAGCAGACAGACACCAGCTCCGGCGTGCGCCGGGCCCACGCATCGAGCTTCCGCTCGAGCTCTGCTGGCTTGCGAATGTCGCTGATGTACAGGCCGACCATCTCCCTCGTCCGCAGCGCGGCTGCCACCGTGAGCCGCACACAGGCCAGGATCCCCTCTTTGCGCAGCCGCGCGAGGCGGTACCGGAGCGTTGAGTCGGGCAGGGGGCTTGGCGCGCGCCTCTCTCCGGCCCCCGCCGCGTACTGGGCCTGGATCGCCTGAAGCGCGAGGTGATCGCTCTCCTCAAACGTGGCACGCCCGGGAAACTCGCTCTCAAGCGGCTCGACCGGCAGTAGCTGGTGGGAGAAGTAGCGGCGCCCGTAGAAGCGGTAGCTCGTCATGAGAGTCATGGAGCGCACGGTCACCGCCCCCTTAAGGCCCTCAGTGATGTCGCGAAGGCGGGCCTGAAGCTGCTGCGGGGAGGCTGCCAAGAGCCACGTCTCTATCGCGAGAGTCCCGGTGTAGAAAGCGGTCCACGAGCACCCCTCGATGCTGCGCAGGTGGCGCATGACGCCCTCGACCTGCGCATCCGGGCGGATCGCCAGGACCACGATGTAGGTGCACAGCCCGAATCGCGAGAATCGGATGAGGGGAAAGAGCTGCAGGCGCCTCTCCTCTATGAGCTTGTCGAGCGCGTACCGGGCCGTGTGCTGCCTAACGCGAGCGAGCTTTGCCAGCTCCTTAATGCTCATGTCGGCGTTGTTTTGCGCCACGGTGAAGATGGCAGCTTCTGTCTCAGATAGCTCTTGCATATGCGTTCCTGCCGTTGGCCCGCTGGCAACTATCAACGTTTTGGCCCGCTGCCTCAATAGGTTTGTGGAAATGGGGCGCTGCGGCCCAGGGGGCCAAGGCGGCGAACACCTAGTTGTAGCTCACGTTTATGTCGACGTACCCGTGGGTCAGGTCGCATCCCCAGGCCACAGCGGAGCCGTCGCCGAGGTTAAGGTGCAGCCGCACGGGAACCTCCCGCACTGACATCAGCCTCCGGATCCTCTTCCGGTCGTGCGGAACGACCTGGCCCCGGCGCATTACCGGTGCGCCCGCAAACGTGAGGTCAACCCTCTTTGGATCAACCTTCGCTGCCGGATCCTTGCCGGCCGCCGCCAGCACCCGGCCCCAGTTTGGGTCGGCGCCGTGCATCGCCGTTTTTACCAGGGGGGAGTTGATGACGTTCTTGGCGATCATCCTTGCTTCCCGCTGAGAGCGGGCGCCGCTGACGTGAACCTCAATGAGCTTGGTGGCCCCCTCTCCATCCGCCGCTATCAGCTTCGCAAGGTGCTGGCACGCCTTGGTGAGCAGCGCGAGGAACTCACGCTTCGCCTGTGCCGAGGCGACCCGCTTGCCCTTGGCTCCCGTTGAGAACACGAGCACCATGTCGTTCGTGGAGGTGTCGGTGTCGACTGAGGTCATGTTGAAGGAGTCGTCGACAGCCCGCCTGAGGAGGGATCGGAGCGTTGTGCTGTCCACCTTCGCATCTGTTACGAGAAATCCAAGCATCGTCGCCATGTTTGGCGCAATCATCCCGGAGCCCTTGGCGAAGCCCCCAACAGAGACCCGCTGCCCCCCGACCGAGCCCGTCACGAAGACCTCCTTGCGGGTGAGGTCGGTAGTCATAATCGCCTGGGCTGCCCGGGTGCCGTCCCGCTTAAGCGGGTTCCTGAGCAGCGTGCGCAGGCCAGCCCGCACCGTGTCCATTGGCAGGAACTTTCCGATGATGCCGGTGGAGGCAACCGCGACTTCGCGCGGCTTGATGCCAAGCAGCGAGGCGGCGAGCCTTGCCGTCTCCTTGGCGTCGCGCAGCCCAGTCTTGCCGGTGGCCGCATTCGCGTTGCCTGAATTCGCGATCAGCGCCTTGACCGTACCCTGGCCGAGAGCCCCTTGCGTCACGATGAGGGGAGGGGCAATGAAGGCGCTCTTGGTGAACACTCCGGCACTCCCATAGCAGCCAGGAATGAAGAGGTACGCCAGATCTTTCTTGCCGTTTGCCTTGATGCCGGCGGAGATCCCTCCGGCATACACTCCCTTGAGGTTTGTGACTGTCTTCTTCATGGCCCCGGGGAGTAGCACATTACGCCCCGCCAGACTACAGGAAGGAGCGGCGCCGCCACTTGCGCGCGGCTGTCCTCGTCTGAGTTTGTGCCTGACTTCCTTGGCGTAGGATGCAAGCCAGGAAGGGTGGTATCGTCGCCCCAGTTCGATGCTGGGCACACCCCTGAGTCGAGGCTCTCAACGGCGCGCTGAAGAGAGGAACCCGTTCTGCTCTTCAGCTCCCCTCCCTCCTTTGGGGGCCTCGACTAAGGAGTGTGCGCCGCCGGCGCGCCCCCCGATTTGCATCCCTGACACGCCTTGGCGCTTGTTGCCTAACGCCCTGGAACGGCGCTCCTTCTTGGCGCCCCGTATGGCAGCTCCCAACCCTTTGATCTCCTTAGGCAGTTCGGCTATAACGTACCGAAATGAGGCGTGCCGCCAGACTTTCGTGGCAGCGCTCTAGCGGATAGCTTCCACCGTGGCATTTGAAGGTGGTGCCAACCGTAAAGAGATAACGCACACTCAGGGGCGCTAGAGGTCTGGCGCACTGCCTGCAGCGCGCCTTCGCACGCTTCAGGCGTCATGGAGAGGGTCACATGAACATAGCGGTTGTCGGAACAGGGTACGTTGGCTTGGTGGCGGGCGCTTGCTTCGCGGAGACGGGCAATGAGGTGATCTGCGTTGACAACAACGCCAAGAAGGTTGAGGCGCTCAGGGCGGGAGACGTTCCGATCTTTGAGCCGGGGCTAGAAGACATCGTAACATCCAACACGAGGGCGGGGCGCCTCTCCTTCACCACATCGCTCAAGGATGCCGTGCAGGCGTCAGACATTGTCTTCATAGCAGTCGGCACTCCGCAGGATGAGGACGGCTCGGCTGACCTGACTCATGTGCTCGCCGTAGCCAAGGGGATCGGCGAGAACATGAACGGCCCCAAGGTCGTTGTCGACAAGTCGACGGTCCCGGTCGGCACAGCAGACCTGGTCAGGGCTGAGATTGAAAAGGTGTCCAGGCACCCGGTGGAGGTTGTCAGCAACCCTGAGTTTCTCAAGGAGGGCGCGGCTATCGACGACTTTATGCGCCCAGACAGGGTAGTCATCGGGGTGGCCTCCGAGCATGCCGCTAAGGTGATGCGCGAGCTCTACAGGCCCTTTGTCCGCACAAACAACCCGATCCTTGTCATGGATATCCGGTCGGCAGAGATGACCAAGTATGCGGCAAACACGATGCTGGCGCTGCGCGTGTCCTTCATGAACGAGATAGCCAATCTCTGCGAGCAGGCAGGGGCGGATATCAACAAGGTTCGGGTCGGAATCGGCACCGACTCGCGAATCGGCATGAGCTTTATCTTCCCGGGCATCGGCTACGGCGGGTCGTGCTTCCCGAAAGACGTGCAGGCTCTTATCCGCACCGGCAAGGACCACGGGGTTGATCTCCGCATCGCCCGGGCTGTCGAGGACGTCAACAAAAGCCAGAAGATGCTGATCGTGCGAAAGATCGTCGAGCACTATCGCAGCGACGATCTCAAGGGCAAGACCTTCGCAATGTGGGGCCTTGCCTTCAAGCCAAAGACCGATGACGTGCGGGAGGCGCCGGCGCTGTCGATCTGCTCTGAGCTCGTGCGGCGTGGGGCCCGGGTAAAAGCGTACGACCCCGAGGCTAACGGCACGTTCCGCGAAAAGTTCGGGGACCACAAGCAGATGGAGTACGTGGGCACGAACTACGACGCGCTGGTCGGCGCCGATGCCCTTATCGTCTGCACGGAGTGGAACGCCTTTCGGCAGCCGAACTTCGGGCGCATAAAGCAGGAGCTCTCGGCGCCTGTCATCTTTGATGGCCGCAATATTTACGACATCGAAGACATGAGGTCGTACGGGTTTCAGTACTACAGCGTGGGCCGGCCAAGCGTAGTGAGGGGTTCATAGGGTCACAGAAGAGAGAGAATCGTATGGCGCGCATAGTAGTAACTGGGGGAGCAGGCTTCATCGGGTCGCACCTGACAGACGTCCTTCTTGGGCAGGGGCATGAGGTGATCGTTGTCGACAACCTCTTTACGGGCGCAAAGCGCAACCTGCTGCACCTGCGCGACAACCCAAATTTTGAGTTTATTCGGCACGACGTCACCGAGCCGCTCCTGCTTGAGTGTGACCAGCTCTATCACCTGGCGTGTCCGGCTTCTCCGGTGCACTACCAGTACAACCCGATCAAGACCATCAAGACGAACGTCACCGGCACCATCAACATGCTTGGGGTGGCGAAACGAACCCGGTCACGGTTCCTGCTGGCGTCCACCTCTGAGGTGTACGGCGACCCGCTGCAGCACCCGCAGGTTGAGTCGTACTGGGGAAACGTCAATCCGATCGGGCCGCGCAGCTGTTACGACGAGGGCAAGCGTGTTGCCGAGACCCTGACCGTCAACTACCGGAACCAGGGGCACGTGAACGCCCGAATCGTCCGCATCTTTAACACCTTCGGCCCGCGCATGCTCTTCAACGACGGCCGGGTCGTGTCGAACTTCATCGTCCAGGCCCTCAAGGGAGAGGACATCACGGTGTACGGGGAGGGGCTCCAAACGCGCTCCTTCTGCTTCGTCGATGACTTGGTGGCGGGCATTATTGCGACTATGGCCAAGGACGGCTTCGCCGGCCCGGTGAACCTCGGCAACCCGAATGAGATGACGATCTCTGACCTCGCCAAGCGGGTAATCGACCTTACGGGCTCGCGATCGAGAATAGTGAAGCGGCCCCTTCCGCAGGATGATCCAACCCGCCGCCAGCCGGACATATCACTTGCAAAGCGGGAGCTTGGCTGGTCGCCGAAGGTTGACCTCGATGCAGGCCTCAAGAAGACCATCGCAGACTTCGACGAGCGGCTGCGAGCTGGCGAGATCGCTCGGTAAGAGATCCTGGTTGTGGTTGCAAAAGACAAGATCCGAAATTTTAGCATCATCGCGCACATTGACCACGGCAAGTCGACGCTGGCGGACCGCATCCTCGAGGCGACCGGCGCTCTCGAGGCTCGCGAGATGCAGGCGCAGTTTCTTGACAAGCTCGACCTTGAGAGGGAGCGGGGGATTACCATAAAGGCGCAGACAGTAAGGCTCTCGTACACCGCCGACAACGGCGAGACGTACCAGATGAACCTTATCGACACCCCGGGCCACGTGGACTTCAACTATGAGGTGTCCCGCAGCCTCTCGGCGTGCGAAGGCGCGCTGCTCGTCGTCGACGCCTCACAGGGGGTCGAGGCGCAAACCCTGGCAAACGTCTACCTCGCCATTGAGAACGACCTGGAGATCGTTCCGGTAATTAACAAGATTGACCTCCCAAACGCCGACCCGATGCGGGTTAAGGAAGAGATTGAGTCAGTTATCGGGCTGGACACCTCTGGGGCCCTGGAGATAAGCGCCAAGACCGGAATCGGGATAAAGCCGCTCCTTGAGGCGATCGTTCAGCGCGTGCCGCCTCCAACGAGGGGCTCAGCGGAGGCGCCCCTGCGGGCTCTCGTGTACGACTCTTGGTTTGACTCGTACGTTGGCGTTGTGGCCCAGGTGCGCATCATCGACGGCTCCCTCCGGCCGGGGGACAAGATCAAGTTCTTCTCAAACGGCGCTGAGTACGACGTCTACAAGATTGGGGTCTTTACTCCCCATCCCCAAGAGGTCGAGGAGCTTGGAAGCGGGCAGGTTGGATACTT
>JAFMJG010000160.1 GCA_017853605.1 bacterium
ACCCGAGAGGATTCGAACCTCTGACCACCCACTTAGAAGGCGGGTGCTCTATCCAACTGAGCTACGGGTGCACACTAGCACAGGGCGCACCGAGCGGGCATCCCGCAACAGGGCACGCGCCGAATGGTATTGCATGCACCCGCAAGACTCAACTGAGAGCTCGCCACAAAATGAGCCTGTGCGCGACGCCGCGCTGCCTGAAGGCTCCCCCGGGGCAGGGATGCCGCCGCCGCGTCAGCGTGCAGGTGGAGCGGCGAAGCTGCACAGTGCGCGCAGCCAGCCATGCTTTCCAACCGCACTGCGGGCGGCTGGCGGATACGCCCCCTTGCCTCTCGCTCGCACGGCTCTAAGCGTCCCGATTAACTGCGGTGCAGCGGTTAGCAGCGCGCTCCGCCGTTTGGCTGGGGAACTCCTGCCTGCGGCCTGGGACTGGGGTTGAATCGGCCTAGAAGAGCCCCAAACTAACCCCTGACTACGAGCTTCTCGTATCCGGTTAAATGTAATATCTTCGCATTTCTATGGTATTTGCCACCGCCTCCTGAAGCACCTTTTCCCAAACTGAAGATTATAGGATAGAACACAGCGAAACCTAACTGGGCACCGCTTATCCGCAGAACAAGCTCCGGAGTGCCGTTGGTCAATCGATGTTGTTCGCGAAAGTTTTCAGGAAGGTAGTGGCGTAAGGGCTTTTCATGGCGCTTCCCAGCAACACAAAACGCAAGGTCTTTGATGGACGGTACGAGGTGCTGTCGATCGTCGGGCGCGGCACCGACAGCGTTGTGTACCACGCGCGCCACGTGCAGGGATCCGAGCAGGAGGTTGCGCTCAAGGTTCTCCTCAACCAGAAGCACCAGGTTTCGCTATCGGAACGGCTCCGCAAGGAGGCGCTGACCCTCGTCTCATGCCGCCACAAGTTCGTGGTGCGCCTCGACGACTTTCACTCGGTCGATGACCTCTGCTACCTGTCGATGGAATTTGCCCGCGATGGGGACCTCCGCAAGGTTCTCGCTGCGCTAGGCTCTGCGCTGCCGCCAGAGCGCGGCGAGCGGTACCTCCGGCAGTGCCTCGAGGCGCTCGACTTCATTCACGCCACGGGCGTCATTCACAGGGACATCAAGCCCGAGAACATCCTCGTGCTCAACCAGGACGAGATCCGCCTCGCCGACTTCGGCATCGCGCTCCTTCCGGGGGATGCAGTTGACATCTCTGAGCTCCAGAAGGGCGTAGGCTCGTTCTCGTACCTGCCCCCCGAGCTGGTGCAGGGCATCAGGTATGACGACCGCTCCGATCTCTATTCGCTGGGCCTCTGTTTCTACGAGGCGCTAGCGGGCTTTCACCCCTTCGAGAAGCTTCCGCTTGCGGAGCAGCTCGATGCCCGGCTCGATGGCAGGATCGCCCCGCTGCACGAGATTCAGCCCGGCGTATCGCGCCACCTCTCTGGCATCATTTCAAAGCTCATTCGCTACGACGCTGACGAGCGGTTTCAGACGGCGCTTGAGGCGCTGCGCGCTCTCGACAACAAAAGCTTCGCGCTCGCTGAGCCGGCACCGGCCGCGGCAGCAGTGGCAAGCCTATCCCCGGAGCCGGCCCCAAGCGCGCCGCCTCCAGCCCAAGAGCCCTTGGCTCGTGCCGCTGGGGAGCCAGCTGCAGCGCCGGAGTGGGACCTTCTGCCTGAAGAGCCGAGCAACGACGATTTTGGGCAGCCGCAGGATGCTGAGCCAGCTGGGCGGACGGCGCAGCCAACTGAGGAGTTCGACATCGAGCGCATCAAGCAGATCATAGAGAAGCACTCAGAGCAGAAGGCAGAGAGTGCTGCACGCCGCGCCAAGCGCGGCACCGCTGTGCCCGCTCCCGGGGCCCCGGCAGCGCCCCCGAAGCAGGATCGGTACGCCCTCAAGCCGAAGGAGGCCAAGGCGCGCGAGCAGGGAAAAAAGCCGGTCAAGCCTGTCAGGCAGCCAGCAAGCGTGAAAACAAGTCTGCGCCGACTCGCGCTCGTCGGGCTCTCAGCGGCGGCGATTACGGTGCTCTCTATCGTCCTTATGCAGCAGGCGCCGAAGCTTTCGCTCGCCTCGCTCAAGGGCCTCATGTCCGGAACAGCCACCGAGGAGCCGCCTGCCTTAGAGGAGTCGGGGCACGATGCAACGAGCATGCTGCACCCTGGCGATGTCGCGGCCGATCCTGCAGCCCTCGCTTTTCCCAATATCCCAGGGGGACTCTACTCCGGCGGAATAGAGGGCGTGATCCCTGGCGTCCGGTCCCCGATAGCCCTCATCTCTTTGCCGAACGAGTCAAAAGTGGCGGTCATTATCGGCGTCGAAGGATGGGCCCCCTCGTCGAGCTCCACCACTGACGATGGGGCTGTCGAGAGCCACTCGCTTATGGTCCGATCAAACGGCGTGATCCTCAACCTCACTGGGGAGCTGTCAGGCGACTCGATTGCTGGTACATTCACCAACACGATGACCGGAGAAACCGGAACCTGGAGCGTAAGAAAGGCTTCATAATGTCCCTGAGCTTGGCACGACCCACCTTTTGTAGCGCGGCACCAGCCGCTGTTCGTGCCCTCCTTGTGCCGTTGCTTGCGCTCGCCTCGCTGACGGCCGCGGTGCCTCATGCTGCGGCTCAGGACAATTCGCCGCCTGCTCCAACTATACAGGTGATGCATCGCCCCCCAGAGGCGGCGCAGCTCCCAGTGCCGGGCGCCCTGATGGCCCTCTCGCTGGAGCTCGCAAACTCGAAGGACATCGAGACGAAGGTGCGTCTTGTTGGGTCTCGGGATGGGCGCTTCATGGACATCGCCTTTCCGCTCGGCACCCTCAACAACGCGGATCGTGCCCAGTTTGCGCTCTCAGTGCCGGCCCCCCTTGGCGTCATGACCTACCAGTTCATTGTCCACCAGCCAAACGGCTCCCTTACGACATCAGCGCGCTACATCATCAAGCGCCCGTGCATCCAGAACTTCCGTGTAGAGGTCGCTCCTGACGACCCGAACTCCGCGGTGAAGCAGCAGCTCGGCACGATGATCGCCAAGTCCAAGAGCCTTGAACGCGAGACCCACAACCTTGACGGCGCCCTCAAGATACTTGAGGACCTGTCGGTCTCCCTGAAGCAGTGAGTTGAATGATGGTTCGCCCGTTCCGCATGCATATCGCCCTCACCCTACTCGCCGCGGCGGCGCTCTGCGCGCCCGTTGCTGCCCACGCACAGGCGCAGCGGCAGCCGCTGGTAGTGAAGGTTAAAGTGGAGTCCAAGCCCGACCCGACAAAGGCTGTTGGGCTGATCATCTCTGCCTCTGAGACGATTGAGATCACGGACACAAAGATAGAGAAGGTTGGCGACAAGCTCTTTGACATCTCCTTCAGCGTCGATCCTGCGGCCCTCAGGGATGACAGCGTCGCCACCGCCATGGCTTTTAATGCTGCGGGCGAGATCGTTTTCGCCAACGTGACCCCTGCGCTCCTCTCGGGGGGCGCCGCAATGCTCTCGTCGATCCCAGACTGCCCTCCCGAGGACCCGTCGTTTGCGATCCAGTTCAACCAGTTCGGCCCCCTGCAGCAGCTCGTGGACGTGCGCACTGAGCGGGCAGAGCTGGTGCGCTTCAAGATCTCCCGCATCCTTACGCCTGAGTTCTCACAGCGCCTGACGCAGCTTGAGGGCGCTCTTGGCCTTAGCCGCCCTGAGCCGCTGAGCGCGGCCCTCTCAGCTGGCGAGCTGATTGACCGCGTCTCTCGCCTCGACCACGCGCTCAAGAAGTACAAAGCCTTCAAGAAGCCCTAGGCGCCCCGCACCGGGCGGCACGACCTCATGCCCAACAGCCACGATCCCCAGGTTGACCTCGACCGAATCACATCAACGCTGCGGACGCGCTACTGGTGCTGGACCGTGCTGGACCCCGCCGCGGGGCCCCGCTCGCTCCTCGGGCTGCTGCGACAGATGCTCCCCCACATACCCGAGGAATCCTGGGCCGAGCGCTTCGATTTCGGCGGCGTGTACGTAAACGGGCGCGAGGCGCTAGCGGACGCGGAGCTCCCCGTCCCCTGCAAGGTGGAGTACTACGAGCCCAAGTTCCCGATCCGGGATGCCGCTGCGCTCTTCCCCGCATTCGAGCGGCGCTTCGTCGTGCACGAGGATGACGCAGTTGCCGTTGTCTTCAAGCCTCCGAGGCTCTCGAGCATGCCCGCCAAGGAGCAGCGCCACTTTAGCCTCAAGGCGAGCCTCGACTCGCTGTTTGGGTCTCCTGTCCACATGCCATCACGCCTTGACGTCTCAGCCCAGGGGCTCCTGGTGGTGAGCAAGATCCCGCTAGCCCATGCCCGGCTGCAGCAGGCCTTCGAGTCGCGCGAAGTGGACAAGGCGTACGTGCTCGCGACGGCCGCTTCCGTCCCGTGGCAGGCTCGCAGCGTTGATCTTCCGATCGGGCGGGATCCGCGCCACCCCGTGCTGCGCTCCACCAGCGCCGCAGCCGGGCAGCATGCGCTAACCCACTTTTCGCGGGGCCACGCCGCCTCGTCTGGCGGCACGCCGATCACTCTCGTGCACGCCCGCCCCATTACCGGGAGAACGCACCAGATCCGGGTGCACGCCGCCTCACAGGGCATTCCGATCTTCGGCGACAATTTTTACGGAGGAGCGAGCGCTCCGTGCCTCCACCTAGTGAGCTTCTCCATCTCGCTGCCGCACCCAGTCACTGGGCACAGGCTTCATGTTGTCCTGCCGGAAGCGCTCCGTCCCGATTGGCTCTCTGCGGCAAGCCTCTAGCAGTCATGCGCGATCCCCGCAGACGAGGGGCGCCCCCGCCCCGCCGGAGAAATCCCTCCTTTGGCCCTTGAAAAGCGGGCCTTCAATGCCTAACTGAATGGTACGGACATGCGATGTGGCCATATCGCCCGGCAAACGCACGGAAAACGAGAGCAAGGAGATTGAGCACATGAATGTTAGAGAGATCGTTCCCTGGTTACATGCAACAAACGGGCTCCACAGCGCTCCGCTGTGGGCGCTCCAAGGCGAGCTTAGCCGCTTCTTTGATGAGGCCTTTGCGCTCCGGGATCCCGCAGGCGGGCCGATCGCCGAGCGCCCTGCGGGCTTCTCGCCGAAGGTCAACGTCGCTGAGAGCAGCGATGCCTTTTCAGTGACGCTTGAAGTTCCCGGCATCGACGAGAAAGACATCAAGGTCACCCTCAAGGACCGGGTTCTCGCCGTGAGCGGCGAGCGCAAGAGTGCATCCCATGGCGAAGAGGCGAAGGGCGCCCACTACCGTGAGTCCTCGTACGGAACCTTCCGCCGCGCGATTCGGCTTGGGGCTGAGGTCAGCGAAGATCAGGTTGCGGCATCGCTCAAGAACGGCGTCCTCACCATTACCCTTCCGAAGAAGCCAGCGGAGGAGTGCGCCGGCAAGACGATCGCGGTTCGCGCCGGGTAGCTGCGCCCGCTCGGCGGGCATCGGCCCTGTCCAACCTGGGAGGCCTCACGGCCTCCCATTTTTTTGTCACCCACTGCCAGAG
>JAFMJG010000161.1 GCA_017853605.1 bacterium
GCATCAGCTCGGGTCGCGACCGCGGCTGACACGATCGACGCTATATTGAGGGAGCTCTCCTTCGCCAGCGCCGGCCCGATGCAGACGCTCTCGGTTGCGAGCTTGACGTGCAGCGCGTCCTCGTCCGCCTTGGAGTGCACCGCCACCGTCTTGATTCCAAGCTCGTGGCACGCGCGAATGATGCGAAGCGCAATCTCGCCGCGGTTCGCGATCAGAACTTTTTGGAACGGGACCGTTCTCATGAGCCTGTACCGACCTGCTTAGAACAAATGGGCTATACCGAGGGGTCGATCATGAAGAGGACCTCGCCGAACTCGACGACCTTGCCCTCTACGCCGAGGATCTTTACGACCTTGCCCGAACTTGGGGCCTCTATCTCATTCATGAGCTTCATGGCCTCAATGATGCACAGCGTTGCCCCCTTAGAGACAACATCGCCCTCTTTCACAAACATCTCAGCATCTGGGGATGGCTTGCGGTAGAACGTGCCCACAATTGGGGACTCTACCTTCATCAGCCGGCCATGGTCGTCCTGCACAGCGGCGGCAGCGGGCGCCCCTTGGGCCGGGCCTGGAATCTGAACGGCCGGCACCACGTCAAAACGTGCCTCAGAGTGAACGTACCCTCCTGAGGCGGTCCGCGAGAGCTTTACGCGAGTTCCCTCCTGCTCAAGCTCGAAGTCGGTGACCTCGTTCTGCTTGAGAATCTTGATGATGTGCTCAATGTCTTTAATGTCCATGGGGGCGCATCCTAGCCCCGAAATCGGTCTAAAGCCAAGAGAGCCGGACTTCTTTTTGTGATCTATCTTAGCGTTTTTAGCTAGTTAGGTAGTGCTCGCCACGCGTGGGCCACATCTCTGCGCCTGCGCAGGCCAGGCCTAATGCTCTTCGATGAAGTCCATTTCGGGATCCTGGGCGCTCAATTCGCCGCCGGTGTCCCCTTCTCCTGAATCAGAAGGGGCATCCCCCCCTTCAGCATAGGGATCGGCGGCAAGCTCCGACTGGGCACTGGCAGACGACTCCCGAGGAAGGATCTCAATCGGGATGTACACTGAGTTGGTTTCAAACACGTCCCCCGCCGAGGAGGTGCCGAAAAAGCGCGCATCTACGTCGATGGTGTACGGCGCCGGGGGCAGGTAGTCAGAGTTGAGCAGCAGCCAGTTCACGGTTTCGGCTGGCAGCAGGGGGATCTGCCGGGTCTGGGTGTTGCAGATCGCAAGGAAGGTGGGCGGGAGGCTCGTGTTCTGTGGTCGCCGCAGCCCCTGGTTGCCATTAGTGCCTCCATTCGTGCCTGTGCCGGACCCTGAGTTGCCGAAGGCAGCCTCAGCCGGCCCTGCCAGGATGCTGATGTTGGTGCTGTATGAAGGGGGCTGAACAGAGGCGCCGGCGATAAAGAAGTCGAGAGTGAGCTGGCTGGTGCGGAAGAACTGCCCCGACAGGTTGTTCTGGATGACCGCAACAGCGTTAACTGATCCGCGCGGGCTTGCGAGCGTAAACGTCGGCCTCGTCGTTACCGAGGGGAGCGTCGCACATCCCGTGCTCTGCTGCTGGTTTGTCGTCGTAGTCGTTGACGTCGGGGTGATTGCCGGCGTCCCGGTGGCAACAACGGCCGACACCCCGTAGAGCCCCACGAAGGTAACTGACACTCCCTGATCGTTGTTGGTGCCTCCGCAAGCCAGGATGAGCCCCGCCACGAAGGTGCCTGCCGAGATGATGATGTACCTTCTTATGCCCTTGCTCATGCCCGCCCCTCCTTATGACACCGCCTTCATAGTCGAGTCATCAAAGCTTCCCTCCACGATCCGAGGAGTGATGAAGAACAGGAGCTCCTCATCAGAATCATCCGTCTTGGTCCGCCTGAAGAAGGTTCCGATGACGGGAATATCCTTGAAGAAGGGCACGCCCGTGACGCGGTCGAGCTCCGTCACCTTGTAGATTCCGCCGAGGGCAAAGGTTTGGCCGCTCGACACGAGCACTGTTGAGCTTGCCGCACGCTCAAACTCGTTTGGAATTCCTTCAACTTCCTTGTTGCCGAAGGTGCTTGAGCGGGCCTTGATGTCGAGCAGGATGAAGTAGTCCGGCGAAGCCTGCGGAATGACGTTGAGGGTTATGCCCGCCTCAATCACCTCGGTCGCCGTGTTGCTCGTGCCGCTTGCTGAAGCGCCAGCACCTGTCGCGACTGAGAGGCCGCCATTCGGCAACTTAACGCGGAACTTCTCAACGCTCTTAATTTCAGCCGCCTTGTTGTTGGTTGTCGCCACGGCTGGCCGGCTGATGATTCGCACCTTGCCCTCCTGCTCGAGCTGCGACAGCCGAAGCTCGAGGCTCTTGGTGCCGTCGGCGCTGTCAAACAGCATGCTCACCGCTGAGCCCTCCGCGAGGCTTGCAGCAACCGGGAATGCCGATCCAACGATGCTGTTCGGCGAAACGCTGCCGCCAACGGAGACTGCCGAAGGGAAGTTGTTCCCAGTGCCGTTCCCCGTGCTGGGCGACTGGATGTACTGGAATCCAAGCTCGCTTCCGAGCTCCCTTGTGAGGTTGCGGGTCGCCTCAACGATCTGGGTCTCGAGGAGCACCTGCGGGGTGCGGAGGTCAACCTTGCTCACGAGCTCAACGACGTTCTTGAGCCCCGCGCGCACGTCCTTAACGATCAGCTGGTTGGAGCGCTCGTCGTATGCAACCGATCCCCGCTCTGAAATGACGGTATCGACGAGCGACTTAATCTCGCCCGCCTTGGCATAGCTCACCCGGAGGTACTTTACGGCGAGGGGCTCCAGCTCCTCTTCGGCAACCTGTGCCTGCTTGAGGTTCTCGCGCTCAACCTTGAGCTTCTCGATCGGGGCAATGCGCATGACGCTGCCCTCAACTACCTTGTCCAGGCCGTTGGTCTTAAGGATTACGTCGAGAGCCTGGTCCCACGGGACATCGAGCAGCCGCAGAGTCACTTTTCCCTTAACATCCTCGCTCGCCACGATGTTCAGGTTGGACACCTCTGCAATAATCCTGAGCGCATTGTCTATATCGGTGTCCTGCAGGTCGAGCGAGATAAGCCGTCCCGTGTACTTCGCCTTGTCGCCGAGCAGCGCATCGATGTCAGCGTCAGAGATCTCTGTCTTCGTCTTGGCGCCTTTCGCCCGGGAGGCTGCCTGCTTCTTTGTGTCCTGCTTAGCGGTATCTGCTGCTGCAGCTTTTTCTCCCTTCTTGGTGTCCGGCGGCAAGTTAGGCTTTGTGGGAGGCAGGTCCTCTACCGTGGCTGGCAGCGCTGGCGGCGGGGGCGGCGATTTCGGCGCCTCGGCCTTTGCTGGGGCCGGCTGCGCATCCTTGCCGGGCGGCGCAAGCTGGGCACGGATGTCCTTTACAACCTGCCGCAAGTCCTGCGTCTCTGAAATGACGATTTCGTCGCGCTCGCGCCGCGCGGTAAGGTAGGTATTGGGCTGTGAAAAGATCCGCACGAACACGCCGCTAGCCCCCTCGGTCACCCTGACCGACCGGATGGTTGTGCTCTTGGGGTCAGCCAAAAGCGGCTCGCGCTTTATTGTCCCACCCAGCGCCGCCTTTGCGATGGCAAGCACGTACTCCGAGGGGGCCGTGCGCTGCAGGTTGTATATTGGCTTGCCAGACACCTCGATGCGCACTTCCGGAGCAGCGCTATCGCCCTTCTCAAGCGACAGGGATGTCACCTCAAGCCCTGAGACCTTCTCTTGCCCCCTTTCGATTGAGGCCAGCACCGCCTCGACCTGCTCGTCGTGGTCTTTGGCCACCTGCAGGCCCTTCTCTGCATCGAGGTCGATATCGCTGTCCGTTTCGCCCTGCGCTAATGCTGGCTCAGGCAACACCTCGTCATCGCTTTCGGCTTCAGCTCTCTTTCCCTCAAGCGCGGCATCCTCCGCCAGCTCATCCCGAGCCTCTTCAGCATCGCTGCCGCCAGCGGGGCTCCCCGCCTCCTGCAACGGAGCAGCGCTGCCGGCATCGTCCTTGAGGACGACCACTATCTCTCCGTTCATGAGGGCTGCCTGGTGACGGACATGCCCAGCGCGCACAAGGTCGAGCACCACCCGGCTCTTGCCGGGATGGGCGCCGATCCGGATGCCGGAGACGTAGTCCAGCCCCGCCGCAGGCATCGTTCGCGATGCGCCGGCGGTGCTCGCCTCGATGTCGACCACGATACGTGGAGGGTTATCGAGGCGCTCAACCGTAAACTTTGGGGCAGCCACCATCGGACGCACGGATATAGTGTCAATGCCGGGCTCGTGGCGAGTCTGAACGCTGATCGAGCTGCCACGCCGCGGCGCCTTCGGCGCCTGCTGGCTGCGGACGTTCGCTTGCTGCGGTGCGGCAGGATAGCGCTTGGCGTCGCCGGTGCCGGCATCCTCGGCTTCGGAGTCATCGAATGTGTCGGGCGGCAGGAGGGGGCGAACCGGCGCAGCAGAACCGGTCGAGGTGTTGGCGTTGAGCACGATCGGATTGGCAGACGCTGGGGGAGTAGCGGCTTCGGAGCAGCACATGCCTATCAGCATGGCTGCTATCGAGTATGCTCTTTTCCTGGGCGCCATAGATCTCCCTGCGGGGAAAAACCTTCTTTCAGGCGGCGTGAACAACTCGTGGGCACGCACTGCCTGCCTTACGTCCGGTACAGCTGCTGACTGCGCGCACGATTCCGTGACTCTCAGAACACGTGCGATACTCCTTGAGATGAGATGGTCAGTGTTGGTGGCGGGGCTCGGAAAAGTGCCTGCTGTTCCTAGCCTGGGGCTCGCCAGCCGCAGCGCTTTTAAAATAAAACGGCGTACCTGCTCCAAAGTTTGCTGCTGCCTGCTTTTACGATGCGGCTAAGGGGCTGGTCAGCGAGGTGTTTGCATTCGAGTAGGACTCGCTGGGGCCCGAACGGCCACGAACACCCCTTTGAGCGCAACAACGTTCTCTTTTTCGCCGGGAAGGAGCCTCACCCGCTCGGTGAGAACCCCGTGATGGGCGGAGAGGTCCGCGAGCAGCCTGCGCAGCCGGCCGAAATCACTGCGCAGCTCGACCTCCGTTGAGATCACCTCCACCCCTTCGAGGGCACGAGGCTCAGCCTCGCTAAAAGACACGACCGAGGCCCCACAAGACGCAGCGGCCCCCCTAATTATGCGGAGCAGCCACTCCCCATCCCGAAGCTCTCTGTGCTGGCTGCCGCTTGGCCCCTCGAAAGCGGCATCACTCTTCTGGGCCTCTCTGAGGCGCTCGCGAAAAGTTTCAAGGGCCTCCCTCTCAGAGAGCCATGCGCAGAGGGACATGGTGAAGACAGCTCCTGAGACGGCAGCGGCGGTGCCCCATGCGAGCAGCCGTGCAGCATCAAGCCCCCTGACGACGCTACCTCGGTCCGTCACGGCGCCCCCTTTCCTCATCCCGCTTCCCAGCACGAACAGAGAACTCAGTGGCGCCACCGGAGACGACCGTTGCCCGCTCTAGGCGG
>JAFMJG010000162.1 GCA_017853605.1 bacterium
GGATCTCGGATCTTCCCGCTAAGCTCTTCTAGCTCTTTTGTGGTGCCCGGAAACTGAGCCTCCCATCCAAGGCTTTCAAAGCCTACCCCCACTTTCTTGCAGGTTGCACTGGTGAGAACATGCGCCTTCTGCATCCGCCCCTGCGAGAAGAGTTCAGAGGCCCATTGGTAACCTTTAAGGCCACAGAGCATGCTCCGGAGAGCATCACTCCTTAAGATCCCAGCGAGGGAACCCTTTATGCCTTTTTCTGAGGCGTCTCCGATTACTACCCGCGTCCTGATCTCTCCATCGATGCGCGCGCGCCACTCCTCAAAAGATGTGCTGCGGAGGTCATCTTCGCTGCGGTTGGCGAAGGAGCGTCCCGAGAGAAGATTGTCACCATCCAGTTCAGTTGCGTTTGAGATCGCTTGTTTTAGCTTCGGAAGATCGTGTGGTGGGCACGCAGCGATGGCGGTTTCTATATTTTGAGCGATCTGCGCTGCAACTTCTCCGAGGAGGCTCTCGATGCCCCGCCCCTTAAACGAACGTGGGTCGGCTCCGCGCTGAGTTAGCTCCCGACACAGGATCTGGCGGTACTTTGTGAGGCGATCGTGGATGCCTGAGAAGGGAAACTGGGCCTCGTTCAGAGAGGGGCTCTGAGCTGTGTCTTCAGGCAGCGCAAGGTCCCGTTTGGCAGGAGCTTGTTTCGGCTCTTTTACTCCAGGGGACATGCAACCATCACCACTGTTTACACCCTCAAGGCCGCGGAGAACCCGTTTTGACCCGCCACAGTTATGGGAACTTTTGCGGGCGGTGTGATTGAGGGTGTGGGAGCGGGGCTCTCTGTAAGCCACTAAGATTCCGCAAACCGCTGGAATATCGCGTATGTATGATTTCTTCCTCTGGAATCCGGCTACAGGGCGTAACCTCCGGACCGGATGCCCTTCCTCTTCCTGATACCACGAGACCCGAGACGCTCAGCTCGGATACCCGAAAGTATCCAGCGATACCCGCTATTCTGCGGGATGGTGGATAACGACTGAAGCATAAGGCTATCTGCGGACGCCTGGCATACCCCTTCCACCACTTTTCAACGGCACGACTCCCGCCTACTTCAAAACATCAACCCCCTTGGCGTCGATGATGTTAAGGAGTCTAAGCGCTGCATTCTGCGGCCTCACCTTGCCTTGCTCCCACTTCTGCACGGTCGATGGGTTCACGTTCAGGAGCGCCGCGAACACCCCCTGACTCACTCGAATCTTGTCTCGGATCTGTTTAATCTGCTTCGGGCTAAACATCTTCGCTTCGGGGATATCGAGCTGCTCGAGCTCGGCTACTGTGGCTTTCGAGAAGCCCAGCTCCTTAGCAGCGGTGATGAGGGTTTGTGAAAGGGTTTTTCTCTTCATGGGACGGTTCCTCTTTGATTTCCGGGCCGGTGCTCTTCGTCGTTCCGTTACGGCTCCTGCTAACCCTCACGATTCTATCGGTATGAGCTTTCCTTGCGCTTTAAGTCTGGTGCGCTCAGCGGAGGAGAGCCTCATAAACTCACTGGCGAATAGTCTCAGCTGCTTCTCTTCATTCTGCGATAATTCGGCCTGGTCGTTCTTTAGGTATCCTTAGAGAAAGAGCGTTACGTCCTGATCCTTGTACAGCACGATCGCCCTCGCTCCGCCTCTCTTGCCTCGCCCCTCAACTCTAATGCGCTTCTTGTAGATATGTGCTCCTAGTCTGTCCCCAAGCAGTCCTCGGCTCACCTCTGAGGCCACGGCTGCCAGCGCGTCGTCTGAGATGCTCTCTTTCTTGGCCCACTTGGCGAAATCTTTGAGCTTATACCTGTCCACTATAGAAATTTCCTCGCACTAAACGCTTTGTGCGCATCTTTCCTATAGCCGTGCTTACTATAGCAATCGTTTCTGCAAACTGTAGTCAAAAACAACCCTCGAAGGGCTCGTAGCCCACTGAAGCAGCTCTGCCCGCTGAAGCCACTCTGCCCACTGAACATCTCGTTAGCGGCTTGCGAATAAGAGCTTTACCTAGCTGGCACGCTCCAAGAGCGCTCGGGCCTACGCGCCTTCCTCGGGGGAACTTTCAGCCCTAAGTTAGTATCGAGGGGCAGCGGCTGGTTGTTTCGTTTGTCGTCAGAAGCGGCGCCCGGGCGGAAGGGTAGGCTGCTGAAAACAGGCGTGTCTGGCGACAACTCCTCTTTTCCGCCCTCTCATCTGAACCACCACGACAACCAAATACGATATACTGGGCACCATGAGCTTCTCCCCAGGCCTGCCGAAAAAAGACAGTGAGCCTCAACCCTCTGGTGGAGAGCGGAAGCTCGCGACCAACACTATGCAAAACACCACACCCTCACTTCCAGACCGAGTCCACACAGCACGTCTCACCCTGCGCCCGTTCGCTCTCGGCGACATCGATGACATCATGCTGTACGCAACTGACGAGCGCTGGTCGAGATTTCTGCCCGTGCCGCAGCCCTACACACGGGCAGATGGAATCACTTTCCTTGAGCTGCAAGCGAAGGCGGATACGATCACCGCGCCACGCTGGGCTATCGAATACGAGGGGAAGGTCGTTGGCGGAATAAACATCAGGTTCGAGAGCGGCTTTGCCCGTGGAGTGATGGGATACAGCATCGCACCCGCCGTGTGGGGCAAAGGCCTGACTACGGAAGCCGCGCGCAGAATCGTCGATCTCAGCTTCGAGAGCCTCTCCCAGCTCGAAGAGGTAGCCGCGGATGCAAACTCACTGAACACAGCCTCACTGAAGGTGATGGAGAAGTTGGGGATGCGCCGCGTTGGGGTGTCGCAACAACAGCGCCCTAAGCACGAGGGGCTCGTTGATATCGTCACGTGCAGCCTGTCCCGTGAGGAGTGGCTGGCCTCGAGGGCCGCGCCTGCGGCAGGGTAGCTCTACGGCTGCAGTATGTCTTAACTGGGCACCCCCTCCGCCGGCATTGCCGGGTCCTCAGCGGAGGTCGCTAGGCCACACCTCGCCTCTTTTTGTCCGTGGGGTGCAAGTGGGCTCTGCAGCGAGCCAACGGGGGAGTTCCAAGCGTTAGCCGACCTCGCTTTGGGCCCGACAAGCCCGCCCCCGAACCCCTCCTCACCTAATTCTAACCCTTTTTCGGGGCCTCTTTGGGGACTTAGGGCACCGGAGCCCTTTACCGGGCCCACCGCCGTGCTACCTTCGCGGCTCATGGGCCCTCAATCGTCTACCATCTCCCTGCGCCTGAGCGGCGGAGACATGTTCATCCACCTCGACAAGGAGGAGCTCGTGGGCCCGTTGCGCGAGGGGCTCGCTCGAGAGCTGCCGGACACGGTGTGTGCCCCTGTATCGAAAGAGAGGCTGTCGTTTCTTAGGTCGGTGACGCCGGTCCACCAGGTGGTGGCGGTGCCTCTAGACAGCTCCACTACGGCAGTTGTTGAGACCAACATGAGCCTGCGAAGCGCTGCCAAGGAGTCTGATGCAGCCCTGAACGGTGTCGTTTCGGCGCTGCGTGAGCTCGTGCCCCCGAAGGTGCGGGGCTGATCGAGCTTTGGCCCCACCGCACTCTTCTGTTGCAACACCCCCCTCGCCAGTATAAAAGCTCTCTGGTCTGCCGATCTGGAGCCTGGAATCTCCGATTTTAAAAGGAGCGCGTTATGACCTTCGAGCTTAAACCCCTGCCCTACCCCTCCGATGCCCTTGAGCCGCACATCGACGCGCGCACCATGGAGATCCACCACGGCAAGCACCACGCTGCCTACGTTACAAACCTCAACAACGCGCTCAAGGACCAGCCAGCGCTCGCAGGCCGCTCCCTTGAGGATCTTCTGTCTCACCTCGCTGACGTGCCGGAGGCCATTCGCACAGCGGTGCGCAACAACGGCGGGGGCCACTGGAACCACGACCTCTTCTGGAAGCTGATGACGCCCGGCGGCAGCGATGCCCCAACAGGCGAGCTCGCCAAGGCGATCGACTCAGCCTTTGGCAGCTTCGATGAGTTCAAGGCGAAGCTCAAGACCGCTGGTCTTGGCCGTTTCGGCTCAGGGTGGGCGTGGCTTATCGCTAACCACGACGGTTCACTGGCAATCGCCTCAACCCCCAACCAGGACAACCCGCTCATGGAGGGCAAGCACGCCGTCCTCGGAGTAGACGTATGGGAGCACGCCTACTACCTCAACTACCAGAACCGCCGCGCTGACTACCTCGACGCGTGGTGGAATGTGGTAAATTGGGACGTGGTAGCGAAGCTTTACGCTGCGCGCAAGTAAGCTCCGGCCCTCTTGAAGGCACCCCTTATCAGCGCCCCCGTGTCACCTGCTAGCTAAGCGGTGGCTCGGCGTAGGCATATGCAGGCAAGCCCTACTCGGCTGGGGGTGGGTGTTGAGGGTCGCTCTGAGGATCGCCCTGAGGATCTCCGGATGTCTCGCCGGGGGCTATCCCATGAATCCCGTCGTTTGCATCCTCAAAGGCGGGGGTATTGAGCGGGCCCATCGCCCTAACGGCCATAATGCAGATCACCACTACGCCCATGAGCAGCACCAGGTACTCTATGAGGTTTCCCCCTCGCTCGGATCGGCCTTCCGACACCTGTCGTAGTCGCAGAATCATGTCTCTATGATTGCCCGTCATTCGCCCCGCTTGCCACTCCCCTTTTTTGCCTCGTGCCCGCAGCTACCTACGGCCCGCATGAACGGCCTAGCCGAAGCAGTGCGCCAGGAAATAGAGCGCAAGCCCAACGAGCCCCCCAACTACGGTGCCGTTAATCCGGATGAACTGCAGGTCATGCCCCACCTGCTCCTCAAGCTTTGAGACGAGGGTAGAGGTGTCCCACGAGTCGATCGTGCGCGAGATGAGGTTTGCAACGTGGTTGCTCCGCGAGCCAAGCACGGACCTCAGGATGCCCCGAATGAGCCGGTTAAGCTTGTCCTGCAGGTCAGGCGACGCGCTCATCGAGTCCACGAGGGAGATCAGCGCGCGATCCAGGGAGGACACAAGAGCTGAGTCGCTGCTGCGGATGTCACGCTGCACCTCATCGATGATAGCGTCACGAACTGACCGCACGTAGGCGCGAAACACGTCACTGGCGAGCAGCATCTCGCGGAACTGCCTGCCCTTCTCCTGCAGCTCATCGGAGTGCTCAAGCTTCTCGATGAACACCACCAGCGCGGAGTGTATCCTGAGCCGCAGCTCGTGGTTCCTGTCTGACACGGCCCTGCTGAGGGTCTCCTCCGTGCGGCTCATGATCGACTCGAATATGCGCCGGTCCACAAATTCTGGGATGAACCAGGGGCTCGCCTCGCGGAGCTGGCTCCTGAACCACTCCCGGTTGGTCCGAAAGAACGAGCGGGACTGGAGCACAATTTCATCAACGAGCACCTCGTGCATCCCGTTGGCGGTTATGATCCTCAGCACCCGCCCGCTGGCCCGCGCAAAATCGACCCGACTGACGAAGTCCTCAACCTG
>JAFMJG010000163.1 GCA_017853605.1 bacterium
TCGCCGGACACAGCGCTTATCGATCTCTGTGAGGCGCTTCATATCGGCAGACGCCTTCTTAAAGTTCTCGTAGCCAGGAAGCTGATCCCCCTTTTGCTCAACAACCTCGACAAACTGTGGCTCTAGCTCCTGGCGGGCTGCGATGCCGCGGATCTCGCTGATCTGACCGTTCTCCATCCGAATAGCCACCCGCGGCACCGTGTACGTTTCATGTTTGTCCATGGTGTAGTAGACATAGAAGTCACCACCCTTGAGCTGCTCCGGCGCCGAGCCCGAGGCAGTGCACCACCCGGTGCCTTTTCCCTCGAGGTCTCGTTCTAAAATCGCTGGATTGGACCCCCGGCGGTACTTCCGCCACTCCCCTTCGATACGTGAGCGATCAACGGTCTGATTGCACTCAACGAGCGCAACAGCGTACAGCGCTGAAAAGCTCTTTGACGCAAGCGCGTCACGAAATGGCTGAAGGAGGATGTCTGTCTTTGGCACCTTCGCCGCATGAGGCTCCGAGAGCACCTTGAAGACATATCCCAGCGCCTCGGCGTTAAGCTCCGGGAAGGCTGCTACGGTGTCGTGCGTACGATTGCCGAACGTGGGCGCCCCGCGGTCAAACTCCCCCATTTTGAGAACGCCCCGCACCGCCAGGTAGCGAAACCAGGCTGGATACTGCGCGTCGTTTTTTCCCAAGTACGAGGTCCACTCCGAGAGAGACTTCCTCTGGGCGTCGTGCTTCTCATGCACAAGCTTAATATAGTCCTTTTTTACCTGCTCAAAGGGCGCGGCCTGTCCACCTTGCCCGCGCTCAGTAGCCGCTTTCTTCTCAGAGGTATAGAGTGCGAGCGCGATCTTCTCTACGAGTTCTGGATTCCCGATATTGAGCACCGCTTTTTTGAGTAGCGACACCTCAAGTCTATCACGTCCCGTCTCGCGCCCCGGACTCGACGGCTCACGCGAGAGCACCCTTTCCCATCGCTCGAGCAAGCGGGAGATGCGCGCTTCGGGGCCCAGCTGAGATCTCTTCGCTCTTTGGTGATCTCGCAACTCGGGGGGCTTGATCCGGTTGTCTGGCTTGCGCTCCGATTGGTCAACTGCGCGCCACGCCCCACGCGAGCTGGCGAGCTCATTGAATTGCTGTTTGAGCAACGCCACCCCGGCGTCCCCCCCTTCCTTCGGTGCCCTGTCTTCCTGCTTAGGCATCTGATGAGTCTCCCGGGTCGTGTACCGCCCCTGCCTAAGGGTTTATCGTATCGCTCGAAGAGCAGCATAAGGTTTCGGAGCGGCTTTGGTGTGGGGGTATATCCTCAATTAATTCAGGGCTTTTTTGGGAAATACGGGGAGAGGGGACGCTACTGCTCTGTAGAAATCATAGGGAAACGTGCGTCAGTCATGCATTCCCGACCTTTAACTAGATTTTCGCGTTCGCTCACTTGGGGTTCAGATGCGCGCACCAGGGGTCGGTAGGCCGAGAAGGCGGAAAGTCGTGACTGGCACGAGTTTCCGTGACTGACACGAGTTTCCCCTGGCTTAGCGCCTGCAAGGAGCTTCTTACGCCCTTGACCCGCCAAGCTGGGGCTCGGTGTCTGAATTCCGGTGAAACGCTGCTAGCACATCGAGTTCGGTGGTCTCTGAGATAGCGCATCCCTCCTGTCGCGCTGCTCGCTACAAGTTCTCAGAGACCTTGTAGTAGGGAGACCTTGTCGTGGGGGCCTCCGTTAGCTTCTCGCTTGAGCCCTTCTCCGCCGAGCACGAGAGCATTACGAACACACCGTGCGGCTGCTTGGTTGGGATCGGCGATGATAGCTCGGTGGTTATTCCAGGAAACCCTCTAGAACCCAACGACCACCCAGCCGGCTTCGATCGTGACTATTTTTCCAGGAAGAACGCATTTCTCGTCCTCATAGTTCCCCCTGGGCAAGTAGTACTGCGCGCCACCGGAATCGAGTGAGTAGGGCACTACGGGATGGCTCTAGCTGAGCATCCAGGGGTTTTCGCAATAAGCCTCGCTCCCCACGGTGTACTCGTATTCAGGGGCTAGCCGAATGCCGGCGCCGGGAATCGATGGCAGGAACTCCGGGACCAGCTCCGCGAGCACGGCGGGCGGCTTTCCCCGAGCAGCCTCGAATCGCCTGATCGCGTCCACGAGAGGGGCGCTTCGTTCGGCGACTCTTGTCACCGTAGCCGGGTTAACCCGCGAGAAAATCGAGACCAGACCGCGAGCGAGAAACCAAGAAACAAGTAAAAACACAGCGGCAGAGATCGCTGCCTGGGGCGCTTTACGAACCGGATGCCTGACCACAAGGCGCAAAAAGATCAGAATTAGCGCCACGAAAACGGTGCAGATAGCCACAACGCAGCCACAAACAATCGCCAGGGCAGAGAGAGATACGAGCCAGGGCGCGATACTCATCCCGAACGGAGAATGCGTCCATAAGAGCGCCGAGAAAAACACCACAACGAGGATGGCGGCCGCGACCGCGCTCCGCGCTACTGCCCGAACAGAGACCTGGTTTCTCATGGCAAAGATGCTTTAACGTCCCTCGTCGATTAGCAGCCTGTCTGCGACCACCAAGTTAAGGAACATCCACTTGCGAGTAAGCCCTCCCCTACAAAGACTCCGAGACCCTTTAGCACGGCATGCAAACCGACTTCCACAATCAGTTATGGCGGGCTTAGAAACAAATGTATCGGAACTCTCAGAACCGCCCTGCCACGAGGTCTCAGAGGCCGTGTGGTAATTAGGCCAAAAAAGGCGGAAAGTCATAACTGACACGAGTTTCCGACACGAGTTTCCGCCCACGCTACTGGCTCACTAGCGCCTCAAACGTCTCTTCCAGGAACAGCTTTCTCACTTGGTCCACCGGGGCAGCAGCCTTGTTAAAGCCCAGCCCCAACTCAGAGATGAAGCAGGCGCAGTGCGCAGCGGTGTAGAGGCGCAACATCTTCTCCTGAAGAGCCGAGAGGCTCCACGCCTCGCGCCAGTACGTGATGTAGTCCATATCTAATCGCGTCGAGATGAACGTCATGTTTGTGAGCGACAGCACGTAGAGCCTGTCACCGAAACAAACGTCGTCGATGTCGACAACTCCATGCACACCTCTCTCTGAGACCAGGACATTCTTGGTTGTGGTGTCGTGCAGAAATGGCCGAGGCTTGATGTCGTCTAGGTACGCGCGCTCTTGGTGGATCAGCTCTTGAACCCGATCGACCATGCTGAGCTGCCCAACTCCGCCGGTGTGCATCCAAGAGCGAGTTCGATCCATCTGAGAATCGAGCACCTCGACCCACGACGAGAGAAGCTGAGGGTCATCGAAGGATGCTGCATACCCAAAACCACGCGCCTCAGGGAGGCTTGCGGCGATGAGCTGCCACGAGGCAACGCTCTGCGCTGCCTGCTTCCGTATCGCGGGGGTGAGGGTGGCATACACCTCGCCGAGGTCTCGGCCGTCAAGCCGCTCAAGGATCATGTATGGAAACTGCGCGTCGAAGTTTGCGGCGAGGGTGGCAGGCAGCGGCACTCCCATCGGCCGCAAGACTTCACTCCAGTACTGGGCGCTGCGCAGCATGCCACCCAGATCGCTTCGGGACATCCGCACCACGAAGGGTTTTTCATCTTTAGGAACCACTTCGTAGACGTAGTGGCAAAGCCCAGTTGGATAGCGCCTGATGGTGCAATCGCTTGAGCCAAGATGCGAAACAGCCACCTTTCGGGCATCTTCGTCGCAGGGTGCCTGATGTACTTGAGCGCCGCTATTTTCCTTCATGATGCCTTTGTTACACGAGAGGGTTGGAGCCACAACCTCCTCAAGGTTCGGAGTTCAAGTAAGCTCAGCGTGATTTCACTTGTCGGAGGGACTCGCAGGCAAGGGAGTAGCTACGAACTCCCTCACGCTCTCTACCTCACGCACTTCTCAATCCAATCAGTGATCACGGCAAGAGAAGCGCGCTCAGTGATGAGGGTGATCTCGACAAACCGAACACCTTCCTTTGCATCAACAGAGAGCTTGAGCCCATTTAACTTTAAAAAGACCGCCGTCAGAGCAAATGCCACCCGCTTATTTCCGTCGACGAAGGGATGGTTCATTGCGAGGCTCTGCATGAGCGCAGCAGCCTGCTCGGAGAGAGATCGGTAGTATCCTGAACGTGGCCGCGCTAACGCGCTTTCGAGCAGCCCCTTGTCGAGAACTCCTGCTGCCCCACCGAATCGTTGGATCAGGACGTCGTGAAGGTAGAGAGCCTCCTCCAGCGTTGGGTACAGGGTCTCTTTCATCGAGCGAGCTCTTTGAGAAGCTCTTCGTGTTCGCGAATGACCTCATCCACCGCTTGCCGAAATGCCGGCCGAACCTCAACCCGACCGAGGTACTCGGCAACCGCCTCAGATACGATCTGCGAGATAGACCTGTCGGAGGACTCTGCATACCCGCGCAGCCGCTCAAGCACGTCCTTGTTCATTTTGGTGCTGAACTTCTCGGTGGTGTCCATGTGGGTAGAGTGTCATGACATATCATGACATGTCAAGATGTATGACCAATGGCATGGCAACCTACCTATAGGACTCATGTTTATGCCACGGTGAAGAGAGATGGAAAGGGCCGAGCCAGGGCTGCCTTCCACTGACCGCCCGAGTGAGCCCGGGCGCTGAGCAGCATTTTTGAGTAGCGCCCAGCACAGCGTTATTCTCCCGTCGAGTTTCGGTAACCTACGAAGTGAGTCTTTTATGACCCCCTCCTCAACACTCTGCCCAATCTCGCCGACGGCGCTCCTTAACCGCACCCAGCTCCTGCGCACGGCAGCGCTCTCTGAACTTGGGCTCCCAAGCCGAGAGGAGTTCCAGCGGGGCCCAGCGATCTTCAGCGCCGCGGCAGAGATCATCGCCGGGCGCATAACGACCGCGCTCCGTGAAGCCGAGGCCGAGGGGCTAAGCCTGTCTGCCACCAAGAGAGCGGTCCGAGCGGAGAGCGAGTTTGCGGGTGAGATGCTCCTCGCCCCCTCTTCACTCAACGGCCGTACCCTGCCAGAGCTCCTCGGCTCTGCCTCCGACACCGCTGGCTGGAAGGAACGGATTGAGGGCGAGCTCCGGACGCGGCTCGTGGTTGGAGAGAGCTCACAGAAGCGGGTGCAGGAGGTGCTGCAGGCGATAGTAAGGAGCGACGAGCTGCGCGACATGCTCTCTGGGATCGACGGATACCGTTGGGTAGCAGATACGCTCTGTGAGGGGCGGATGCAGAAGGCTCACATGCTCACGAGCGCCATCTGCAAGTTCAGCAACAGGGAGTTTGCTGAGCTTGGGTGGGAGGCGCAGCTCAAGTGCACCACCGAACAGTTTGATACGCTTTGCGAAGCTCTAACCACCGGCCGGGAGCAGTACCAGGGGCTTGCAGGGTACCGCCTCTTCTCTGACACGTTTGCAGGGGGCGACATGC
>JAFMJG010000164.1 GCA_017853605.1 bacterium
GCCGTGGACCCCGAAACTGAGCGTGCTCTGGTGGCAGAGATCCTCGAACGGTGCGCGGGGCTGGTGCTTGTGTCGCACCGTCTCGCTGAGCTTGAGCGGTGCGAGAGGGTAATTGTGCTCGATGCCGGGCGCATCGTCGAGGACGGCGACCCGAAGGAGCTCTCTCGCAATCCTAGCTCGCGCTTCAGGCGCTTTCTCGACGCAGCGGAGGAGCATGGCCACTGAGCACTTTACCACTGAGGAGGGCGCGCAAGGCACCTCTGGAAGCTTTGGCTTACTCGTGCGCTACCTGCGCCACGTTCCGGTCCTTCGCCTCCTTATCATTCCTACCCTGCTCATGGCTGCGGTGGTGGCGGGCGCGTACCAGCTCTTCATTTGGCTGAGCGGGGAGATCGCCAAGTGCTCGTCTGAGCACTCGTGTGCCCCGCGGGAGATCGTGCTGGGGCTCTCGCTTGAGCCATCTCTGGCGTTGTTGTGCGCCCTGGCCGCATTCGTCACCCTCCTCAAGGCCCTTCAGTGGAACCTCTTTGAGACCGTCGGCCAGGTAGCGTCCCGGGGGCTGCTGCGCGAGATGCTGCAGGGCGTGGCGCGCACCCGGACGACCTTCTTCGATGAGTACCCATCAGGCAAGATCATCAACAGGCTCGTAAAGGACTCCGACAGCTTGCGCCTTTTTGGGCCGATCCGCCTCGGAGACTCGATGGCCGGCATCGTTGAGCTGATCGTGGTGTCGGTGATGATGTCGTTTGCGAGCGCAGCGGCGGCGCTCCTCTCGGTGCCGACCTTCATCTTTTTTTTGTGGCTGCAGAGGAACATCGCCCCGATGCTCCAGAAGACCCTGGTGCTTCGCTCGGCGCGCTTCGGCGAGGTGCTGCACCGCGAGACGGACGTGATCGAGGGGGTGCGGAGTTTCGTGCTCTATGGGCAGCTCTCGGCGCTGATGGAGAGGCTCGCAAGCTCTGTGTACCGCTTTATGCAGATGCACTTCCTGCGGGGGGGCATCGAGGCGTGGGGACGGTGCCTCACCGAGATCGCGGTTGCAGTGCACAGCAGCGCCGTGCTCGGGGCGGTGTACGTTGGCATCCACTACGGGCACGTGACTCCGGTGGTCGGCGTGGTGATCATCACGGGATCCTTTCGCCTCGGCACGATCTTCTCGTGGCTGACCTGGTCGTTCGGGCTCCTCTTCGAGACAGCGGGCCACTGCCGGCGCGTTTTTGAGTACGTGGACCTTCCGATCGAAGAGGCAGAGGAGGGGAACACCCCTGTGCCTTGTTCGGCGGCGCCTGGTGCGCTTGAGGGGGACCTGCAGTTTGTCGGCTATACAATGAGCTACCGCGATGCGACCCCAACGATACTCGATGACCTTAGCCTGACGATCGCGCGCGGCTCCAAGGTGGGGCTCGTTGGCCGCACAGGAGCGGGGAAGAGCAGCCTTGTGCAGTCGCTCTTCCGCATGGTGCACGTCAAGAGTGGCGATATCCGGGTCGGCGCGGCATCGCTCCTCGCCATGCCGCTTGACTCGGCGCGCTCCCTCTTTGCGGTTGTGCCGCAGGACCCCTACCTGTTTGAGGGAACGATCCGCTCAAACATCGATCGCCTCGGCGAGTTCACGGACGGCGAGATCACCGAGGCCCTGCGCGCGGTGCAGCTTCCCCTCGACACATCGATGGCGCTCCGTGAGGGGGGAACAAACCTCTCGCTCGGCCAGCGGCAGCTGCTGTGCCTTGCGCGCGTCATGCTCACCAAGCGCCCATTCGTGATCATGGACGAGCCCACGTCGGGGGTGGACACGATCACCGACGCCATCATGCAGTCTGTGCTCCGCACAGCGCTCCACGGCCGGACGATCATCACGATTGCGCACAGGCTTGAGACCCTGTCGCGCATGGATCGGGTCATCGAGCTCGAAGATGGGAGGGTCGTCCGCGACGGCACCCCGGCTGAGATCCTGAAGGACCTGACACCCGCCGAGCTGGCCTAAGGGGGCTGAAGCGGAGGCGATGGTGTGAGCGTTGAGGGGCCTTTCCTGACGGGGCATGTGTTGGTTGCTGTGCCGCCAAACCGCAGTGAGTCAGGGGTCTTATAGGGCATCTCTGCCCTTTGCAAAAAAAAAAGCGACCCTAACCCTAAGGGGGCACCGGATAACGCCGACCCCTCACAGTGGTCTTCGGATCTGCGCCGACCTCAAGTTGGCAGCGCGCAGGGAGGGAGTATGACGCTAGACGGAGTCGCCCGCAGCAGGGGCGCAACAAGGCTTCTTGGAATTGTGGCGGCCCTGCTTTCGGTAGGAGTAGCGCCATCCAGCGCTGACATCATCGATGGGGCACCGGCGATCGATCTCCTTGGGCAGTATGACCAAACGAGCTTCACCAATCCGGTTCCCTCGTACATCAAGGGGGGAGCCAACGATTACCCGAGCCTGCTGGGGCTCTACGACCCGAAGGGCTTAGCGCTTGACTCCACTCACCACCGCCTCTTTGTCGCGGACTCAGGGGGAGCTCGGGTGCTGGTCTTTAACCTAAACTCATCGGACCAGCTCCTCGATCGGCTGCCTGACAATGTGCTGGGGCAGGGGGACTTTGCGACCGACTTTTATGTAACCGATGAATCTCACCTATCCTATCCTCAGGGGCTTGCTTACTCCCCATCCCAGAACCTCCTGTATGTTGCGGATAGCCTCCATGGACGAGTGCTCGTATTCGATGTCGCCACTATCACTAATGGCGAGGCGGCCATAAACGTGCTTGGAAAGAGCACCTTTACGCAAACCTACAATGATCCTGGACAGGCACATGATCTCAATTCGCCTTCGGGCGTAGCTCTTGATGATACTGGGCACCGCCTCTTCGTGGCTGATTCCGAGGATAATCGCGTTCTCGTCTTCGACGTAGCAGCGATCGCTAATGGAGAGGCCCCAATCGCGGTTCTAGGGCAAGCTAATTTTGAAACGCTCGACGCACCGAACCCTCCAACAGCCGCTAGCCTTAGTAGCCCGCGGGGGCTCGCGTTTGATCCAGCAACGGGCCGGCTCTTTGTGGCGGATACCTCAAACAGTCGAGTGCTCGTGTTTGACGTAAGCTCCCTTGCCAGCGGCATGTCAGCCACTCGGGTTATCTGCCAGGGAGACTTCACCAGTAACCTAACTTCAACAACCGATACGACCTGCCGCTACCCCTTAGGAGTCGCCTACGACACCACAAGGGCGCGGCTGTACGTCGCAGATTCTGATAACCACAGGGTGACGGTGTACACCGCGGGAGCAGCAGCGCTCATCAACGGGATGGCGGCCACCCACGTTTTGGGACAGGATACCTTAACCGACAGCTCCACTGCGGAGCTATTCTATCCCGGTTGCCCCCTAGTGCGGGGGAGTGATGGGGCCCTCGTCGTCGCAGACTCTTCTGATAATCGGCTGGTGTTCTACGATGCGGCGATAGTGACTGACGGGGAGGATCCGACGGATCTGCTGGGGCAGTACGATGATACAAGCTTCACTGAACCAGTTCCGGATTTCTCAAAGTACGGTTCCGGAAATGGCCCCAACCGCTTCGGTTTCAGCTCCCCCTCCGCAGTCGCACTCGACACTGCCCATCACCGACTCTTCGTTGCTGATCGGGACAACAATAGGGTGCTGGTGTTCACCCTGGACGGGTCTAACCAGGTTGCCTCGCGGGTACCGAGCGCTGTGCTGGGGTATGATAGCCTGATAGATAAGGGTATATTCAGCCCACCGACTGCCACGGGGTTCTTTAGCCCCAGGGGGCTGGCATACGACAGCGCAAACGACCGCCTCTTCGTGAGTGATTACGTCAACCAACGGATACTCGTGTTCGACACCCAGTTGATCACCAACAACGAGCCGGCGGTACACGTCCTCGGGCAGCCCGACTTCGAGTCAAACGGTGGGGGGCTCACCGCAGCGCGTTTCGGAGGGGGAGATGATGGGGATGGGCCACTCGGATTGGCGTACGACCAGACGAGGAGCCTCCTGTATGTGGGTGATCCATATAACAACCGTGTGCTGGTGTTCGACGTAGCGACGATAGTTGATGGAGAGCCCGCCATCCACGTGCTGGGGCAGCCAAACTTTACGTCGTCTGCCTGGGGCGTGACCGGAGTTACATTCCATGCGCCGGGGGGGGTAGCGATCGACGCCACCCAGCAGCGACTCTTCGTGAACGACCGAAACAATAGTCGGATTATGGTGTTCGATGTCAATGCCATTACAAATGGTGAGGCGGCGGTTGGGGTACTCTGCCAGCCCGATTTTGTCACCAAAGACGGCGGCACTTCGAGCACCGCGTGTCAGTTACCGTCCGACTCCCTTTTTGACGCGGCGAGTGGAAGGCTCTTCGTGGCTGATGATTTCAATGATCGGGTGCTCGTCTTCGATGCCACGACTGTCTCAAATGGAGAAGCCGCAGTACACGTCTTCGGGGCAGCAGATTTCGATTCACCTGGAGAGTTTAGCCCGAGCCGGACAGCTGCCAAGTTCCCCGGGGGCTTCGCTTTTGACCCTGGCAACAAGCGCCTGTGGGTCACAAGCCTTCAACACAACCGGATCGCCGCGTTTCCGACCGAGTATGACATAACGTACTCAGCATCCGACTTTCCTGAGGCGGCAGCGAACAATGGATCGATCACCGCCACGGCCGAGATAACGCTCCTCAACGAGGAGTTCTCTGTCACGTCCGGCACCCTGACCCGTTCGGTGCACTACACGATTACCGGCGTCCCCGCTGGGCTGGTCGAGGTTATAACGGTGACCTCGCCGACGACAGCGGTTGTCTCCTTTACGGGGACGGCAGCATCGCATGCGCCTGCCGATAGCGTTCCTGCCATGCCCCTCTCGTTTCTCGATGCGGCCTTTGCAAACCTTACGGCGAGCCAGCTTCCAAACTCCTCGAAGTCCTTCACCGTCACGTTCAATGACCAGCCGACTGCGACGCCGACTAACACGCCGACTGCAACGCCGACGAATATCCCGACGAACACGCCTACTGCAACACCCACTAACACCCCGACGGCAACGCCGACCCCAGTGGCGCCGCCAGTGGTGAGCACTCCGACTCCGCTTGCGGCGTGTTTCGGCGGCAACCTTCCGGCCCCCGTGGTCAAGATTACGCGGAGGAACGCAACGGTTACCCTGCCCTCAGGGGTAGAGCCCTCAGCAGGCTGCGAGATAACGCTTCGGGCCGTGCGAAGCAAGCCACCGGGCGCGAAGGGGCGCACGGTCCGCATGTCAGGGGCGAAAGGGGTGTTCAAGAAGCTCCTGCCAGGCACATGGAGGTTCTTCTATTCAGTGACAACGGTCGCCCTGGCTAGCTCGCAAGAGAGCGAATCAAAGAGCAGCAAAGTAAAAAAGTAGGGCGAG
>JAFMJG010000040.1 GCA_017853605.1 bacterium
TCCATAGCCACGTCTTCTGTGGCGCATCACCTAAAAAAAGCGTTGCTCATCACCGTGTCTGTCGTGGCGGCAGCCGTTCCCGCGTGGCGTGGAGCGGCTGCCGAAGGCCCGGTGCGGGCCTATCCCGGCGTCATCCTGAGCGGGGGAGGGGACAGCCTTGACGGCGAGCAGGCGCTGTCAGCGCAGAGCTTTTCGGCCCTCTCGCTCAAGGCAGACCGGCTCAGCCCGAACGCCCTGCTTATCCTGCCGCAATCGGTCTCGCAGGCTGAGATGCGGGTCGCGGCCGCTGCAAGCGAGGCTGCGATAACGTGCGAATCTGCCTCGGTGCGAAGTGCCATGCGCTCACTAGGCAGCGGCGTGACATGCTCGCCAAACCATGAGCTACGAATCGTGCGCGAGCCAAACGATCCAAAGTTCGGCGAGATGTATGCCCCGGCGATAATGAGGCTGCGCGAGGCTTGGGACCTCACGACGGGCAGCGACGAGCTCGTTGTTCAGGTGATCGACACCGGAATTAAGGCGAATCACCCAGATCTGGCGGCGAACATGTTTATCAACCGGGGCGAGGTAGCGGGCAACGGCATCGATGATGACCGAAATGGGTACATCGATGATGTGCATGGAATTAACGCCATAGAGGGCTCAGGCAATGCAAATGACGACCACCTACACGGCACCCATGTGGCGGGCACTATTGGCGCGGTGAGTAACAACGGTGTCGGTGTCACAGGCGTGGCATGGAACGTACGGCTTTCGCCGTGCAAATTTCTTTCGGCTTCAGGCAGCGGCTCCTCTGCTGACGCAATTCGATGCTTAGACTACGGGGTGGACTTAAAGAGGCGCGGCGTCAATGTCGTTGCGAGCAGCAACTCGTGGGGAGGCGGGCCCTTCAACCCTGCCCTGCTTGATGCTATCAGGCGCTCGGAGGCCGCGGGGATCCTGTTCGTTGCCGCAGCCGGAAACGACAATGAGAACAATGATATGTTCCCCCACTACCCATCGAGCTATGGGCAACGCAGCGATGTGCAGGGCGTCATAGCTGTCGCCTCAGTTGATTCTGCGAGCCGGCGCTCGAGCTTCTCTAATTTCGGCCGCAATTCGGTGCACCTCGCAGCGCCGGGGTCGGGGATTCTCTCAACATGCAACGGGCGTGCTGGGTGCATACGGACTCCGGGACAGGATCCGCTGTACGCGATTCTCAGCGGCACCTCGATGGCAACGCCGCAGGTAACAGGGGTGCTCGTGCTCGCACAGTCGGTGTGCCGCCGCCCATTCTCTATTGCAGAGAAGCGCCGTATTCTGCTTGAGACGGTGACGTCTACGGCAGCTCTCGCTGATATCACCGTGACAGGGGGCATTGTGAATGCTCGCGCCGCTGTGGAACTCGCGCGCACGATCTGCGCGGGGGGCGGCGAGCCGCCGGTGCCTCCGACCGAGACGTCAGCGCCCCCGACAGTGACGGTGACGCCAGCGCCACCGACAGCGACGGTGACGCCGGTGCCGCCTACGGCCACGGCAGTGCCATCGGTTTCGCCCTCTCCGGCGCCGATTCCGGGCAAGACCCCGCCTCCGACACAGACCCCTGCGCCGTCGCCCGGGCCGGGCAAGACTCCTCCTCCGGGACGGACGATCGCCCCGACGCGAACCCCGACGGCTACGGCGTCTGCGACTCCGACGCAGGACACGCCACGGCCAACTGCCACGCCGACCGCGACTGCAATTCCAACCAGGCCCACGCCGGGTGTGGAGCTGGTGTGCAGCCCGCCGATCGACTTCAGCGCCGGACAATTCACCCGCATGACGGGTGGCGTGGAGGCAAACACCGGCACGTTGGCCGCAGATGGTACGGGCTTCGAGTCAGTGGGGGCTGTCGTGGCAAGCTATATGCTTCCTGAGTCGGTGACCGTTGACGACCGGACGGTGCTGCGTGTCACTGTGAGCTCTCGGGGGCCAGGTGACAGGCACACGCTCGGGTTTGAGGATGACGACGTGTTCACGCACGAGAAGGCGTTTATATGGGCGGCTCTCGATCCCTACGATGGCCCAAATTACTTCGGGCTGCCAAACTACCACGGCTGTTACAACGAGACGTGCTGGGCGGTGGAGGGCGAGCCGTTCGATCCGCCGCGGCCCTGGGGCTTCTCGCAGCGGTTGGACATACCGGTGGGGCTCTTCCTCGAGCCAGGCAGAACCTACGATCGCTTGGCGACCGCCAACTCTGGCGGGCACGCAAAGGTTGAGTCGGTGCAGGTCTGCCGGGCGACAGCAAGCTTGAGGCCAGCGCGGCGACACTGCCCCACATGGGTAAAGTATCGCCCGGCCACACGCGAGATATTCGGGCTTACCTTCTTCCCAGAGGTCACCGGCCGGCTTGGCCTCGGGCGCATGCACGTCACATCCATCAAGGCGGGGACGTCTGACGCGCCCCTGTCGGTTGAGGTGCCGTTTACGCGTGAGGATCAGTTCAGGCGCCTCTTTCCGCAATGGGAGACCCGCGTGCGCGATCGGGAGTTCGAGCTCTTCCATGCCGTTGTTCCTGACTCAATCCCAGACAGTGAGCTTGAGGAGATGACGATCCGCCTCGAGTACGAGAATCTGTGCCAGCCGCGGGGGCTCACCTGTATAGGAGGGAGATGGGGCAGCTGCATTTCCCCTAACAACCTAGGCATGGTTCCTATTACGCGAAAAATTCGTCCCTAGGCCAATAATGCGTAATCCTCGCGGGGGGCGCCTGGCAACAGGACGCCCCCCGCCGCTTTTTCGCAAAGGGGCAGCTTGTGCGGAGGCTGTCGCATTGCGGTGATGGTGCTGTCCTAAAGGCAAGCATAGGCCGGCTTTTACCGCCCGGTGCCCGGCGCACTCGAGTGTTTCTCGGGGCAATATGGCCGATTTCTGGCAGACAGGCGCAGAGCGAGCTTTCTGGGATGTGCTGCCAGGTGCTATAGGCTTACTGGAAATAGAGCGGCGAGCCTTTTGGGCTAGTGCGCTCAGATGTCAGAGAGAGCTATGCCTTGTGCCACCCTGAGACCTCTACAGCAGAATTAGGAAGCGTCGCGAGCCTTCGAGATCCGGTGCCTAGTGCTCCGGTGCCAGGCAGCAGGGCACAGGCTCGTGGGCTCAGAGTTTGGGCCTGTCCCTCGCTGATAGCGGTATATCTCGCCATCCTCTGTGCGACGTGGGGGAACTTCGGGGATCTCTTCATCGATCGGGGGTTTGAGTTCTACCTCCCATGGAGGATGCTGCACGGTTCCCAGCCTATCAGGGACTTCTACCTCCTCGTTCCCCCTGCGTCCTACCAGCTCAACTCGCTGCTCATGCGGATTGCGGGGGAATCGATGAGCCCCCTTGTGGCTGTCGCAGCGGCAAACGGGGCCCTCTTTGTTATACTGCTTTACCTCTCTCTGTCTCGCGTCACGTTCCGGATGCTGGCATGGCTAGTTGCGCTAAGCGCGATCCCGATAACCATCTTTCCGCCATCTATTTTTGGCTTCCACCTGCCCTACTGTTTCGGCATGCCGTACGCGTCGAGCGCATTCCTGGCGAGCTTTCTCTGCGCGATATGGTTCTGGGAGACGGGGCGCCCCCGACACTTCCTCGCTGCCTCGCTCCTGTACGGGCTATCGCTTGCCTTCAAAAATGAATTTGTCCTGTTCGGCATAGTCCTGTTTGCGTCTCCGCTGCTGAAGGGGCGGCGCCTCAAGCTGCTTGGCGCTGGCGTGGCTGCGTCGCTAGTGGCGCCCGCCATGAGTTTTTGGGCGCTCGCTGCCGCTGGGGTTTCGCGTTCTGACTGGGGAGCTTTCTTCGCTTGGCTGTGGCGATTTGTTCATGCTCCTTCGCTCGCGGAGTTTTATGCTGCCCAAGGGGTCTACTCCCTCCGTCCGCTCCTGTACGGGTACCGGTGGTGGCTTCCCCATTTCGCTACTTTCGTATGCATTCTGTTGGCGTTCTATCAGCTTCTGCGCCCCCAGGCTCGCTGGGGGCTTCGGCTCCCCCTGCTCTGGACTGTCTTCTGCCTGTCGGCGGTGAGCGCGTGGGGCTCTGACGGCTTTGTTTGGCTGGGGGTAGCCTCGGTAGTGTCGTTCGTGGCGGCTATTTATGCTAGCCGATTGAGGCAGCGGGGGGCACCCTCCGTCGTAGTCTTGGCAGGAGCAGCGCTTGTTTTGGCTAGCCTAAAGACCATGGGCGGGCCCTGCCTGTGGGGGTACGGCTCGTTTTTTATCCCCTTTTACCTAGGAATCCTTGCGGTTGGGGCGAGGATAGTTGGCAGCCCAGCAGCTGACAGCTCGGCGGCAGCAGCCCAAAGGGCCACCTTCCTGACGGTGCTGTCGATAGTGGTTTCGTTGCTGCTTGTGGAGGTTTTAGGAGCGGTGCGCCAGCCTGCGGACACCCTTGCTGCTATCACAGCTGAGGCAAGTGGGGAGGTGACAGGCCAGCTCGGTATCGCCGGTTCTTGGAGCGTGCCGAAAGAGACCGCCCAAGACCTGCGGAAGATCGTGGGGCACATCAGTCGGGCCCGCACGCCAAGCTCCCGTCTGTGGGTCCTGCCGGAGGGCACGCTGCTGAACTTTATTCTTAAGCTTCCTGGCCAGGAAGGCTTTCACAACGTGACGCCAGCATTCGCCGTGGCGACAACGGAACCTGCGCTGGTGGACTCCCTGAGAAAGAGCCCTCCCCACTTCATCATCCTGCACAACTCTCTGCGCGGCGAATTAGCGGGTTTTGAGCTCTTTGGCAGAGACTACTGTCGCGAGCTGCTGCAGGAGGTGTTGCGTGCCTACTGCCGGATCTATCCCGTTGGTAGTGAGCTTAGCGCTCCTGAACGGCCGTTGATTGAGCTGCTGAGCAATCGGGCAGAAGACTGCAATACCCCTGCGAAGCTGGTGGGGGGATAAGACGGCAGTGCCGTCAGCTATGCCCCCAACTCTTATGGTGCTGCTGGTCACATCCGCAGGGCCTTGGGATCTCGCTCAGCGGTGGTTAGGCCAACATCCCTAGACCGCTCTCCTCATGCCGATATCCAATCTTTTTGGAGTCGCCGGTAAGGATTTGCCTTGGCGTAACCGACAGGTGTTCATTACTTGGAGCCAAATGATGCGCCGTTCAGTCAAGCTTCTCTTGAGCCTCTTCCTTCTCGCTTCTTGGCCTGAGGCGTCGCATGCACAGCGGGCATCGGACCTCGTTATCTGCAAGCAGGACTCCTCTGGGGAGATTGTGCTGCGAAGCCGGAGATGTCGGCGGGGTGAAACGAGAATATCGAATTTCTCGGCGCTAAAGGGAGACACGGGAGCACCTGGTGCCGCTGGCGCAAACGGCAGGGATGGCACCAATGGTGCAGATGGATCGCTGCGGATCTATGGCAACGGTTCGGCGGGAGAGCTTCACATCACAGCCAACTCTTCAATAACGGATCCGAACCTGCAGTACACGAACATCTTGGTCGATGTCGGTGTCACGCTCTATGTATCCAGCGGCACGATCCTGCGGTGTAGCGGCACGTTTCGTAATCGCGGAACGATCTCGGTCTACAAATCGGGGGCTGGAACGTCGAGTGACAGCAACTCTAGTACCCTGGCGGTTATCTCCCGCAACTCACCCGCGGTTGGGTACGTTTCACGGGTCGCGATGAACGGCGAGTACGGGACCTCCAGCCAAGATCTGGTGGGTGGCGCATACGGATCGGAGTACGACCTGGCAACTATGAGAAGCATTCTGCGGCCCGGCCCTTTTGGGGGTGGTGGCGGCGGAGGCACATATTGGTCATCGGATGGGGCGTACGGGGGAGGTTCGCTTACGGTCCTCGCCGCCGGCTCCCTATCTAACGAGGGGCTCATAGCCGCAGATGGTGATGATGGCTACCGGGGCACCGGTGGAGCTGGTGGTGGCATTATTATTCTCGCTTCAAAGACTTCAGTATCGAACACCGGCACGATTCAGGCTAAGGGTGGCAAAGGGGGAGACTCATTTAGTCGAGCGGCGGCTGGCGGCGGGGGCGGGGGAGGGATCGTGCACCTCTTGGCGCCAACCATCACGGCCGGCACGATAACGCTGTCGGGGGGAGCCCAGGGCTCATCAGCAACGGCTGTCACAAACCCTCTTCGTTCTGCCGGAGGTTGCGGAGGAGCTTCAGGGGGGTATGGTGGTTACGGCTCTGACGTTAACTCCTCAAATAGCCAGAATGGAGCGGCTCCAGGAGGCGCGGGCGTGAGTTTCACGACTATCTGCGATCCGACTTCGCTCTTTTAGCTTTCGAGGCTGAGCGCGAAAAGCCGAGTGGGAAAAACTGGAGCCCTCCCTCCCGCCCCCTGAAGGGGTCGAGGCTGGGGAGGTCGCTCAATCAAAAGGGGGAAGGATGGAGCCGCCCAAGGGATTTGAACCCTCGACCTGCGCATTACGAATGCGCTGCTCTACCAGCTGAGCTAGAGCGGCTTGCTGAGAAGAAGGTATATCCCCAAAAGGAGGGGAATTTCAACTCACTGACCCTTATGATGCTGGGAGGAGGGCAAAAGTTTGCAGCGATGCAAGGCTAGGGCTTAAAGAGGGCTCCTTGGGGCTCTCGGGACGGGATTCCGTGGGCATGCCCCAAGGCGCGCCCTGGCTGATGAAACGGAGTTCGAGTCTTGTTCCTTGCCTCCTACGAGATGGAGCAGGCACAACGGTAGGGCGCGGGGCCTAAAGCTTCGCACCGCGAGAATGGCGCACTAGGCGTGAGATGCAGTAGATCCTGCACAGAAGGAAGATCGCTGCGTAGGGCAGGTAGTCGACAGCCTCAACTGTTTCTTGGGTGAGGCAACGAATCACGACCATCATGGGGCACAGAAGCGAGGTCAGGTTCATCCAGAAGAGCTTTGGGGCTGGGCACGCGAGGTGGCTCAAGTCGACTACGCAGCCAGAGTGGTGCCGGAGGTTGATGGCATCCACGACCTGCACGGCATCGCTGTTTGAGCCAGCAAGGGGGAGTGCTGTATGGCGTTGGGTGACCTGCCGGCGGACCCAGTAAAAGAGGCGCACTGCAGGATTTTGCCGCTGCAGGTAATTTCTTGAAAAAGTGATGGCGAGGTACGTGCCTCCTCCGCTGCGGCTGGCCCACATGCGCTGCACGTCGCTCCACACCAGCCTGCCAAGACGGAACAAAAAGAGCCCGCCTTCATCCACGCGCAGCACTTCAGCAGGAAAGATGAGGAGTGCTCCATTTAATAGAAGCACGTTGGTCGCCGCAAAAGCAGCAGTGATAGCTGCTCCGCTCTGAAGAGGGGTTGCTGCCTGGCTCCGCAGCGCCTCAAAAACAAGCCACAGGGCGCCGAGAGCGACAGAGACCTTCATGGCCGAGGACGATCTTTTTGGGAGCACAACGAGCGGCGCGAGCCCCATCCTCAGGTGAGAGAATCCGCGTGGGCTGCTCGCGCCAGAGAATGAGAAGGAATCAGGCGCGGGGTGTGGCGTTGCCCGTTGAGGTTGGGGCTCAGCACGATTTCTGGCACGATGAGACCGCTTGGTTCCGCGAGGCTCCGCGGGGAGCTGCTTAAGCCTCGAGATCGCGTCGTTGATCTTCTTGGTCTCCTCTTCAGCTCGGCCCCTGAGCCGCTCATCGCTTTGGAAGCGGTCTGGGTGCCATACCCGCACGAGGTCCTTATAGGCAGCCGTAGCCTCATCTTGAGAGGCCTCGGGGCCCAAGCCTAGAACTGCGAGGTAGTCTGCACGGGAGCTCATGTCAGGGGTTATTGAGCGTTTTCAGTAACTTGTTGCCTCTTAATTGCTTAAAAAGCCGGCATGCAGGCGCCCGCGCTAACCCGTGGTGTTTACACCGCAGAAAGGCACAAGCTAGCGCATAAACCCAACATATGGTATCCTGCTGAGGGGTATGAACGGGGGCACATGAGTCCAGACACGGTTGCCAAGATTAGGCAGGAATACTTGGAGGCGCTTCTTGAAGGGAGCAGTGAGCGGGCGGTGCGAGTTATCGACCAGGGGCTTGCGGCAGGAGTAATCCCTTCAAAGCTCTACCTTGAGGTGTTGATGCCGGTTCAAGTTGAGTTGGGGGCCCGTTGGCACCGCGGTGAGGTCACCATACCGCAGGAGCACATAGCAACCCAGATTACGCTGCGCCAGATGGCGCGGCTCCGGGGCCTGCTCAAGACCCGCCTCAAGCTAGGGCTACGCGCGGTGGTGAGCTCCGTGGAGGGAGATCAGCACTTCATCGGCGCACAGGCAGTGGCCGACTTCCTCATGGTCGATGGATGGGAGGTGGACTTCCTCGGCGCAGACATCCCGACCGACCATATGGTGATGTTCGCCAAGGCACGAGAGGCGCACCTGGTGTGCGTTTCAGTGGCGCTCAACTCGCTCGTCCCGACTGCCCAGAAGCTTATTGCAGAGCTCAAGCGCCTTAGCCCAGCGCCGAAGGTGATCCTGGGGGGCGCGGCGCTCATAGCCAATCCAGCTATCGCCGCGACGAGCGGCGCTGACGCGCATTCGATGGATCCTCAAGAGGCGGTGACTAAGGCTCGGCAGGTGTGCGGCATGCTTGATGCTGAAAACTCCCTCGGGCTGTACCTTCGCAAGCTGGGGCACTCGGTGCACGAGTACCGCAAGCTGCGCGGATTTAGCCAGCAGGAGCTTGCAAACTCATCGGACCTCGACAGGGCCTACATCAGCGCTGTGGAGCACGGCAAGCAGAACATCAGCATAGGCGCGATCTCTAAGCTCGCTAAGGCGCTGAACCTCTCCATCGAGGAGCTGCTGATAGGAGCAGACTACTGATGCCCCCCAAGGCTGGGCGCGGCTGCACGGCGAGCTACGCCGGAAACGCAACGTGCTTGAACACCTCGACCTGCTGCATCGTCTTAATGCTGCCGATCGCGTTGCCGAACGTGTCATACAGGAGCTGGCAGAACTCTTCGAGCTCACCGGGATGCTCAGCCTCAAGCCGCAGTTCGTAGTCCCAGTTGCCGGTGCATGACAGGAACGCCACAACGTTGGGGTGCTTCAGGCACAGGCTTGAGAAATCATCCCGTTGTTGGGCCGAGAGGCCACGGTCAATGAGCAGAAGCCGATGGCCGTTAAAGCCGAGCTTGGCCAGATTGATAAGATAGCGCTGCGCGGCGATTACCCCCTGCTTGCGAAGCTGCTCAATGCGGTACGAGACTGAAGAGCTGCTCATCGCGGCCGTGCGCGCCCAGTCAGCAACAGGCTTGGCTGGGTGGGCGCTGAGGATTCGCAGCAGTTTTGTATCGGTGTCGTCGAGCGGCTTGACCTCAGTGTCGGCAGACACTGAAATCGAGTGCCTTCGCCGGCTGCTGCCGATCAGGTAGGTAGGGGCAAGGATCGTCCAGTCGAGGCGCAAGCCAAGCGACTTTTCAAAGTGCCCTCCCGCCTCTGCTGGGCGCGCTAACGAGAGCAGGCTCCCGAGCTCGTATGGCTTATGGGTCACAAAGCTCATTGCGTACTGGTAGGCGCCACTCGTCCGAGCAAGCCAGAACACTGCGGGGTGCCGCTCGATAAGCGCCTCGAACCTGCGCCGGCTCGCCGTGCTCTCGCTGCCCCGGCTTAGGTAGACGCCGAAGTCATTGTAACCGAGGCGAAAGTGGTTGATGTGGTAAACCGGCCGGATGATCTCGCGCTCAAGGAGCGAGTCACGGATGTACCGCACGGCGTGCTCCCGCAGCCCGAGCTCAGCCGAAAGCTCCTTGGGGGTAGCATCGGCCCGTAGCGCTGCGGCAGCGAGGAAGTGTCGCTCCTTCTCAGTCAGCACAACAACTTTTCGGTGGCTTGCAGCGCCCATCATCAGCCCCAGTGTGGCAGGAGGGGCGAGGCGCTGACAACGCTCTTTTGTGGCGCTACAGAGGGCGCAAGCCGGTCACTATCGCGCTGTGGGGAGCAGGATGCCCCTCGATCGTCAGGGAGCAGTCGTTCGGGTCGAGGAACTCTGCCAAGCTTTCATACGGGGCCCACTCGGTGCGCCGTTGCTCTGCCGTGGTTACTGCGCCAAAGTTGTGAACAGCGATGTTGTGGAACCCGGCCTCCTCAAGGTAGAGCGCCATAGCCCCAGGGGAGGGGATTACCCAGGCGTTTCGCATCTTGGCGTAACGCCCCTTTGGCAGGAGCTCGGGCTCCCCGGGGCGGTCAATAACAAGGCTCTCGACGATAGCGGTGCCACCAGGCCGTAGCGACCGGAAGAGCTGCTTCACCGCGCTACGGGGGTCACGCTGGTGGTAGAGCACACCCATGCACACGATGAGATCAAAAAAGCTTGGGAATCCCTCGAGGGATTCTATGCCAGCCGGCAGGAATCCGCACTGGGGCAGGCGCAGCACCGACTGAAGGACCGCGAATTGGAGCCAGCACCTGTCGATCGGATCAAGCCCAATAGCGATCTCGGGCGCACAGGCGGCCATCTTAAGGAGGAAGTATCCGTTGCTGCATCCGACGTCTGCGACCCGCAAGCCCCGCAACGGGGGGAGCAGGGGCTGCAGGCGCGACCATTTGAGGTTCGACTGCCACTCGGAGTCGATCACCAGCTCGCCCAGCTGAAAGGGGCCGATGCGCCACGGCACGAGCAGCCGGCAAGCCCGTTCGAGAGCTTCACGGTCCGCTGAGGGAGGCAGCGAGGCTTTTATGGCGTCGCCGCCGACATCGCGGTGGCTGCTCGCCATTCTCTGCCATGAATCCGAATTGAGGGCCGCCACCAGCGGCGCCCAGTGCTGGGAGCGCAGGACCTGCTTCCAGAGGCGCTTGGCCTCAGGGATCAAAAGCTGGGGCAGCACCTCATCCCTGAAGGGGAAGAGGGGGCGCAGGGTAGCTAGGAGGGGGTAGTAGCGGTCCACACGGGGTCAGGTACCACGGCTTGGGGTATTTCACCACTGAAGGCATCGGGAGCATCCTTCCTTTCCAGGCGGGCGGCCCTCGGCTAGACTTCTTGGGCATGGGAACTTTTACAGAAACTACTGCGGACATCACCGTCTCTGTCGAGCCGGAGGCGCTCCCCGAGGAGTCAACTCCGGGAGAGGGGGTGTACACGTTCGCCTACACAATCGCGATTGAGAATCGCTCTCCCTCCACTGTTCAGCTGATGGAGCGGCATTGGGTCATTGAGTCAGCAGGAGAGCAGATCGGGGAGGTGGTTGGGCCTGGCGTAGTTGGCGTGCAGCCCATCCTTGAGCCGGGACAGAGCTTTCAGTACACCAGCAGCGCCGTCATTCGAGACCCGATCGGCTCGATGAAGGGGAGCTACGTCTTTCGGCGCACCACTGGGGGCTTCTTTGTGGTTCAGATCCCGCGCTTTCGCCTCAACTATCCCACCCTGCTTAATTAGGAGCGCTATGCCGAAAGATTTTTTCTCTGTCGAGCGCACGACGAGCCTCTCCGCTGTCCCAGCGGGGGGCAAGATCCACGTCATCGGCGTGTGCGGGGTGGCCATGGCACAGCTCTCGGTGGCGCTCTCGCAGCGCGGATATGTCGTGAGCGGAAGCGACAAGGAGTTTTACGAGCCGATGAGGAGCCTGCTGGGAAGCTCAGAGGTTACGACCAAGACAGGATACCTAGCGGAGCACGTTCCCCTGGATGCGTCCCTGGTGGTGATCGGCAATGCGATCAGCTACGGCAATCCAGAGGTTGACGTCGTTGAGAGGAGCAGTCTCCCGTACACATGCTTTCCGAAGCTGCTTCAGGAGGTGGCGATCGCCGGCAAGCACTCAGTCGTTGTGACGGGAACTCACGGCAAGTCAACGACCACTGCGCTGATAGCGACGCTCTTTGTCGAGAGCGGAAAGCATCCTTCATACTTTGTTGGCGGGATTGCGCAGGGACTGCCCTCGAGCCTTGAGGTTGGCACCGGCGCCCTCTCGGTTGTTGAAGGCGATGAGTACGACAGCGCCTTTTTCGCCAAAGTGCCGAAGTTCTCGTTCTACACCCCAGACACCGCCGTTATTAACGCAATTGAGTACGACCATGCCGACATTTACCCGAACGTCGAGGCGATTGAGGCTGAGTTCACGAAGCTCGTCCTGGGCCTGAAAAAAGGCGGCACGGCGATCTGCTGCATCGACTTTCCGCGCGTCAAGCGCCTCGTTGGAGAGTGGAGGAGCGCAGCACAGTGCCGGATCGTGACCTTTGGCCGGGATCCCGAGGCGGATTTCTGTATCACGGACAGGGAGTCGGCCGGCATGGCGCAGCGGGTCTCTGTCAGGAGCTCAGCGTTGGGTTCGCTTTCCCTGCTTCTGCCGCTCGTCGGAGAGTACAACGCGCGGAATGCTCTCGCAGCGCTGATCGTGTCGCACGTTGTTGGGCTCGACCCCGCCAAGAGCATCAGGATTTTGGAGAGCTTTAAGCCTGTGAAGCGGCGGCAGGAGGTGAGGCTCCAGAAGGGTGGAGTTGCCCTGATAGAGGATTTTGCGCACCACCCGACAGCAGTGCGGCAAACCGTTGAGGCTGTTCGCGAGGCGTTCCCGCAAGCGCGCTTGTGGGCAGTGTTTGAGCCTCGCTCAAACACTAGCCGCCGCAAGGTATTCCAGCAGGAGTACGTGGATGCCTTTAGGCGCGCAGACAGGGTTATCCTCAGGAATGTTGTCGCTCGGGCGATCGACACGGGTGTTGAGCTGATCGACGTAAGCGCCTTAAGCAGCGCAATAGCTGCCTCGGGCGTCAGCTCAGCGTGCTTGCAGGATGTGCAGGCGATCCGGGATCACCTCTGGAGCGAGATACGGCCCAACTCCGCCGAACGAGAGGTAAAGGAGGTTGTGTTCGTTATGTCCAATGGGTCATTCGACGGGCTAAATGACCTTCTGCAGGCCGACCTTCAGCGCATTTGCGCCTAATTGCCACTAATTGCGACGTAAAGCGACAGGTTTCGGCCTTGTGAAGGGCCGCAGCCGCTGGGGTTTGCAGGGAGGCGCGCTCTGCGCTACAACACCGGTCTTAATGTCACCGGCGGTAGCGCAGTATGATTCAGCCCGGGGGCTCCCAGCAGCCCGACAGAGAAGGTATTCCTCAACGTAGCTCGGCCACATCGGCGCCGTCCGCGTCCCTGCACACTGAAACATCCTCCAACAGCCGGGAAAAGGCTTCGACCTTGGCAGGTCGCGCGGTACCTGCCCGCCTCGGCTCAACGTCTCTCCGCAGGGAATCCCCAGCGGCAGCCGGGCATGCGCCCGTGTCGCGAGGCGCTCTCCGTGAGGCAGTAGTGAGGGGAACGAGGGAGCTCTCAAGCCGCCTTGGCAGGGCCCCGTTTCCCTCCGAAGTTCGAGAGCATCTTGCGCGGCGCGGGCTACAGATCACCACTCGCAGGCTGCTACGGACGCTCTCTTCAGCCCGCAAGGCCCGCGGAGCTGGTCTCGGGGCGACGGTGAAGGTCGGATCCCTCCTCGGGGCAGCCCGTGTGCTTCGTCGGGAGCACAGGGCGATACTTAGGGAGCAGGGTGCCCCTCCGTCCCGGGAGCAGCTTAGGGAGCGGGCTGGGTGGACCAAGAGCGGCTTTGATGCAGCGCTGCCACTCGTGCAGGACCTCTTTGCTGAGGCTCAATCAGCGCCGCTTCTGCTTGCTGACACCTCCCTCGGGGTCGCGTTGGGCGACTTAGAGCTGTTGCGCTTGCGTGTTTTGGGGCCGCTTCTGCGAGCTGCCCGGGATGAGAAACAGGTGCCGCTTGATCACATGGCCGACATGTCATCGATGCTGCAGGGATGGGATCTTCCCCCGCTCCCCCTTCGGCCTGAACGTGATCGGATCTCGATAGATGACGCCTTGCTGCGGTGTGAGATGTGGTGGGTACAGATCGTCTGCATGCACGCGCCGCCGCGGGAATTTTCGCCCCTGTCGCTCTTTGCAGCACAGAGCCACGAGGCAGAGTGGGCAAGGCGCTGCGGCGTTGCCGATGGCGGCTCGAACCCTTTTAAGGGCTTCGCCCACGTGCTGTCGGCGGCATGCCTCGTCGGGCGGCTGGACACCCGCCGTTTTGACGAGATTGTAAGGCTCGCGGACCAGCTTGAGGGCACGGCAGCAACGTATGCCATGCTGCGCAGGGAGGTGAGGGAGCTAGCCTTTCAGTGCGGCTTTCCGAAAGAGGCCCGCGTCCGCTGACGGGCGCAGCATCACTTCACGAAGGGTAGATTGCCCTGGCACTCGGGCTGGCCTGTGCGTGTTGAGTCGTGCGCGATGAAGAACTGGTGCTCAAAACAGCGGATCACCTGTGTCGCCGTCGCCTGGGCCTGCGCCGGATCCCGCAGGTCATCCGCCGCCGCCAGGTAGCGGCTAAGGCACGGCGTTACAAACTCAAGAGCCACTGACTGGCACGAGGATGGGGGCAGGCGGTAGCACTTGAGCCATGCACCTCCATCAGAGCAGATTTGGGAGCTAGCCTGTCTCGCCATCTCTTCAACAGACATCTCTCCTTGATCTGCGGCGAGCGCTGGAGCTGCGCCTAGCGCAAGGGCGGCGAGCAGTGTCCGTATGACGGTTAGCATGGTCTTAGAACCCCCCGATGATGCTATCCGGCGCTGACGACGGAAGCGAGGGGCTTTTGGGTGCCGGAGGCATAACCTGGCTGCTCGGCTGCTTCTTCAGCTGCTGGGATGGGCTTGTTGAGCCTTGAGAGGGAGCTTTGGCAGCGGCTGCCAGGTTCTTGCTGGCGCTCTTCATCCTCAAACCTTGCGCTCGCATAAGCCCGCCCCCGGTGCCAGCCCCCGGGTTCCTTTGGAAGAGCCCCATCATGAGCCTCATGAGCGCATCTGCGGGGGTCTCTCCGCCGAGCAGGCCGTTGTTGGGCCCGCCGTAGGAGTTCGGCGCGAGGTTCTCCTTGTTCTGGAAGTTGGCGTACTTTTGCTCGAATTCCTCCTCTGAGTACTCCATCTCGACGCCATTCTCGTCGACCACGTACCGGTTCACGTGGAACTTGCGTGACTGGCCGTTCCACTCATTTGCGGTGAGCCCCTGGCCGTTCACAACGTCGCCGGACTGGGTGTTGACCACAACTGCGTGGTACTCGCTGACCCTTCTTCCCGAGTCGTCAACCCACCAGCCGCGGGCCCGCACCCATGGATTTGACTCTCCCATCTGCGAGTAGTGCAGGTTTGAGGCACGCACAAAGTCAGACGCATAGTTCTCGCACTTGTAGGTGTTGCCCCGGCCGTACACGCCGTAGACGTATGGGCGGCTTGAGAAGTCATAGCCGTTTGCGGCGATAGATGCCCGCTGGATCTGCTGGCGGAAGTCGCCGAAGTTTGCTGTGCGCGACTGTGCAACGGCGAGCAGGGAGTGCCCAAGCAGCGCCACTGCCAAGAGAAGCGAGCAGGTAAGGCGCCGTAGCCGCGGGCGTTGCCGGCGTCGTTTCGGTGGGTGGCAGAATCCAGGCCTCATAGTTCACAACCGGGAGCTTAAAGGCGTCCCATGAGGGTTATGAACGAGGGTGGTCTAGGGGTGTCTTTAAGGGCGCCAAAGCAGCTGGTTATGGGCTCTTAGCGTGGGACTAATCCGCCGATGACAACGCCGATCACCTAGTGGTTTTTCGTATGACGCCTCGGCCTGCCGTGCTAACCCGGCCCTAAAAAGAGGCGCCAGCTGGCTTGAGTGCTAGGCAGCCCTCGGCCCACAACAAAAAAAGGAGGGGCCGTGAAGCCCCTCCTTTGCTCGCCACTCAAGCGTTTTGAGCAGTAATCCTAGTACCGGTAGTGCTCGGGCTTGTATGGGCCCTGCTGCTTCACGCCGATGTACTTTGCCTGCTCCGATGAGAGCTCTGTGAGCTCAACACCGAGCTTTTTGAGGTGCAGGCGAGCCACCTTCTCGTCGAGGAACTTCGGCAAAACGTGCACGCCGACCGGGTACTGGCCCTTCTTGGTGAAGAGCTCGATCTGCGCCAGGGTCTGGTTCGTGAACGAGGACGACATGACGAAGCTCGGATGGCCGGTTGCGCAGCCGAGGTTGACGAGGCGGCCGCGCGCGAGCACGACGAGAGCCCTGCCGTCCGGGAAGACGAACTTGTCCACCTGTGGCTTGATGTTCACCTCCTTGGTGTTCTTCTCAAGCCATGAGATGTCTATCTCGTTGTCGAAGTGGCCGATATTGCAGACGATGGCCTCATCCTTCATCACCTTAAAGTGCTTGTCGGTGATGATGTCCACGTTGCCCGTTGCCGTCACAAAGATGTCGGCGATCGGGGCAGCGGTCTCCATCGTCACTACCTGGAACCCCTCCATAGCTGCTTGGAGGGCACAGATCGGGTCGATCTCGGTTATGAGCACTCGGGCTCCGAGGCCGCGCATTGAGTGCGCGCTTCCCTTGCCAACATCGCCGTAGCCGGCAACCACCACAACCTTCCCGGCAACCATGATGTCTGTGGCGCGCTTGATCCCATCAGCGAGCGATTCGCGGCAGCCATAGAGGTTGTCAAACTTGGCCTTGGTGACCGAGTCGTTAACATTAAAGGCTGGGATCTTGAGCGTGCCCGCCTTGTGCATCTCGTAGAGGCGGTGGACGCCTGTTGTCGTCTCCTCGGAGACACCGTAGATCCCCTTGAGCATCTCGGGATATTTCTCGTGCACGAGCTTCGTCAAGTCTCCGCCGTCGTCGAGGATCATGTTTGGCCCCTCGTTGCCGAAGGCCAGGGTCTGCTCCAAGCACCAGTCGTATTCCTCAAGGGTCTCTCCCTTCCAGGCAAACACCGGGATGTTCCTGGCGGCGATAGCTGCCGCAGCGTGGTCCTGGGTCGAAAAGATGTTGCAGCTCGACCACCGAACGTCCGCCCCAAGCTCCATGAGGGTCTCGATCAGCACTGCGGTTTGGATCGTCATATGGAGGCTGCCGGCGATGCGGGCACCCTTGAGGGGCTTCTGCTTGCCGTACTCAGCGCGCAGCGCCATGAGCCCGGGCATCTCCTTCTCGGCCATCTCGATCTCCTTGCGGCCCCAATCAGCGAGAGAGAGGTCAGCGACCTTGTAATCCGGTTTTCCTGTCTTCATGGCGGTTAGCATACGTGTGTCAGTCTTTTGTAAGTGGCGGCGGTCCTTAAGCTTCGACCCCCGGCTGTTAGGCGACGATGCTATACCACCAGCTAACTTTGCTACAAGCCCGAGCCAGGCGCCGAAGCTCGGCCCTTTGTGGGGGTACCGGCTCTTCCCGCGAAACCGCTTCCCCGCAGACGGGCTCCTGTGTCACGAGACGTGGCACTTAGGGGGCTATTCCCGCAGGCTGGAAGCACTCGAAGGGGCAGTCTTGGCCAGGTGCTTCGAGCGCCAAAAGTTGCTCTTGGTCGCCCAAATGCGGCAGACAACCCCGGGGCCTGGGGGCATCGATTTGGATGGTTAACCCGAGGGCTCTGCCGCGCTACGCCTCTCGCTGGCCCTGTGACAAGGGTTCGCCCCGCATGCTCTTGGGGGTGGCTCGATTCGAGGCTGTAGGGTTTCCAGCACCACCGTACAGGTAAAGGGTGCGGAGGAAGGGACCTTGAGACAAGGAACCTAATTACAAAAACCTCCGCAATAAACGCAAATAACCGCTTAGCTGGGCTCGTTATCCTCAACCAGTTCTTCGCGGTAGATCTTCACGTTGCTTGGGGCCTTAAACCCTATGCGAACGCGTCGGCCTACCGGGATAACGTCAGTGACCACTACCTCGATAGTGGTAGCTTGGCCTTCTGGGCCAGGCACTGTGATGATAACCCGCTCATTCACTCGTCGCGACAGTACCAGCATGGAATCAACCTCCTGTTTCTGCTGGTGACTACCAATCCGCTGAATGCCCTACATGGCGATTCAGACCGAAAAGGCTCTTGGACGGTAGAGGTATCGTCTCTTTGCGATCTCCTTCCTCCGCCATATGCTGGCAGGAAGATTTGGGAAGGGTACCAAAAATGGGGCGGTAACTCAAAAAGTCGCGCGCTAGCCTGCCTGCTTTTTGGCAGCAATCCAGAGCTCCTGAAGCTGGTCTGCTTGCAGGTTTGCCAGCGATGCAGCGCCGAACCTCTGGCTGGCGAGCTCTTCCAGTGCCTTGAAACGCCTAGTGAATTTTGCGTTTGCCCGCGTCAGGGCCTCCTCAGCGTTGAAGCCCAGGTGGCGGCTCTGTTGCGCCAGGGTGAACAGCAGGTCTCCGAACTCGTCCTCGATTCTTTCCCGCTGAGGCTGTGCGAATGAGGCGTTTTTAGATGGCCCATCAACCTCATTGAGGAACTCATCAACCTCCTCGCGCACCTTTGCTGCGACCCCTGAGAGAGATTCCCAGTCAAACCCAACTCGGGCAGTTCGCTCCCCAATCTCGTGGGCTCGCATCAGCGCCGGCATTGATCTCGGTATTCCGTCCAGCAGCCCTTTGCTGGCCTCTTGGCCGGAGTTGGCGCGTTCCTGCAGCTTGATCTTCTCCCAGTTCTGCAGCACCTCCTCTGTCCCAGAGACCTGCAGCTCGCCAAAGACGTGCGGGTGCCGGCGGATGAGCTTGTCGGTGATCCCACGCACAACGCTCTCGAATGAGAAGAGCGACTGGTCAGCGGCGATCTGTGCGTAGAGCCCGATCACCGAGAGGAGGTCCCCGAGCTCCTCACACACCTTGCCTGGGCCCTCTTGCACCGCATCTCCAACCTCGTACGCTTCTTCCACGAGGTGGCGACGGAGGGACTCAAAGGTCTGCTTGAGGTCCCAGGGGCATCCTGCAACCGGGTCGCGCAGCTTTTGCATGACTGCAAGGAATTCGGCGAACGCTTGGGAGGCTCTCTCGTGTTGGATGTCCGGCATTGGGTGATGGTATCTCGAAGGCGGGGCGTGGTGCCACAGGATTAGGGGATTGAGCCATAGTTTTTCTCTATTGGCGCCCGCTGTGCCTGAAGGGGGCAGCGTTGCAAGCAACAGACAGCTGCGTTTGAGAACCCCGTGCCTCAGCAGCGCCTGCTTGTGGTGACGCGCAGAGATCCTCCTCCGCCTCCTAGGCTCGCCGATGCCATTCAAGGCGAACAGCCCTGAAGGCGGAGCGGGGGATGCCACCAGTGGTTCACGCTTCGCTCGGGGTCTCCCTTACAAGCCCGCCGTCCCTGGCGCAGCATCCCGTGCGAACAGCTTCCACACCCGGCGCCGGAACCGCGGCCACACGGAGGCCCGGGCGAGCGCCACGATGTCGACAGATGCGGCGCCGGCTTCGAGCAGGGCGCGGGCGGCTGAGGCGCTGGTGGCGCCGGTGGTGATGACGTCCTCAACGAGCAGAACTCGCTGGTTTGTCAGGCGTGCAGCGCTGCGCACAGAGAGGATCGACCGTGCGCCCTGGAGCCTCTGGTCGTGTGAAAGGGTCGCTTGCGGGGCACGAGAGCGGGCATGGTGAAGGGCGTGGCACAGCTCGGCGCCGGGCACGAAGGGGATCATGCCCTGCGCGAGGTCCGCGCAGGGGTGAAAGAGGCGCCGCCGGAACGTCGCAGCGGAGGAGGGAATGGGCACGAGGAGGTCCCAGTGTGGGTCGGGAAACATCACCGCCAGCAGCGAGCCAACGGTCTCGCCGTAGGCGCGTGCCAAAAGGCGGCTCGGGCGGTACTTAATCGCCCGGATGAGGTCGCGCGCCAGAAAGGAGTAGTCCCATAGGTGCCGGCTGTGCCGGAAGAGGAGCGGGAAGGTGAGGCAGGCTTCACACGGGCCGGCTGCACTCCCCGGGAGGCCGCTGAAGCAATGCCGGCAGCACCGGGCCGTTAGGAGCGGGAGGTCAGGGAGCCGGGGTGTGCACCGGAAGCAGAGGGATGCTCCGCGGAGCGGGCGAGTGCAGACGAGGCACTCGCGGGGGAAGAGCACTTCGAGGGATCCTGAGAGCCAGGGGAGCAGGGAGGGAAAAGCCATGGGGCGTGGTTCGCCAAATCTCACGCGAGTGTTTCGGGAACTGGGAGTCAGTGCGGAATCTACCGCGTCTCCTCGCCCTGCATGCCTTTGCACGTTGTCTTTCAAATAGCGGTTAGTGACAACTGTTCGGGCCTACAAGGGTAAGGCAGCTGATTAACCTAGCGGCCTAACTGAAGGCATCAGCCTAGCTGACGCGGGAATCAGAGGCTGGGAGTGCTGGTACCCCGTCAACTAACAGCACTCTCCTAGTGCCCCTCATTGAAGTTAGCCATGATCCAGTTTGCATGGTCGCAATCGAAGCCATCACTGAGGCCGTCGGCCTGCAAGGTTACTTCAGTTGTAGATCCTAGGGGGATGTCCATCAGGATAGCGGGGGTCTTGCCCCGAATTACCTCACTTTCGAACAGCACGACTCCCCGCTCGTCTCGAACCCGGAACCGAAACGACATCTTGTCGCAGTTCATCATCGAAGGAGATGTGGCGAGGATGGCTGTTAGGCGGGTCATTCCAAGTGGCACCGCAAAGGCTATCGTGCTGTGGGCATGCATTCCGATTCCATAAGGATAGCTCTCCCCGGCGGCGTCGAGGGGCGCCTTAAGGGCGCTGGTGTTGCGGAGTGAAGGGGTAAACGTGCTCGTTTCGCGCACAGCGGGGAGGTCGTTAAGGTACACGACGCGCCCGGAGCGGTTCGGCAACGAGATCGATGGCAAAAAGAGGCCTCTCAGGAACCGCTTGTACTCTTTGGACGCGTCCCCGTTTATCGCCATGTTCCAGTGCAGCGTTGCGGCGACGGTCGCGAAAGAGGACCACAAAACAAGAGCTGCAAGAGCCGCTAAGGCGCCCTTGGATAGCTTAAGATTCGTCAATGAGATTGCAAGAAGCAGCACGAGGAGAGGGAGCAGCTCAGAGGCATATCGCTGGGTCACAAAAAAGAAGGAGGTGACGATGCCGGCTTGCAAAGCAAGCAGCGCCGAATACAGCATCAACAGCCCCGACACGCGCCGTCGCAGGACAGAATAGAGCCCAAGCATAGCCCCGCCAAGCAGCCATGGGGACGCTGTTGTAAGGGAGAGTGTCTCCTCGCGCCAACCCTGCGTGAAGAGCCCTGGTTTCAGATATTCAACACGGCTCATGTTTACCCATGGAGGCGTGCTTGAGAAGGTATTTGCAAAAAAGCCCAGGTAGTTGAGGAGGGCGCTCGGTATACGAGAGAGGTTTAGCTCACCGCCGATCTCTGCCGGCTTGAGATAAAACGCATTGTAGTCGCAGAAGGTCCACACCGATCCGAAGCGGGCGTAGTTGTACCACGCCCCGAGCGCAAGGGCCGCTGCTGCTGGGCTCATGGCGAGGCACCGGATTGCGAGCGAGCGCAGCTTGTTGGTTGCGAGGAGCGGGCCAGGAGGGAGGCACCAAAACAGGAGGGCTGGGGCAGCGAGAACAAGGGGGAGCCCGAACGTTACCCGCGAGAGCCACGTGACAAAGAGCGCGCACGAGAAGAGGAGGATGGCCGAGACTCTGCGCTCAGGGCACCACGCGGCCCTTGCCAAGGCGTACAGCCCCCACATCGAGCCGCACAACCCCCACACGATAGCCTCATGGTATATGCGCGCGGATGAAACCAGATAGAGGAGGGGGGTGCCGAAGGCGAAGCCAACCGTCAGGAGGAGCCAGATACGCTGCCTTTGCTTCGCAGAGAGCTCCCGGTTCTGCGCTAGCGCTAGGCGCAGCAGGCTGCTGAAAGCGGCCACTGCCAGCAGGGCTGCCGAGAGGCATGAGACACGGGCCCACTCTCCACGCCATCCGGGATGCAGAGCGTTGAGAGCTATCCGGAGCAGGGCGGGAAACAAGCCAAAGTACGCGTAAGACTTGCCCCCTATCTTGAGCGCCTCCCATTTAATGGAGTTCGGATCGACGTCAGCCTCTCCCCGCAGGAGGTGCTCGCCGAGTGAGTCAAAGCTGCTGCTGAGCCACTCCGGGCCGATGAGCCTCCCCGTGCACTGCGTAACGAGCAGCAGGTATCCTGCGGCGATGGCAAGGCAGGTGGCGATCAGGGCGGGGAGGGAGACGGGCAAGCCTTTGGGAGGCGGAGAGCAGCTCTCTGGTGCTGTTTTGGGGCGCCACATATCTTGCTCGTGGGTGATGCTCGGCGGCAGGGGGCGCGCGCCGCATAAGGGAGGCGCAGTGCCGAGACCGCGCCCCCCTCGCCATCAGTTGCTATTCGTCAACG
>JAFMJG010000165.1 GCA_017853605.1 bacterium
CCCAGCGATCCTGTCTCTCGTTGAGGCATATGTCGCGGCGACGGCACCACAGGCACTCGAAGCCGGCTCGATCTCAGGCGTCATGAGCGACCTCCCCGCACACCTTTCACGGGAGGAGTTCCTGCTTGTGCTTGGCGATCAGGCGCTCCCGGCAAAAGTCTCGGCCCAGCTCGGAAAGTGGATTAAGCAGCACGAGCACGCTCCGTGTGTGGCCCTCATGAGGGAGGCGCTTCAGACCCCCGGCAGCCGCCTTTCCTCGCTCGCCCGCATTGTGAGCGGTGACGGGACGTATACCGCGTTCTCAGGGGTGGCAGCTATTGTGTTGGCCCGGGCGCTTAAGGCCGAGCCGGTTCGTTTCGGCACGCATACGTGCCGAGGAGTCTGGAGCCTCAATCCGGCCCTCATCGCGCTCGTCATAGGAGAGGCGAAGCGCCGGAAGCCCAGGGATACACCCCGATTCATCAAGGAGCTCTGTCCGGCCTTGGATCCATTCTTGCAGTCTTGGATCTGCGAGGTGGTAGGATCCGGAACCCAGCAGAAAAGGCGCAGGAAAGGCAAGTAGTGCCTGGTGCCTGGGCATCTTTTGCCCCGTAGGGCTCGGCACTCTCACCCGCAACGTGGCTCGCTTTTCTGACGGGTACCTATGGCAGGCGGAATCAACTTCTCAGGCTTGGCGTCGGGCATCGACACCGCGGCGCTCATTCAGGCCACCAGTGACTCTACTCGGCAGGCCCGCGTGACGCCTCACCAAAAGAAGGTGACAGAGCTCGAGGAGACTAACACCGCCATAGACGAGCTCTCCAACAAGCTCGATCTGCTCAAAACCTCCCTTAAGCAATTCACGACGCTTAATGGCGGAGGAGTCAGCAAAAGCGGATCGAGCAGCAAAGAGTCAGTGCTTGCCGCTACTGTCTCAAACAGCGCCGTGAACGGGGCCTACTCGGTCACCGTCAACTCGCTGGCAAAGAACCATACCTTCAGCTTTGACACCACTTTTGGTGCCCTGAGCGACCCGATTGAGGCCGCTCTTACGGGGGCGGAGGCGGCTGTGGACCGCACCGTCTCCTTCACGATTGGCTCAGGAGCGGAGCAGGAGTCGGTCGATGTCGAGGTTGCCGACGGAAGCTACTCAGTCTCTGACTTTGTCGCAGCATTCAATGCCGCAAGCGCGAAGGCACAGGCTTCCGTGGTGAACACCGGATCGGCGGGCAGTCCTGCCTACAAAATCGTGATAACCTCCAACTACGAGGGCACTGAAAAGGGCGCGATTGTCCGCACCGGCTCAGGCGCGGCCCTGCTGGGCATGGCGAGCTACTCCGAGGATGCGGCTGCGGACGCGTCGGTCTCGATCAGCGGCATCGGCACGGTGACGCGAGCCACCAACACGGTGTCTGATGTCATTCCCGGAGTTACCTTGACGCTGGCCTCGCAAGGCTCGTCGACTGTGCGGGTCACTGAAGATGCGGATGCGACAGTCTCAAAGGTCCAGGACTTTGTGGACTCGTACAATGAGATCGTCAAGTTTATCAGCGACAACAACGTTGTCACCCGGGATGAAACGAAGAAGGAAGTTACGAATACGTTTGGCCCCTTGTCAGGCACGCGAGTTGACGACAACGTGCTTAGTTCGCTCCGGTCTGCCTTGTCCTCCGCGGTTGCCAGCGGCGGCTCTGCAGCCCGCATCTTCGCAGACCTGGGGATTACCACGCAGCGGGATGGCAGCCTTGCGTTTGACTCAACGAAGCTGCGGTCAGCGATCGCCGCAGAGCCGACCAGCGTCAGCCAAATACTTAGCTCGTTCGCCGACACGGCGGCTACTACCGGCGGGACAATCGACCTGTACACCCGCTACAACGGGCTTTTGGACCTTTCAGTAACCAACAACAAGGATGCCATAGCCAGCCTGAATGAGCGGATCCAGGAGGCCGAGCGGCAGATTCAGAGGCAGGAGGAGGCGATGCGCGCCCGCTACGCCCGGCTTGAGTCGGTCATGAGCAGGCTTCAGCAGCAGCAGAGCTCCCTGACGAGCGCCCTAAGCGGCCTCGGAAAGTAGGCCCTAGCGCATCTGGGCGCGGGCCTCGTCGGAATTTCCTGATTGCGCGATTGTGATGAGCGGCTCCCGGTCCTGCGGAAGGGGCGAAACTGATTCCAGGTCAACGCTGACGCTGCCGATGAAAACTGAGCTCTCGATCCTCAAAATGTCCCTGTCCTCGTCATCCGTGACGAAGATGTATGCTTGGCGCAGCTTCGAACGGGGCTTCGTTGTGGTTAGGTTGCGCACCTGTGGAGAGATGACGAACACTGGGCGCTCCCTGCCTTGAAAGCGCATCGTGCGCCGATCAACAGCCGTCAGGGAGATAAAGTAACGGCTCTTGCCGTTGAAAACGTCGAAGTGCTTGGTGTCGCCCACCTTCCAGTCGAGGCTGCGTGCGAGGAAAGCCGCTGCTATCGGATCAAGAGTCGGGTTCTTGGGGCTAAACTCGACCTCCTTCTGCGAGGGATTGATGTCGCCGGTCTGCCGGATGGCGAAGATAGACCCGGTCTCTGGGCGGAACGTCACGTTGATCATCTTGTGACGAGAGTTCTCTCGGTGGTCGATAGCCAGCCGGATAGAGGAAAGATCTTCCGCGTCGATGACTCCGTGGGCCTCGTAGCGGAGCTTGTACAGCAAGTCCACCCCGCTGTACGTGCGAGCGGCCGCGTCTATAACGTAGCGTCCTGGCTCTTCACGAACCGTGAGCGAGCAGGATGCAGCAGAGATCCCTTCCCACCCCACGCTGTACTCGTAGACACCGGGACGCGGCTTGAACTTGGCGCTGGCTGGCCGGTAGAGGGGGGTGGACACCTTCACGAGGTCGGGAGCTATGTAATCGTCAGCGTTGGTTGTCATCGGGGCAGTCACAGAGGTAAGGGCAACGAGTCCGGCGATCGCTGCGCGGCTGAGGTGGCGCCTATTCATGACTCACTCCGCTAGAACTCGTTTTAGGACCCCTGGATAATAGCGGCCAATCACTGCAACACACCAGTTGATTGTGGCTCTTCTGACTGCGGACAGGAAGGAGCCATTGACACCGTTACACGGGGAGGGAGGTTCCGGCGGCCCCCTCTTGAAGCGGGCTCCAACAGCTAGTAAAGCAGCTGCTTAGCAAGCTCGACCGGACCGCGGTCCCAAGGTATAACCTCCTATATAAAACTTTGTTTGTAAATACCGTTGCCAAGTGAAGATTCATGACCAGAGCCCAGGCTTGTTGATCCTCCTGCAGCGCTTGCTGCCCGCTGCCGCAGTGCCGCTGCTCGTGTCCGATTACGAGGTGGCAGAGCGTTGCGGCGGCAACCAGGAGCCAGGCGTCCTGCGCGAGGAGGGTGCCTCCTTCAAGCCACGTATCGCCCGCGTGGTATCGCTGCTACTCAAGGATTTCGAGGTGCGAGATGTGACAACGCTGCGGGCAGCTGTGTACGCTACAGCCGACACCTTGACTGATGCCGGGCAGGAGATTGATTCACAAGCCTACGCCCTGTGTCAGGAATCCAGGCAGCCAGGCTTTGCAAAGCCGTCAAGCGCGGCGGCAATGCTCGTGGCAGCGGCCATAGAGCTTGATAGCGTAAGGCACCTCCACATGATGAGCATTTCAATCCGCCAAAAGGAGCTGCTTTTAGACGCGGCAGGCCGGCTTGCGGACGAGCTTAAGCGGGATGATTCCCTGGAAGCTGGGCGCATCAAGCTATTCCATGCAATCAGGCTCCAGAAAATTGCTCTCAGAAAGGGCCGTAGCGGGGAGGGGACCGACGAATGACGCAACGGGACTCCTCGCTCTCAGGGCGGATAATGAGCTGGGCGTGCACGCCAGCCTACACGGCGGCGTTCTTTGCGATCCTTTGCCTTTTTCACCCACTGCAGTGGATAGCAGCGGCCCTCTTTGGCCGGGGCGCCCAAAAAGTGGTGCTCGACTGGATGAATCGCAGCATCGTTCTCAATATTCAGGCGCTCACGGGGGCTTCATTCACGGTTTCTGCCGGGCCTGACCTACCGGCTGACAGGCCGGCTATCCTCGTCGCGAATCACCAGAGCATGTACGACATTCCGATGATCATGTGGGAGTGCCGAAGCAGGAATGTGGGATTCATAGCCAAGAAGGAGCTGGGCCGGGGGATCCCGAGCATATCGTATGCGCTGCGCACGCTCGGGTCAGTGCTCATTGATCGCGCCGACCCTGCAGCTTCGATAGCTGCCATTCGGGAGTTTGGCCAGCGCAAAAACGCCGAGCGGCAGGTGGCTGCGATATTTCCAGAGGGGACCCGCGCACGTGACGGGGCGATGAAGCGATTCAAGGCCACTGGCTTCCGTGCCCTCGTCGAATCGATGCCAGAGGCGCTCATTCAGCCCGTGGCGATTAAGGGCAATTGGGAGCTGTTGCGCCACAACTTCAAGCCGCTCGTGTTTGGGACATCGATTGAGCTCCGGTTTCTGGCCCCGTTGGAGCCTGGTGGGCGCGAGCCGGATGAGCTGCTGGCAGAGGTGGAAAGCCGAATCCGGAAAGTTGTTGAGGGATAGGGGCGTGTTCAGCACGTTAGGCGCTGCCCGCGCGTTTTTTTCGTCCCGTGGTGGCGCCCGCTTGAATTTGGCCCTAAATGCGTCTACAACGTCCGACACTGTGCCGGAGTGGCGGAATGGTAGACGCGGCGGATTCAAAATCCGCTATCCGCGAGGGTGTGGGGGTTCAAGTCCCTTCTCCGGCATACTCGTCTCATAAAGACATCACGGATAAGAGACGTTGCAGATAGTGCGACTTCGGCCGTACCGAACTTCTAGTGTACGCTATCCAACTCAGTGCTTCGGCAACAAAGCCCGAGGAGATTTATGGCTCAAGTAACGTACTCGTCAGACAAGCTTCCGAGCGTTCCCGGCGCGAAGGTAGTGATCATAGCCTCAAAGTGGTACCGAGAGATCTCTGAAGCGATGATAGAGCGGTGCATTCCGCTCTTAGAGGAGGGGGGATGCCATCGTCCCGATGTTCATATCGTGCCGGGGTGTCTTGAGATCCCGCTGTGTGCTCGACGTCTCATGCAGTGTGATCCGACGATTGAGGCGGTGATCGTTTTTGGCGTCATCCTCAAAGGCGATACGTATCACTTCGATATCGTCAAAGATCTCTGTATGAGCGGATTAGAGCGGGTCACGTTTGAGTGTGATGTTCCTGTCATCAACGAGATCCTCCCCGTGAA
>JAFMJG010000166.1 GCA_017853605.1 bacterium
TTCTTTCAGCCATAGCAGCAAAACGCTGAACTCACCTTATCATAGGTAGTTATGCCTATTCCGTCACCCCCCGTGCGGTAGCCGACAAGCCAATTAATCAAGAGTAATATCAGTGCGTTGCGCTACTCTAGTCCGGTGGCAAGGAGCAGCCATCTGTGCTCAGAGACCATTCCTGAGCGGGGATTGGGGGCCATTTGCGACCAGCTGCGGGCCTTAAAAACAAAATGAATCAGCCCATCTTGTGCTTCAGCGCCCGGGGGTGGGTTGGGGTCTTTTGCTCCGGCACTAACGGATTGATGGACAACAGCGTCAAACGGGGAGCTGCCTGAACTGTCGTGAATCTTCACCCCCAAGAGAGCTCCCTGCTTTGAGAGCACCGCTTCGATTGTCGTGAAGTTCGTGAGCTGCTGAATCTGCTGGCGGCTGAGCCGCTCCCACCCTTGCGAGCGCAGCTGCGTGAATACCTGAATTGCAACCCGTCGGACAAAGCTGGCATAGGTGCTGGCTTTTGCGTTGAGCATCGTGATGTCGCCATCGGGCAAGTTTGGGAGATGATCGCTAATTCCAGCGGTTCCCAAAAATGCCGCGCCCGTTCCCGGGGGCCGAGAGAACGCCTGGTAGTCGCTCAGGCTGCTCTGGCTGCTGGAGTTGGGCGGCTGCGGACGTTGGGGAGATGCAGCGCCGAACTTCATCGCAAGCGTGGCATCATCGAGCTTGAGGCTCTTGAGGTGATGCTCTCCCCGGGCCGAAGGCGGTTGCGGGGGCTTTGGCGACACCTCCGAACGCTCCCGTTCCTGATGCTGCGCGGCTTGGGTGTTTGGCTTGGCAGCCGAAGACTCGTGCTGTGCGCTCGGGGGCTGCTTTGCCGCGCTTGACGGGGGCGCGGGCAGGCCGCCATTGTCGCCTCGCTTGACCTGCTCTCGCACCGCTGCGGAGTCCGCATCCGATAGCCTGCTTGTTTCAGGTGGGGGCTTGCGAGCGCTCTCGTCGGGCGCGGAGACTATCTGCTGCTGCTGGGATTGGATCGCTCTTGGGGGCTCTATCGAAACCTCAATAACGGCTGCCTGTGGAGGGTGAGGAGCGTTCGACGAGAGGATGATGCCCAGCAGCACGGCGTGAATGACGAGCGAGACAGGAATACCCACTCGTAGCGGGTCCTTACGCCGAAACACCCTGGACTTGAAGGTAACCATCTGATGGCGTAACCTTAACAGACGCTAAGGTCCAGTAACAGAGCTGGGCGGAGCGCCTCAAGACGTCGTAATCAACGGGCGCTTGGGCGCCTGGAACGGTCCCCTTGGAGTTGGCGACGGGGACAACAAGATGGAGCTTTAGATGGGTCGGTTAGGAGCATGGGAGATCGGGTTGATTGCGCTGGTGGTTGTCATTCTCTTTGGCACACGCAAGCTTCCAGAACTCGGGTCGGGCCTTGGCAAGGCGATCAGCAACTTTAAGAAGTCATACCGCGAGGGCACTGATGTCGACGCCCCTTCGGAGGCTAAGCCCAAAGACGATCGCCAGTCTTAGCGATCGCCGGTGGCTGAGCCTAGCGCACTGAAAAGACTCGGGCCGAGAAGTACTTTACCTTAGAAAGGGCAGAGGCGGGCCTGGCGGCGTTGCCCTCGTTATTGGAGATGAGCGCCACCGTGAAGGGCAGCGACTCGTTTGCTCCTATTGAGGGATCCTTGTCACCAAGGGCACGTTGAAACTTCGCAATCGTTTCGATCTCTAGATCTGAGACCTTCTCGGAGCTCAATGCCGAGTTAAGGGGAGCTCGTGCGGAGAGGACGATCTCGCCGCGGTCGTTGAAGCCCAGTGCCTCAAGGGTCACGTCAGACACGGGGCGGCCGCTAGAGTTGATCAGCTTTCCAGTTATCACCGCGACTGGCTCTCGCGATGGGGTGCGCACGAACTTTAGGTTAATGTCCCGGACAGAGAGTTCATGGGGGGGCATCCTGGGCACGGATCGCGTTAAAGCCGATGGAATGAGGGCGCTGAAAATAGCCCCAACTGACTGCGGGCTGACACGGGCCGAGTAGGTGACAACGAGGAGCATTACAAGGGAAGCGATCAGGGGCGTTGAGATCTTCGCCGTTGCAGCGATTCCGCGGACCGTGCGGCTGCCTAGGGTACGCAGCGTACCCTGCTTGCGGCTCCAGCCTGGCGGGCCTTCGGGGGAGTCTCCCAAAAGCTCCGGGTCTCGGGCAGCAGCCGCCGCCGCTCCCGCCGAGGGCCGGAGGCCGCTCCTCTTTGGCGCTGGTGAGGGTGGGGCGACCGGCACGCGGACCGAGGAGTTTGGCTCACGACCTGTTTCGCTCGGGGCCCCGAGTGGCTCCAAGCTCATCTGGCCCTGCTTCAGCAAGGAGATGGCGGAGCTCATGGAAATAGCATCTCTCGCAACATCGTGATTTGCGGACGAAGCCGCTGCGCTCGGGCGCAGCGGAGCCGGCGCTAGGGGCTCAGTGGCTTTTGCCACTGAGAAGTCGAGAGGACTGATGAATGACGGGGGCGCTGTGCCCAGGGTTGTGCCGCTGGGGTCGATGGTCTTCGCGGGGTCCGTGAGGACCCAGCGCGGTGCTGCGCCAGATTCTGCGCGCTGTGGCGCTGGTTCAGACGGCGAGTTGAGCTCTACAGGATCGCTCATGATGAACACGGTGTCGCACCGTGAGCAGTGAAAACGCGGCACATCCAGCGCCGCGACCGCCGAACTCTCTACGGCGAAACGGGTAGAGCAGTTTCTACAGGCGACCACGATGTGCGGTTCCGCTGACTCTGAAGCGGCAACGGGGTTCGGAGAGCCTGAGAGGTAACCCACGTCCGCCACCTTAGGAAGCATTGCCACCCGCACGAGATATGAAGCCCTGAGTGACTACGCCGAGCACAGGGGGCATCCCGCCTGCTACTAACATAGCCGCATTCTTCAAAGGATGGCGCACCTAGTCACCCCACCCTAGCTAATCAATCGCAACACCCTGTTTTGCTGAGGCGCTTGGGGGCCATACAGCAATCGACCGTTACCTGACTTCAGCACTATAAGTCCTTTGCCGAGTCAGCACTAGCCATTAAATTCGGCATCTTAAGAGTTAACTGCCAAAAGAAGACCATCAGATTTTCCAACGCCGTTAAAAACGGCTATTTTCAGGGGTTTTATGACAAAGCGACACCAGCACTCGCATCGACGTCGAGGTGCTCCTCAGGTCTCAGCCAGCAGCCTCATTATGGGCAGAAACTGTCTGCAGGAGCTCCTGAGGCACCGTCCCGATCGGCTTCGCCGAGTATTCATTGCGGAGCCGCGGGAGGATGCCGCGACATCCCCGAAGCGGCGAGAGTCGCTCGTTCAGGAGCTGGAGAGTCACCGAGTGCCGTTCGAGTGGGTCGCGCGTCAGCAGCTCGATGCAATGGTCTCTTCGGACTCCCACCAGGGTGTTGTGGCGGAGGTGGCGCCGCGGCCTGCGCTGTCTTTTGATGAGCTGTGTCGCATGGCCGAATCACAGGATGCCATCTGCATTCTTGTGCTCGATGGTGTGCTCGACCCGCAAAATTTCGGGGCGATCCTGCGGGCGGCAGAGTGCTTTCGCGTTGATGCCGTGCTCTGGTCGAGAAACAGGGGGGCGCCCCTTGGCCCAGTGGTGTCAAAAGCGAGTGTGGGCGCAAGTGAGCTGGTGCCGCTCTGCCCTGTCTCGAATGTTCACCAGTCGCTTGAGCAGCTCAAAAAGAGGGGGGTCTGGACGGTCGGCGCCGTTATTGCTCCTGGCGCATCTCCCCTCGAGGCGTTTGAGTTCCCCTCGCGATGCGCAGTTGTCATGGGTTCTGAAGGGGAGGGCATTCAGCCGCTCATTGAAAGAACCCTTGATTTCAGGGTTTTTATTTCGATGCACGGCGCACTTTCATCCCTCAATGTCTCTCAGGCCACAACGGTAATGCTGCACGCAGTTGCGCTTCAGAGGGGCCACAAGGGGGATGTTAAAGCGAGTTAAACTAAGGTAGCCTTAAGGGGTTATGAGTTCAGCTGAGCAGTATGCGCGCTTTTTTGAGGTCCGCCTGGACCTTTTCGATGGCCCCATCGACCTTCTCCTCCACCTTGTAAAGAAGAGGGAGCTGCCGATTGAGCGGGTGTCTCTCGCGGAAGTCACGGGCCAGTACCTCGAGTGCATAAAGGCCCTTCGGTATTACGACGTTGAGGTGGCTGCTGAGTACCTGGTGATTGCTGCGACGCTCCTGGCCGTAAAGGCGAGCGTGCTGCTCAATGATCCCGTGGAGCTGGTTCCGGACGAGAATGGGGATCTGGTGGATCCTCACGAGCTGCTGCTGGAACGGCTGCGCGAGCTTGAGGCCTACCGCCTCGCCGCAGGGGATATCGGTTCCCGGCCCGCGCTCGGCCACGATGTTTTCTCCGCCCCGGTTAAGGCCGCCAAGATCGATCCCGCGCTCATCCCCTTGGCGGGGCACGAGTCTGAGCTTTTGGCCCGGGCCTTCCAAAAGGTGCTTGCCCGCCTTGGCGAAAAGAGCGCGGTGTTCTCGATAACGATCGACTCGATGTCGGTGGTGGAGAGGATGCGTCGCGTCGTTGACTCGCTGCGTTCCACCGGTGGAACCGCCTCCTTCATCTCTCTCTTGGGGCAGGCGGCCGATCGGGGCACGGCGATCGGGGTGTTTGTTGCACTACTCGAGTTGTGCCGCAGGCGCATGGTGTTGGTCTCTCAGGCGGGGCCGAAAGATGATATAGAGATTCGGCTTGCTGACATCGTTCAGCCTGCTGCCAATGAAGTTGACCTCATAGTTGAAGAGGTGGCTGCGTAGGCAGTCCGGGGTCTTTCTAGCAAAGGATTACGTTCAGAAGGGAGATGGGCATGGCCAGAAAGGGAGATTCAGAGCAGGAGCAGGCGGATAACATTGTTCCGGAGCTCGAGACGGGCACGGAGGCTGCAGATGCGCGTCCTGAGCTTGAAAATGGGGCGCGCGCAGTGCTCTCCCAGCCCCAAAAAATTGGACTTCTAGAGGCCCTGTTGCTCGCGAGTGGAGATCCGCTGTCGATAGCGCGCATTCAGGAGATCATGGGGTGCCAAAAGGCGGATGTGTTGGCCCTTGCGGATGCGCTGCAGGCTCAGTGCGCCGTCGAGGGACGGGGAATTGAGGTCGTGGTCGTGGCGGAGAAGCTTCAGCTTCGCACCAAGGCCGTGTTTGCCGATTACGTGCGCCAATTAA
>JAFMJG010000041.1 GCA_017853605.1 bacterium
CCGGCGCTCGACCGGCACCCCCCGCCCTGCGCCGACATCCACCAGGCGATGCGCTGGCGCGACGGTGAGAACCCCCTCGCCCGAGCCCGGAGTAGGAAGGCGTGCAGCCTCCCCCTCGCGCACCACCCCTATCGGGGCCCCATCGAGCCGCACCTCTGCCAGCACCGCGCCGTGCGGAACCTTGCCGGCAAGGAGGGGAACCACTGAAACGCCGACATGCACCAGGCAGTCGTGCTCAAATATCTCGTGGGCAGCCTCAGGATGCACCGAGGCGAGCACGCCAAGGTGCGGCATCATAAAGATCGAGTCTACTGCGAGCTGCGTTACCCCCTGCAGCCCAAAGCCCTCAATCATCATGAGGGCCGCCTGCATGCGCGATGGGGCGTGGCTAAGGACACCGCCAGAGCCTATTACGATGTCGAGAGCGAGGAGATCCACGAGCTCATACCGGTCTGACGACTGCCTAAAGACGTCAGCGATCCCCCTCTCTCTCGCCTCATCGATGCCGATGGCGAGCGAGCGGTGGTGCGCAAGAGAGAGGCGCAGCGCCTCTCGGCACACGGCCTGCTCCAGCCAGAGGTCCTCGAGCGACTGCGGGATTGAGGTCGGCCGAACCATCTTGTTGCGCAGTCGGTCGCTGAGCTCCGCATCAGGGATGGCGAAGGGCAACCAGCGCCGGATATTCGCCGCCCCAGCCTCCACGAGGACATTGGCGATAGAGTAGCTCATCCCGAGGTTGGCGCTGACGGTGCGGTTGAACGCCGGCACGCCGGCACGCGAGCGAAACACCGAGAAGACGTCGGTAGTTGCCCCGCCGATGTCAACGCACAGCACGTTCTGCCCCGTGCGCGCCGCGTACGCCTGGACGATGTCACCCACCGCCGCAGGCGTGGGCATAATTCCGACCGGCGTCCACGCCATCAGCTTGCCGTACCCCGGCGAGTGGCTCATCACGTGAGAGAGGAAAAATTCGTGGATCGCCTCGCGGGCAGGGCCCAGGTTCTCGCGCTCGATCTGGGGCCGGACGTTGTCTACCACCACCACCTGCGCCATCCGAGAGAGCACCTGCCTCACCTCTTCTGCGGCCTCCCTGTTTCCGGCGTAGATCACCGGCAGCTTGAGCGTGTCGCCGAAGCGGGGGCGGGGCGAGGCAGCGACGAGGGTCTCTGCCATCTCGACCACATGGCTGGTCGCTCCGCCGTCGACGCCCCCCGTCATGAGAACGATATCGGGCTTGACGTGCCGAATGCGCTCGATGCGCTCAAAGTCCTGGCGCCCATCATCGGCCGAGATAGACTCCATCACGATTGCGCCAGCCCCGAGCGCCGCCCGCTCGGCAGACTCCGTGGTGATGGTCGAGACAACCCCGGCCACCAGCATCTGGAGCCCGCCGCCGGCTGAGCTCGTTGAGAGGTAGAGATCGATGCCGCGCGAGGGATCGTCGCCAGCGAGCTCAAAGGGGCTCTCGGGGCCGTCGCCCAGAATCGTCCGGCCGCTCAGCTCCTGCACCTCGGCGAATGCGTTTTTGGCGCCCACGGTGACATCGGCAACGGGCTCCTCAACGGTGGTTGGAGCCTCGCCGCGAAAGGTCTGCCGCCAGCGGTCCGCCTGGCGCTCAAAGAGGAGCGCCTTGGTGGTGGTTGATCCGCAGTCGGTGACGAGCACGGTCCTGAGCTGCTGCGGGTCTCTCTTCATCTCTCACCCCAGCCCCAAAACAGACCGCAGCGCCCCTGCCCAGTCGACCAGGATGAACTGCACCCGCTCAACGAGGAGCGCCAGCCGGGCCATCACGGTAGACCCAAAGAACGCCCCGAAGCACACCATGAGCAGGGGCCTTCCAAGCGGCGCTATTCGCCCCTGTATCGCCCCTTCGCGCCCGAAGGTGAAGAAGAAGTAATTGAGCACCAGCAAGAGGGTCACGACAAAGATGCCGTTGTTGATGGAGTCGGCAATCATGATGCCCCCCTCGCCCATCACCACGAGCGGCTTAAAGCTGCCCACGATCTGGGGAATGACCTCTCCGAAGAATCCCCGAATGGCGAGCGCGCCGCTCGCCCCGAGGGTGAAGCCGATAACGACCTTGGCGAGCCAGCTGTAGCGCCGCGAGTAGATGCAGTAGTAGAGGCAGCCAAACGCCATCGGAACGAGGTACAGCAGGTAGAGCGGCTGGTACGGCTCCGAAACCGTGCCATCCGGAAAGGCGGTCACGTTGCCGCCGAGAATCGGCTCAAGGACATTTGGCCACAAAAAATCACGAATGACGAGCATCGGCCCGAGCCCGGCAGCGATCCCGATGAAGAGGTGCTCAAAGAAGCGGTAGAAGGGGTTCTCCCGGATCAGGAAGCTGAAGATGGCGAGCGTGCCGAGCCCGCCAACCAGGATCGATGCCGAGCCCCACGCCGTCGTGCTATCCATCCCGCCTCCTTGCCCTCTGCCATAGGGCCACGACGTTGCCGAGGATAATAAGCCCGATCAGCACCACGTGAGCCGAGCTGAGCGCCGTGTTGACCGCGAGAAGCCTGCTGTTGTCGCTTTTGGGGTAGTGGCGCTTCAGCACCTCAGAGTACCAAGCCGCGCCGGCGATCCCCTCAAGCAGCCCCTTGAGCTGGCCGGAGTCGAGGAAGATGTATGCCTCGGGGATGGTGATAGAGGTGCAGCCGTGAACCACCGTCGGCCTGTAGCCGCCCTTCTGGAAGAACTGGATGATGTTGTCAAACACCCCCACAAGCCCCGTCACCTCACCCACGAGCTTGACGTGCTCAACGCCGCCGATCGCCGCAAAGCGCGGGTAGTGGGTGATCGGCATGCCGTTTACGTCCCTTCCGAGGAACTTAGAGACGTCTGGCGCGTTGACGAGGGCCTGAATAAAGATCGACTGCCCCGGCCTGAACCCTCCGTTCACCCAGGCATCACCGTAGCTCCAGCGCTCGCCCGGCAGCTCGGCCTCAAGCCTCTCCGCTACCTCCTTCGGGATCCGCTGCAGAGCAGCCTCCGCCTGCTGGTACTGCGACAGCAGCACCACCGGAATCCGCCTCCTGAAGAGGTGCTCAAGAAGCACCTGCGCCTGCGGCTCGTTCTCTGCCAGGGTTCCTGGGCCGAAATCCAGCCATACGAGCGCAACCTCTCCCGGCTTTGCGTCGAGGGTGTCAACCACGTCATACATCCGCTCTGCCGACACGAGGCGCGAGGGCGATCTGGAAGCGCCAAGCAGCAGGGGCACCGCAACTGCCAGAATCATCGCCAGGTAGATAAGCCGCCTCATTCCCGTCACCTCTTCCTTGACGAGAAGGATCCGGACTCGATCGAGAGCCACATGCGGATCGCAAGCATGAGGGCCGCCACTGACGCCCCGAGCCGGATGGCGCGAAATGCGGCGCTATTTGGAACCTCCAGCAGCCACTGGCGCATCGCCGGCAGCTCGTCAGAGATGAGCTGCCCGAGCGATATCTGCCCCAGCATGACGATCAGCGCCGCAGCCATCATGAGCGCAGACTCTACTGTGCGGATCCGAAAGGCGCGAAACGCCGCCGCCGCTATGTACACCCCCAGCAGGGCAAACATCGCCGACCCGAGCTGGTTGAAGAGCCCCTCGTACAGCAGCGTATAGAGCTGCTGCACCATCGTCGATGACGACTCTTGGCGCAGGAAGGCGCCGAGCGCCGCGCTCAGGAGCTCCCCTGCCCTGCCGACGTCGGTGAGCGCACCCTTGCCCTCGGGGGAGAGGCTCTCGCCCGGCACCGCCTCAAGCCGCGGCAGCGATCCGCGCAGCGATGCCGCTGCCGCCCTGAGCTCAATTCCGAGGGGAGTCTCGGCCGGCGGCCCCACGAGCAGCGTGGCCCCGATCTGGTCGAGCAGGCCGTCGGCGTAGGCCCGCAGCGCCGCCGCCCGCACTGCGAGAGCTGGCGCGGCAGCGTGGGACTCGGCATCCTGCACGATGCGCTGCGCAAACTCGCCGACGATCTGCGCTTTTCTCGCCTCTGCCGTGATGCCAAGGCTCTGGCGCCACTGGGCAGCGGTCACGGCAAGCATGGAAAAGAGACCCACGAGGAGCGCCAGGCTGTACGCCCATCCCTTGCGGGCAAAAGCGATGCGCGAGCCGTGCGCGCTCACAAGGTTAAAGAGCCCCAAGCCAACAGCCATCGCGCCGATGACGATGAACCCATTTGAGATCGCCTCGTGCCGCGCCTTGATGCCGAGCGACTCTGCGGCCGTCTCTGGCAGGATAAAGTAGAGAAAGAAGTACACGCCCCCGAGCAGGGTAAAGGCCCGGATCACTTGGGCACGGCGATCAATGGGCTGGCGCTCGCTCACAGCAGGTCGCTCCATGAGGCGGTGAAGAATCTCTCAATCGACGGCAGCGTGATGCCCGGCGCGAGGGCGCCGAGAGTTGCAAGCAGGACGCCCACGACAATAATGGCCGCGAAGAGGAGCTTCACCCGGTCCTGTGCAGCGAGCGTCGCCACCTGCACCGGCTCGCGGCTCAGGTACGCCGAAGCCGCAAAGAGCTCCTCTCCGATCAGCGTGTAGTCGCAGGTGCAGATAAAAAAAGCGACCTGCTCGGGGCTGACGCTCGCAGCCACCTGCCGCGCCCCGACCTGCTGGCCCGCCTCAGCAAGCACCAGCGCTTCGGCCGCAAAAACGCCGAACAGGAAGGCGGCCCCTGCCTTCTCGCGGTGAATGAGCCCCATGTAGCCAGACGCAAAGGCGAACTGCTCGCTTGAGAGGAACACGATGCTCTGGGGATCAAAGGCCGCGCCCCTGCCCGCGTCGTTGTAGGCGTCCCGAACCGAGTCCTCAACGATCGCCATCGCCTCTGGCGAGTACTGAGGGACAACGAGCTTGAGCTTGTACTGCGCAACCCTCTTCGCGACCGAGTGCAGCACGCCGAGGCATGCGTAGAGCACCGGCCCCACGTCAGTGAGCGCCGTCGTGAACGCGACGGGCCTTCCCATTTCAGCGCACCGGCCGATCGCCCCTTCGACTGCGTCAACACCAGCTATCCTGCGGATGAAGTGATCCCCCCTGCGCGTGGCCCTGCGGAGCTGCACGAAGAGGATTACGGCAGCGCATGCGATCGTGAGGAGGATCCCTGGAGTTGCGTGTTCTAGTCCACCCATACGGCGCCCCTAGGGCTTAGCTGGCTCCCTCGGAGTCACGATCCCGCGATCGCTCCAGGCAGAGAATGAGCTGCTCGACCGCGCTGTTCGATGAGAGGAGCTCCCTCACGGTGAGCGCCCTCTCGCTTCCAGCAAGCGACGTTGTGAGCGGCTCGCTCACCGTGTAGACCTCGCGCATGCACCCCATCAGCGGCTTGCACAGCTCAAGCAGGAAGATCGCCGGCTCTCGCAGCCCACGGCTCACGATGGCATCGGATATGGACTGAACAGGATCGGGAGGCGCAGCGCTCATGCTGTAGGACGGTAGTCGAAAAAACGGCTGGAGAAAAGAATGATTCTAGCCTCTTAGGGTGGCAGCAGGTAATTTCCCCCAATGGAGATCATCCTGCTCACCTTGAGCGCCTTCGTGGCCGGGCTCGTGGACGCCGTTGTGGGCGGAGGCGGCCTCATTCAGCTTCCCGCCCTCCTGGTTGCCTACCCGAGTGCCCCTCTTGCCCTGCTGCTCGGAACCAATAAGTTCGCCTGCTTCTTTGGCACCGCCACCGCCGCCATCCGGTACTCCCGGTCAGTTGAGGTTCCCGGCCGCACCGTTGCTGTTGCTGCGCTAGCTGCCTTCGCCTGCTCCTTTCTCGGCGCCCGGGCGGTCTCGCTCCTCGATCCGGCAGCGCTGCGCCCGATAGTCGTGGTCGTGCTGGCAGCGGTGCTGGTGTTCACTCTGCTGCGGCCGTCATTGGGGGCTCTGCACGCCCCCAAGCTCACCCCACGGCGAGAGGCAGTTGTGGCAGCGCTCGCTAGCGGGGCGATCGGCGCCTACGACGGCTTTATCGGCCCCGGCACAGGGATGTTCCTCATCTTTGCGTTTGTCTGCCTCGCCGGCTTCGACTTCCTCTACGCCTCCGCATGCGCGAAGATCATCAACGCAGGCACGAACTTAGCGGCGCTCGCATACTTTATGCCCGCCGGCACCGTGAGCTACAGGCTGGCCCTCACTATGGCAGCAGCAAACACGCTCGGGGCTTTTGTGGGCTCTCACCTCTCCCTCAAGCGCGGCGTCCCCTTCTTGCGGGCCGCGTTCATCGTGATCGCTGTGGCGCTCCTGCTGAAGCAGGCACAGCTCCTGTTCGCCTCGCACTGATGCGGGCGCCCGCGCTCCCTACTCCGTAATCCCGCGCTGCCGCCGCAGCGCTGCCAGCTCGCGGCGCAAGAGGTCGATGTGCTCACCTCGAGCCTGCTCGATCAGGTCGAGCTTCTGCTGGAGCTCCGGCGAGATCGCCGGCTCCGCTCCCCCCTCCAGCGGCTGTGCGAGGCGCAAAGCCGCCGCCTCTTCGTTCAGCTGCACTGTGAGCTCCTTCTCGCGCTGCTTAAACGCGGGCGGCTGCGGCAACGACTTGATCGCCTGCTGCTGCGCCGCCACGAGCGCCTCGAGCTCCCGCAGCCGCTGGCGATGCGCCTCCACGTCCGCCGGCGGCTCGCCGCCGCCAATAGCCGTCTCAAGCCTATGCAGCTCGTCAACCTCAGCGTTAAGCTTGGCGAGCTCGCCGCTCCCCTGCTTGCCCGCCTCGCGCGCCCGAAAGAGCGCGATGCGCTGCTCATTCACCCGCGCCCGAAGCGCAGCCGTGTCCATGCGCGCAATCGGCTCGCTGTCGAAGCTTGAGATCTGGCGCCCCGCGCTTGCTGCGGCATCGCCCTCGCCCTCAATGAGCACAAGCTGCGACAGGGGCCCTACGGCGGTGTCCACTCCCGGCAGCCGGCCGACAGCGAGCGCCCCGCCGTTGCTGCCGCTCGGCACCAGGGCGCCGGGGACTACCCCCAGGACTTTGGCCCCGAGTGTCATGAGGATTCGCGCCCTCTTTGGCTCGATGCCGCCGGGCAGCGGCTGCACCACCGTCACGGTTGCGTTCGCCTCAGGCCATGCGCCGCGCAGGGGAACGACGAAGGTGAGGGCGATGACGAATGCTGCTGAGGCCCTAGAGATCACCGTAGAACGCCTCCTCGCCCTCTCTGCCTGGCTCCTCACGAAAGCCCCCCTCGCCGATACCCTCACTGGCACCCTCTTCGGCGGCGCCCTCCTCCCTAACGGGAAGATCGCTCGCTGCCTCGCCCCCGTTTGAGAGAGGCTCTTCCTCAGGTCTCGTGTCGAGAAGCCGGCGCTCTTCGCTAATCTGGTCGAGCAGCGCCTTGACCCGATAGGCGCGCTCAAGCTCCTGCTCGAACGAGGGACGCATCTCTGGGGAGCCCTGCGAAAGCACCTGCCGGATCCAGCGGCCTTCGCGCTCGATGCTCTCGCGGCTCAGGTGGGCGAGCTTTCCGGCGGCGGTGAGCCTCGCCGAGAGCTCAAGGTTTCGCACCGCCTGGTCGAGCGCCGCCTGCTGCGCGACAACATCGCCGCCAGGCGGCCCAGAGGGCTGCGCCTTCTCCTCCCCTCTCATCACGCTGCCGATCTCCCCTTCAACCGCCACAAGCTCCTGGTAGATCGCGCCCCACGTCTGCAGCCACTCCCTAGTGTCCGGAGCCAGCTCTGGCACGCTCACGCGCTCAAGGCGCCATCGCCCCGACAGGTTCCGGATCGGATCGATAAAGCTCCCCTCGTAGCGCCCCGGCTCGTGCTCCTTGCCGACGAATCGCAGCCGCGCGCGCTCGCCAGTGAGCACGAGGGGTAGCCCTGTGCTGCCTGATATGTCGAGCGTCTGCACCCGCTGCGCCGGAATCGCTGGGTCGCCCACTGCCGCTGCGAGGTCCCGCGGGCCGCGCATGCTGTCAACCAGGAAGGGCTGCGGCGACTGATCCTTCACGGTTAGCGTGCCCGCGTACACCCCCGAAGGAAGCGCCGGAAACACGGCGCGGTAGGCCTCGTACGAGAGGTACGACACGTAGGCGCCAAAACCAAGCGCACAGAGAAGGAGTATAGCTGCTAGCAAGGTCGCGATGCGCCTCATGCGCACACTCTACGCCAAGAGCCGTGAGGGGACGAGGGGCAAGCGCACGCCTAGGGGGATGATTCCCGGCAGTCAGTGCGGGGCGTTGATCCGGATCACCTTCGCTGGTGCGCCCACTGCAACCCCGTAGTCCGGCACGTCCTCCATGACGAGCGAGTGGGCCCCGATGATGGCGTGCCGCCCGATCTTGACTCCATCGAGCACCGTGACCCGCGTGCCGAGCCAGGCGTGATCGCCGATTGAAACTCCGCCACGCAGCTCCATCGGCGAGGAGATAAGCGACTGCCCCTCCTCCCCCTGCTGGTGGTTGCCGGGCCCAACGTAACAGTACGCCCCGAGCAGGACGCTCTCGCCGATCTCGACCTTTGAGTTCGTCGCAATCCGGCAGTGCGACCCGATGTTGCATCCGGCACCGAGTGACACCGTTCCCCCTTTAGCTGCGACAGCCGTGAAGCGCCCAATGATGGCCCTGTCCTTAATCTCTATCGACGCCCCCTCGCCCCGCACGTCGAGCGCCGCGTAGTCATCAACCACTACACCGCTGCCGAGCGAAACCTGGTTAGGTACCCGCAGCACAACGCCGCGGCCAAACGCCGGCCGCCGGCCACACGAGCGAAAGAGCCCAGGGTAGGCAAGCGAACGGATCCCAAGGCCAAGCAACCCGGGGAGCCCAGAGAAGAGGAGGAGCGCCGCCTCGTAGGCGATAAAGTAGGGTGTGGACGCGCCGCCGACGGCGAGCCGGCGATAGAGGGCGAGGCCCGATGCAGAGGTGTCCGAGAGCTCCTCTTGCTGCGGCGTCATGTCAGGCGCGGTGTTCATGGTGGCGCGGCGAAGTATACATGCACCAGGCGGCAAAAAACAAAGCCGCCACACCTCGCCCTCTCGCCTGAGCGCAAGTAGCGTGAAGGACTACTGAACTTTTACGAGCTGAACCTCGAAGATAAGCGTGGCATTGGGCCCGATGACCGGCCCTTTTCCGTGCTCGCCGTAAGCGAGGTCGGGCGGGATAATGAGGGTGCGAGTTCCCCCTTCACGGATGCCGGCCACCCCCTCATCCCACCCCTTAATTACTTGGTGGGCGCCGAGGCTGAACGTAAAGGGCTGCCGCCCCGGCTCGCGCGTGCTGTCAAACTTGTTCCCCTTGCGGTTGTCCCGCTGCACCCAGCCCGTGTAGTTGACCGTCACCTTCTTGCCCGTCTCGGCCACAGCGCCCGTGCCGACCACATCCTCGGTATACTTGAGGCCTGACGGCGTTGTGATGATATCTGCGGCCTCAGCGCAAACACACGGCAAAAGGGCAGCGGCTGTGAGCGCGATCACTGTGCACAATCTCTTCATGGGACTCCTTATCGGCGAGACACTCCTTGCGCTATTAACCGGCACCCGGAACCTGAGCGCAAGGGGCTTAGGCACCGAAGGGATGTCGCATACTCCCCACTTCACGCAATACACGCACGCCGCTCGGCGGGCCATGCGTGAGCAGCGGCGCTCTCGCGCCAATCCCGTATGCTTGCAGATACGTTGAGGATTTTTAGGGGCAGCGGGCGCCTCATGCACGGCTACCGCCGGCAAAAGCCGCTCTTTCAAGCGTGCGCCGCTGAGAGCAAGCCGTAGCGATCTTTTGGCGAACCCGGTAGACTGCGAGGTGCGGCGCGCTGTGCGCCCCCGTTTGTCACACGCTCATGATTTCAGCTCCAGACCAGTCAGGATTCCTCACCACCAAGCTTGAGAGCGCCCTCGCATGGGCCCGCAAGTACTCGCTCTTCTCGTACCCCTTCGTCACCGCCTGCTGCGGCATGGAGTTCATGTCGGTCAACTGCTCGCACTACGACACCGACCGCTTCGGCGCTGCGCTGCCGCGCTTCACCCCGCGGCAGGCAGACCTCTTGTGGGTTGTCGGCACCGTCAACCACAAGCTTGCTCCGGTGCTCCTGCGGGTCTATGAGCAGATGACTGAGCCCAAGTGGGTAGTCGCCTTCGGCGCCTGCGCCTCGTCGGGTGGCTTTTACGACAACTACACGACCGTTGCTGGGATCGACAAGATTATCCCAGTGGACATGTACATCCCCGGGTGCCCGCCACGCCCAGAGACTGTGCTCGATGCGCTGCTGCAGCTTCAGAAGCAGATCCAAGGGACGCGCCAGCAGCTCGTCCCGTCCCAGGGCGGCAAGCAGTACCACCCCGAGCTGCCGCCGCTGCTCGGCGAGCCGATCGACACTCGGCTCACAAAGCCTGTCTAGAGTGCGCGCGTTTGCTCGCCGCGCAGCCACGCAACCACATCGCCCACGTCAAACGGCTTAAGGAAGAAGCGCTCCGCCCCGAGCGCCGCAAGCCGGTAAAGCTGCTCGTCGCTTGACTCGCCGCTCATGACTGCCGCCCGCGGGGAGCACCGGCGCCGGCGCAGCTGCTGAAGCAGATCTTCCGCGCCACCCCCAGGCATCCTCGCATCGCAGAGAACTGGGCCCGTCCCCGCGTCGCCCGACGCAAAAAAATCAGCGAGGCTGGCGTATGCCCGCGCCACTATCCCGCGAGCGCAGAGGAGCCTGACAACCGATTGAGCATGCCCTGCATCATCGTCGACAACGTGCAGCGCAACCCTTCCAAATTCACTGGATGGGCCGCACAACGACGCACCTGAGCATCCCTCGATCGCGTACAGGGCCACCCCCGCAGCCTCGGGAATGGCTATCTCTACTGCCCCGCCCCCACGCTCATGCCGCCCGATGCGGATAGAGCCTCCAGACAGCTCAATCCTCCTCCGGGATGAGATCAGGCCCATCCCCCAGCCCGAATCCGACACCACTCCCTCGCTGTCCCGCTCCTTGAGCTGCGAGAGAGCCTCGTCCGTAAAGCCCGGCCCGTTGTCGCGCACTGAGACGGCGATCTGGCGCGTGCCCGGCACCCGCCAACCCTTGATGAGGACCTCCCCCTGCCCCGAATGCTGGACCGCATTCCCAACCACGTTCGAGAGCACGCGCTCCAGCTCAACTTCAGGCATGCAGCACTCCAACGGGGCCGGCTCCAGCTCAGCCCGCAGCGAGATTCCAGCCTGGGCAGCGGATCCGGCAAATCGCGCCACTACCCTTTCGACAACCCTGGCGAGCCCCGCCCGGCCCCCGCTCTCAGCCTCGCGGCTGAGGGCCTGCGGCGAGCAGCGCGAGAGCAGTGTCTCCAGGTACTCAAATTGATCGACAAAAAACCTTGCGTCATCGCCACCCATCGGGCTGCGCGCTCCAGCCTGGGCCTCAAGGAGCCTCCGCATCGCCCCGAGCGGCGCACGCGCATCGTGGGCAAGGGACGATGCCTCGCGCAGCCGGCGCACGCTGCCCTCGCGCTCCCGCTCCGAATCCTCAAGCCGGGCCATCACGGGCGCGTACACTGAGAACCACCCCTCGAGCGCCTGGCCGAGAGCTCGGGCCTCTTCCACGTGCACAGGCGCAGCCGCGCACACGAGCCCCAGCCATATCGCCGCCTCGCCGCCGCGCTGCACCGATTCCGGCAGCTGCAAGCGCACAACGATCGAGCTGCGGCACTGGTCGCTCAAGAAGCGAATCCCGTCTAGGGCATGATCGCGAACGCGGTACGACAGCTGCGCTCCTCCAGGCTCAGCGAGCAGCCCCATGAGGCTCTCAGCCGGAAGGCCCAAGGCATCTTCCTCGCGCCCCACCACCACCCTTCCGTCCCCGAGCTTGACAACGATTGCGAGCCCGCCGAACTGGGGCTGCACGAGGTGGCGCACCTCCCACGAGATGCGCGGCAGCAGCGATGGCAGGAGCTCCTTGACTCCCTGAGCACAGGCGTGCGCGAGCGCGCGGCCAAACGCTGACTGCCAATCGTCGCTCACGCTGCCTCCCGAACTGGGCCGCTCCCAGCCAGCCTCCTCACCTGCGCGCTCAGGATGCGGGGATCCTTTGACTTGGAGATGAATGCCGCAGCACCCGCCTTGAGCAGCATCACCTCCGCCTCAACATCTTCATCCGAGGTGAGCACCACGACCGGTATCGCTGCCAGCCGCGCATCGGCCTTGAGGCGCTCAAGCACCTCCCGACCATTCATCCGCGGCATGTGCAGGTCACAGATAATCGCGCACGGAAGGAAGCTTCCCCTGCCCTGAAGCTTCTCGAACGCATCGATCCCGTTGTCGGCGAAGCAGGGATCGAAACCTTCTTGCTTGAGCAGCCGCTCAAGCACCCGACAGAACATGGGGTTATCATCGATCACCAGGATCGACACGGCTTGGGAGGGCTGCTGCCTCCCTTCCGCCTCCCTCTCAATGCCCGCCGAGGGGCTGCCAACAGGCTCAGGGGGCGGGGCCGCTGCTGGCGGGGCGCCAGCCGAGACGGCCTCTCCCCACGAAAGCCTAAAGCTTGAGAGATTTCCGAGGGCGCGAATAAACACCTCCTGCCCCTCAATCGCTTGCGTTGCGCCCTCCCGGCGCGCCAGGTACTGCAGGAGGCAGGGAGCCGCACCGCTGTGGACGTTGCCGACGCCGGTCTTTCCCTCACGCGAGAGAAACTGGTATCGAGTCTTGCCCTCAGCCGAAACAACCTCCACCGCTGAGGCGCCGTGAAGGCTGGCCTCCTTGGCGAGCACAGCGAGGATCCTGGCGCACAGCTGGTCGTTGTGCTGCGTCGCCACTACATCAGCATTGGCCTCGCGCTCGGCGATCATGCGCTCCGCCCCATCGAGGGCGCGGGCGATCTCGCTCCAGGGCGCTACCGCGATCCTCTGCGCGCCGGTGTAGAGCTCCACCTCACGCACCTCGGCTGGGTCGATCGCCAGGAATCCCTCGACTGTGCCCTCCGATATCGATACGCTGCACCCAGCCCGCCGCAGCTGCTTCAGCAGCTCCCGCGCCCGCTCCCCGAAGGGCGCGAGGTCCGGCACCGGCACGGTCTCCTCAAACTCAAGCCCCATCTCTCGCGCTGCCGCCCGCGAGAACTCACGCTCGCTCACGCCGACCCACGCTGCCGCCAGCACACCCCACTGGCGGCGGTCGTGCGAGGTGCCAACAACCTCGCGAATGACAGAGCGAGAGACGAGCCGCCGCATCGCTTTTACCAGGGACGGAAGCCTGTGTGACCGCCCTGCGGCTAGGCTGCCGACGCTGCGGGCCGCCAGCCACCGCAACAGGCCTTGCGCCAGGCTCATAACGACACCTCTGAGCGCGGGAACCCGGCCGAAGCAGCGGTTATGGCTCCATCACCGAGAGCCCCTCCAAGCGACGGGAATCCCCCTCCGATAGCAACGCCCACAACCAGGACACGATCAGCAAAGATGGGAGCCTCCCCGGGGGAGCCCAGCCGGATCCCGGGACGTCCCTCAAGCGCGCTCTGCCGTGCGCCGAGGAGCTCCGCTGCGAGCGGGAGCGAGCCGAGCGCTGCGCACTCCTGTCGCTCAAGGGCACCGAGGGCTCCGGTTTGTGTGTCTACCCGGTAGACCCAGCCGCATGCCCGCACAGAGATCTGGCTCGTCCTGAGCACCGAGGCCTCTGCCTCACGGCGGGCCGAGAGCGCCAGGCTCTCAGCCATGCTCCGCACGGTGAGAGGATCTATGGCAAATGAGCCCGTATTGCCATCGGAAGACCAGCGAAGCGCCGGAACAGCGGCTTCCCGGATGGCTGCTTCCGGAATCACCCCGAGCACCCGCTGATCATGGGCCTTCATGCACACCGTGGCGCCTAACACCGCGCACGGCAAAAGTGCTGTTAGCCACGCGGCAGCCTCAAGCGCCGCAACTCCCCGCTCCCTCATGCCTTCCATCTCCCCCTCATCAAAAAACAAGCACCGTGCGGTCTCCGACGCTGCCGCGGACTGCGGCGACCAAGTTCGGATGGGCAAGCTCCCGGCCCGAAACCCGCACCGTCTTGAGCCTCACGCCCGTCCCAGAGAAGGCCGGCAGCGCCGCCCCCGCCGCATCAGCCCCATCGAGCAGCACATGGATTCCGTTCAGGGAGATCCGCCGCGCTCGGGCATCGGCATCGAGCGCTGAGAAGAGCGCCTGGCCATAGCCGAGCTGCGACTCAACGCTCCAGCGCTGCACAACGACGACCGCGCGGCTTTCGGCCGTGCCTGAAAGGAGCTCAACCCGCAGCGCTTCGACCCCTGAGCTGCCAACAGAGGCGGAGGGTTGTCCCTCCTTCGCTGCTGCGAGGCTCGGGACGTCAAATCCCACCTGCGCGCGGCGCGGCCTGCAGCGCGGCAGCAGGTCCTGCGCACCGAAAGGCTGCAGCACCTCAAGTGGCTGGGAGGCGCCTGGAATCACGGCTACGCTCACCTTTGCAAGCTGCTGGCTAACGAGGTGAAGCGACAGCGACTCAACGAATGAGGCGAGCGCCTTGAAGCCTTCGCTGTCGCAGGCCAGCTCGCTCCCGAAGGCGCTCCTGTCAAGCACAATGAGCACTCGGGCCTCGACTCTCCTGATGCGGGCGTGGACACTTACCGGGAGGCGCGCCTGGCTTGACCCAGCCAGCATGGCGGCCAGCTCGCTAAAAACGCCCCGAAATCTCCCCTCAACTCGGCTCTCGCTCCACTGCGCTGCACGCTGGATCTTGACCGACTCAACTGAGACGAGATCATGCAGCTGGGCAAGCTCAGCGCGCAGTGCTCGCTCAGCTTCCGGCCCGCTCATGCCCTTGGTCAGGCTGGCTCGGGTGACCCGGTCAACAAGTCGCTGCACATCATCGCGGGCCCCGAAGAAATGCGTGAGCTCAAGGCCCAAGCAGAGCAGGACCATCATTACGGGCAGCACTGCCACCAGGAAGATCGCGGACACCATCCCTCCCTGCCTAGCGAATCTGCGCATGCGCTGCCCTCTTCGTTATGGCCCCCACTTGCATGAGGGGTATAGTCACAAAACACACTATCAGGCCGGCAAAGGTGACCACGAGCGGCAGCACAGCCTTCACCGGAAGCTTTGCGATCTGCTCCTCCACCGACTCCTGAAAGCTCGCCTGTGTGGCGTCACACAGCTCCTTAATCGGCCTGATGACCTCGCCCCCCTGCTGGTGCGCAATCGCCAAATGAACGAGGGAATGCTGCAAGGCTGCGCTCGGCGCGCTGCCCCCGACAAAGCGCAGGGCATCTGCCACAGGCATGCCTGACTCAGCGGTGCGCACCACGTCGCGCAGGCACTCCGAGACGGGATCGCCCCCATCGCGCGCTGCCTCCTTCATCGCCGGAAGCACGTCGAGGCCCGAGCTCACTCCCATAACGATCCGCTCCATCGTGTTCGGCAGGTGAAACTCGATGCGGCGAATGAGCTTTTTACGGGACGCCTCCCTGCTGGCGCGAAACACCACCTCGCCCCCAAGGGCACCGAGCGCCGCGAACGGCAGCTCCTGGATCCCCCACGATGCCCCGAGCATCGCCCTAAACAGGGCAAGCATCGCTCCCCCGAGTATCCATGCGTGGCGGCGTTCCTGCCCCGCTGGCGCAGGCACAGGGGTGCTCCCCGTCGTGTTCGCGCTTGCGCCGTCTCGGGCACCCTCAAGGAGCGCATCTGCCATCGCCCTGTGCACAGCCCCCAAGCGTCCCTGCACCATGAGCGCAACGCCCGCTGCCACCGCCACTGATGACCATACGGCCGCTTCGCTCACAGCGTCTCCTCCCGTCCCAGCAGCATCATCCACACAATGCCGACGCTCACTAGGGCGCCGCCCAGAAGCAGGAAGGCTCCCCCAACCGGGTGATGCCACGCGAGGGATAGCCCAGAGACGTTCATGCAGCCCTGAATCACCCCCAACAGCGAGGCGCACAGCGCAATGCCCGCCGCTGACATGCGATGCATCGCCAAGGCGGCCCTCGTCTTTCGGCGAAACGACTGTCGCTGCCGAACAACTTTGACGACACGGTGCAAGGGCTCTGCAAGTGGCCCGCCGTGACGCCTCGACAGCGTGAGGCAGCGCTTGAAGAGCTCAAGATCGGGGGAAGACAGCGGCCCCATGAAGCCGGCGATCGCCTCCTCCTCGCTTCCTCCATCGTGCATGCCCCGCGTAAATTCCGAGATGCCGCTCCGCAGGGGAGACCCCTGCGGAAAGAAGGTTTCGGCTCCCATGATCGCTGACACAGGATCCATGCCCGCCCGAACGGATGAGGCGATCGTGGCCAGGAAGGCGGGCAGGTCGCGCTCAACAGCCTCGCGCCGCCGCTTCGCAAGGTGCAGCACTCTCCCCCCGCCAACCAGCAGACCCGCAGCCAGCAGGCCCGCCCCAGCCATGAGCGAACGAAGCCCAACAGCTGCGCTGGCAAGCGCAAGGAGCGCCAGCGCTCGGCCGGCAACAGCGCGCGAAACCCCTGACTGCTGCAGCGCAAGGCTGCTGACAAGGAACTCCCCGCCCATCTGCGCTGCCGAGCCCCCCTCCCCTTTTGGCGCGCCGTGCGACAGCGCGTCAACGATCAGCCGGTCGCGGCCCCTCATCCCTGTGCCGCCTCCCGCCGCAGCGACATGGCCGCCTCCCGGTATGCAACCCGGTCATCCAGAAAGAGCCGCTCGGGGAGCCCTTGAAACGAAAACCGATGCGGCTCCCGCTCAAGCTGCTCCCGGTGCGCGCTGACGCGCCCGGCAACAGCCCAGGACGGGGCGCCGTGCGACGGTCGGTACGAGAAGATGTCGCGGTGCCTCAGAATCCCGTCGGCAACGGGGCCCAGCTCCCGAACCTCCATAATCCGCCTCATGCCGGTCGCCTTGCACACGTCAACGACGACAACAGCCTGCACCGCTGTCGCCACCTGGCTGCCAAGCACGCCCCGGTCTGCGCTGCGCTGCGCCCGCGCAAGAAAGAGCTCAAGCCTCGTCACTGCATCAGCGGCGCTGCGGGCGTGCAGCGTTGAGATCCCTGAGTGGCCCGAGGCGCACACATCCACGAACGCTTCTGCGGCCTCTGCATCCCGAATCTCCCCAAAGATAATGCGGTTCATCGCCATGCGCATTCCCGCCCGAATGCACTGCGCCGGCGAGACTCGCCCTTCGCCCTCGATGTTCTCTTCCCGGGTCGAGATGTAGCGCACGTGCGGATGGTCGAGGCGGATCTCTGGCGTGTCCTCAATCACGAGCACCGACTCCTCGTGAGGGATGCCTGAGGCGAGAGCCCTCGCCAATGTCGTCTTCCCTGTGCCAACCTCTCCGACCACCAGCACGGTGCGGCCGATTCCAACCACTCCCGCGAGGTAGGCGAGCACCGGCCGGGGAGCGAGTCCTGAGGCAGCCAAGTCATCCACTGACACTGACGTGAAGCGGTTTATCCTAATTGTGAGGTAGGGGCCGTCTTCGCAAAGCGAACGGTGGACCGCGTGGACACGGACTAGCGAGCTCGCCATTCCGTCAGCTATCGGCTGCCTCGTGGAGTACGAGGCTCCGGCCTTTAGCAGGAGCCTTTCGACAAATGCCTCGTAGGAACGCTGATCAGGAAAGCGCACCTGCGTGCGGAGGCTCCTGCGCGACTGCTGCACGGAAACCTTCGAGAATCCTGACACTATGATGTCCGAGACCCGCGCATCGTCGATCAGGGGCTGCAGCACCCCAAAGGGCCTTTCGTCGCTCTCAAGGTGCGCGAGCACCTCGTCCCGCTCAAAGCTCGACAGCTCCACCCCGAGCCGTGCCGCAGCGTCAGAGATAGCGCGCCCGAGGTCGGCCGGGCGGCCAGTGTCGGCCTCCCTGGATGCGGCAGCGAACCGGCGCACCTCTGCCAGCACATGGGCGAGCACCGGTGGAAGCGAAGGGGCGCTAGAGAGATCCGGTTGCCAACGCTCTCCCATAGACAGCGCGCTACCTCCCCCTATTCTCAAGCAGGAATCCGGAGGGCACATCATCGGCCGGAAGCCATGCGCCCTGCACCAGCGCAAACCGCTGCCTGCTTCCGGTGCCCCCAAATGCCACAACCCCCTCCACCTTAGCGCGCGGGGAGGGAGCCTCTGCCGGAGCGAGATCCTCCGGAGCAAAGTGCGTGTCCCGCCAGCTGCCCGAGTCACGGGAGCTACGCAGCGCGAAGGTGATCCTGCCGAGCGGCACCGCCGTGCTGATCGCCAGGCACTGCTCCTGGGTCACAAGCAGGGTGACTGTGCTGGGAACCGTTGCAGCTCCCGAAGCCTCAACCGGCGAAAGCGACCGCTCAGCAGAGATCACCTTGACCTTCTCCGCCACGACCGCGGTTTTAGCCTTTTCGACCAGGAGCACGTCCACAATTGAGCCGCTGCGTGCCCATCCCTCCACGGCCGCCGTCGCGTCGACGCTCACCGTCATGGCGCGCATTCCTGGGGGGATGTGGCCCAGAATCGGGTTAGTAGCCTCATCTGCCGAGCCAAGATTGTCGCCAGCGATCGGCAATCCGGCAGGGAGCGACACCAAAGCGGTCAGCTCCCCACTCCTGCCAACCTCGCGCACGACGTTTTGGGGAAGCTGGTGCGCCGGGTACTTCTCAAGCCGGAAAGGCACCTCCCTCAGGAGGGTCCCGGCCGGAACGGGGCGCTCCGGAACCGGGACCTCGACCACATTAAACTCCGGGACGAAGACCCTCTGGGGCGCCGGCGGCCTATCGCCCCCCTTGCCCGCCGAGTAAGCAAGCCCGCTGAGGCCGGCTGCTAAGGCTGCCACCCCGAGCGCTGTGCTGAACGAGGAGTAGCGGCGGGCGTCTGAGCGGGAAATGCGCGCTGCCATAGGGGTTCCTCCCGGCGATCGTTAGCGGACTACTTCACCTTGTCGCGCGTTTGCCCATCCGCCGACAGCACCGAGAAGATCGCTTAAGTCGCCTCCCAGAGAATTGAGCGCCGTCCACAAGATGCTCGCTATAATCGCCGCGCCCGCGCAGTACTCAAGCAGCGTATACCCCTTCTCTCGCCTTCCTTGCCTCTTTGCCATCTCTGTCCCCCCAAGAAATGCGCGCTGTGCGCGCGGTTTTTTTCCTATTCCCAGCAGCTGGCCACCCGAACTAGCCGAGCATCACCGGCTTCGACACGAGCTCTCCCGCCTCAAGCATCGGCGTGCCGAAGCCTATCGTGAGCGGCTCGTATCGCGGCTCCGATGAGCCGCCAGTCTTCGCCTGCCCCGGCTCATTCCCTCTTTTTCTTCCCCACCATCCCGCAACAGCTGTGGCCCGCCATGCCCTCTTGAGCACGTCGGCACAGAGAGCTCTTCCTCCCCCAAGCCGCCCCGGCTTTGGCCGGTGAAGCGGCGGCGAGATGAGAGCCTGCACATGACGACGAAGAAATCGGTAAGGCGTTTGGCCACTGCACGCCCAGCGCGCGGCGCGACGGGTATGCGGAATCTCAACGACAGGAAGAGGTCGCCCCACGACCGTAAGCACCTCCTTCCTGAGCAGTGCGCGCGACGCCGCGACGCCGCCGCTGTCGTTCAGCACAATCCGCAACACGGCATCTCCCCGCATTGCGCCGGAGAGAACCGACAATGCCTGCCGGTTCGCAAAAGCCCCTGCTGGATCTCGGTTGGCCACAAACAGGGCCTCATCGGCAACCTGGGCAAGTGCATGCCGAGCGGCCGGGCTGAGGGGCGAGCTGTCAATAACAACCCGCTCGTGCAGCACCGCGAGGGTCTCTATAACCGAAACAAACGAGCGCATACCTTCCCGAGAGAAGACAAGAGTGTCGTTGCTGTCAGCGGCGGGCGGCATGCAGCACAGGAGGGGCTCGTCCGCCCATACCGGGACGGTGCACTCAGCAACGGTCTCTCCCGTAATGAGGCGCTCCTGCCCAACCAGCAGCCGGAGCGGTTCGCTGAGGTGGGGCTTGACCCTGAGAAAGCGGGTGAGATCCTGCGATGCTGAATCGCAGTCAACTGCGCATACCGACAGGCCTTGCGCAACCAGCGCCTCTGCAACGGCAGCCGTGCAGAACGTGGCTCCAACTCCTCCCCGAGCGGCATCCACCATCATGATGATCCCACGCTGCCGGCTTCGCAGCCGTCGTTGCAGCAGCACTAGCCGCCGCACAAACTCGTCGCTCTGGGCGGTATCGAGCAGCACGTCATCCACTCCGAGGCGGCCAAGCTGCTCAACCACCCCAAACGACTGGGTCCGGGCGTCAAGCACGCACAAGATGAGCTTGTCAGCTAATTCCTTGCGCAGCGTCGTGAGGTAGGCGGCGTCGCAAGCGATAAGGTCAGGGCCAACGACACAGACATCTAGCCCGCCATGAAACCGGACCTCTTCAGGCGAAAGGAGCTGCAGCGATATGCGGGGAATTGAGATTCGGCTGTCAGGAGCCACCCAAGCCCAGCGCTCAACGAGGGCGGCGAGCTTTCGCCGGGCAGACGCGCTGAGATCCACAATACCCAGTTCGATCATTCGATTCCTGCGATACGGTGTACTGCTCTTGTGCCGGCGTACTGCGATTCGGCACGTCCTGACTGTCTTTGCGGCGGCACCGTAGCACGAGAGCCCGCTCTTTAGCGGCTCATTTTTTCACTGCCCTAACCAGGCGCTAGATTCGAGCTCAAGTTTACTGATTGCGACTCCCCTATTCTTAAAGCGAGATGAGTCGCCGCCCGGAAGGCTGAGGGAGGCGCCGTAAATCCACCGGGGCATTGTCGCTGCCGACCCCTGCCGACTCCCCTGCCTCAGGCGCGGGAATATCCCCCGACGAGGGAGGCTCTGCCGCCGGCGGGCTCGCCACCTGGCCAGCCCTAAGCCCAGTCGGCCAAACAAGGGTCATGGCGGTGCGGAGCTGAATGCACTTGAAGAATCCGGCAGCGCTCTCTGGGACGTTAGCATAACGGCACTCAAGCCTCCCGCGCAGCACGTAGTCCGCGCCTGGCGTGAGGCCCGTTATCGTGTAGGACGAATTGGCGGTAGCTCTCACCTTATTGCAGTTAACCCCGATGATGCGCGAAGACCGCTCAATAAGGGTGCCATTAACCTTCTGGAGGAGGTCCATGTACACCGCGCTGCACACGGAGCTGCCGGGCGACCCGAGCGCCTGAACGAGAGCGCCTACCTGCACGTCTACGCTCGCCGCTGCCGCCGTAAAGCTCATCACCTCTGCGCCCTGCTCGTCAAACTTCTCCATCGGGCACTCCGGATACGGGAAGCGGCTGCACCGCGGATCTACCTGGAGAACATCGACAACCGCCAGGTCTCCAGTTTGCGCGCGGTAGCCCTGCTTTTTGATAATCAGGCCTCCCGTTCCAGCCCTGAAGTTTGTCACGCCCTGCTGAACAGCGCGCACGCACTCGCGGTCAACGAGGGGATTGCACGGAACTGGGGGCACGGTCGGTGTCGCTGTCGGCGTTGCTGTTGGAGTCGCCGTTGGGGTGTAGGTCGGGGTGCGCGTTGGCGTGCTGGTCGGCGTGAACGTTGGCGTCCGGGTGGGGGTGTGCGTCGGCGTGCCCGTCGGGGTCGCGGTAGGCGTGCGCGTGGGCGTTTCTGTCGGAGTCAAGGTTGCCGTGCGGGTTGGCGTG
>JAFMJG010000167.1 GCA_017853605.1 bacterium
CAACAAGCTAGTTGGTATTGAAACTCTCCGCTTCACCGCTGGACTCGCCGTCCTGATTTTCCACTATCATGTATTCCGTTCAGTCGGAATTTCGGCGGTAGACTTTAGGCCCACAGAACAGCCGTTCTATTCGACCCTCGGTTTCGTTTACAGGCATGGCTCATGGGCAGTCCAAGTGTTTTGGACCATCAGCGGCTTTATTTTCTTCTGGAAATATCGTCAATCAATCTCTTCCAGGGCAATAAATGCGGGCAATTTCCTCGTCCTTCGATTCTCACGCCTTTACCCTCTCCACCTTGCGACACTGCTCCTAGTTGCACTGTTGCAGCATCTCTACTTTCAGCGGCAACACGAATTTTTTTACTGGAATTGGAACAGTTCGACCGACTTCTTGCTGCAACTTTTCTTGGTGGCTAATCGCGCATTAAATCAGGACAGCTTCAACTATCCAATCTGGTCAGTTTCCATCGAGGTTTGTGTCTACCTCCTGTTTTTTCTGACAGTTCGTTATGTAAGTCGTTCCGGTCTGGTGAACGTTGCCGTTGTGGTACTGTGTCTATGGGCTGAGTCCCGCGGGCAGAGAAACCCGTATATTGAGTGCGTGAAGCTTTTTTATGTTGGCGGCCTTGCAGCGATCGTACGGCAGCGAATTACCGGCCAACGGCTTTCTATCTTGTCTTCTCTTGCTGCTCTGGGATTGGCAGCGTGGCTCACCGACTGGCTATTGGCCGTCCATGCCGGCAATATGTCACAAATGCTAAGCGCAGCCTCGTGCACTGTCGGGCCACTTCTCATCTTTTCGGCTTCCCACATTCCGAGGCTTCCGAGCCGCATCGAACATTTCATTCTAGGCGCGGGCAACCTAACGTATTCGAGCTACCTGCTGCACTTTCCTTTTCAGATCCTTATCGGCCTTCTATGCTTGATTGTTGGCTGGCGAATTCCTATGTACGAGCCCTGGTTTTTTGTGGCGTACCTGGCTGTAGTCCTCTTCGCGTCGCACTACTCGTACGCATATCTGGAAGTGCCAGCACAAAGGCTGCTTCGGCGAATTTCGATCGTTGTTACGTAAAATTATTCTCACCGCCGCCGGCTAGTAGGGGGCTCACGTACATTTGTCCTGCAGGTCGTCTCATCTGCTCGATGCGTCTGCCTAAAACACCAGCTCGGAGCTGCTGTCAATGGCTCCGAATCGGTCGCACGCAGACCTACACAGGGCCAGCTACGCACTCCACACCTCAAAGACTCGCCACCCTCCCACCGGAGACAACTCCTTCCATCGCACCCCTTTCGGGCAGAGGTTGAGCAGCGGCACCAGGGCCTGGTCAGCAGCCGGATGGCTGACGACCAGCGAGCCCCCCCGGTACGAGACCATTCGCTCGAAGTATTCACAGGTGCGCCTCGGATGGAGCACCGTTAGGAATCCCACCGGTGAAAGTGTCAGGTAGTGGTCCGTATGGCCCAGAACCTCTGAGGGCGTCACAATCGTAAAGTTCCCCACAATCGTCACGTTCGAGTGGCTCGCCATAAAGTCGCTCACCTCACGCGGGACCGCCGGGAACTCCGGCCGGCTCCAGAAAACGGGCGACGTCGCCCTTTCGAAAACTGCCCACGCCCGCTCTGCTGACGAGTTAACGACCGCATAGTCGAGAAAAAGCACGCTCACAGCGATCATCGAAGCCCTGTGAAGCCAATCCGCTCCCCCTCCCCTTACAACGGGTGCACAGGCGGCCATCGCAAAGAGTGCCCAGGGCGAGATGTTAAGAATGTTGTTCGGGTGGCTGCGAGCCACGTAGTACGATCCAACAAGCCAGACATAGAAAAAGAACATCGCTGCGGGAATGTTTCGTTGTTCAGCCGAAAAGAGCCCGAGACGGGCGAAGAAATAGCAGAAGGCGAGGAAAAAGACGTAAAACACGAAAAACCACTCGAACTGCATCGGCATAGTGTTATGCACATCAGCATACTGCAGGGCAAAGTCATAAAATCCCGTGAGGTCAGACCCCGGCCGAATCGTTAGCGAGTACAAAAGTACTAGTGCGCACGCAAGACCTAGCCCAAGGGCAACGGGAAGGAATGGGGCCTTACGCGCGAAGGAGAGATCCAGCTCTAGAACGGTTTTCAGGCAGACGTAGGCGCACAACGGGCCGAGTGAGTACACAAGGCTCTCAAAGCTCCAGGTACATGCAGCGACCGTTGCAAGTGTGGCAAGCGCTATTGACGCCACCGACTGCCGGCGTGACGCACGCTCTACGCATAGGAGCGCAATAAGCGCGGGAAAGAAGCGAATCGCCGAAACTGACGGGTAACTGGTAATTCCCATGAGCTCGGAGAAGCGACCCGGAAAAAATAGCGCGAAGCAGCATGTCGTGGCAGCAGCAAGAATCGGCGATAGCCGCGCTCGCATGCGAAGAAAATAAAACAGGACTCCGATGAAGCCGGCCTGCAGTATGACCATGACCAGCCCAAATCCGTCCATCCCAGCCAGGCCAAGCTTCTGCGAAACGAAGGCGGACACAAGCAGCACAAGAAACCCGTATTGGCTCGGCACGTCCCACAGGAGCTTCCCGCCATCCAGCACGGCGTAGAGCGACCCTAGGTAGAATGACCAGTGGTGCGCCTCCTTAACGTTCACCAGGGCCTGGGACTTGAAGCAAGCCATCATGAGCGCCACCGCGATCAGGTACTCGGCTGCAGCGAGCGCCCGAACTCGGCCAAACTTAAGCCAGAGGCCCTCCAGTGCAGCAACAACAAGAATGACTCCTACGCTCCGAGACCCGAAAAAACCCCCGACAAACGCGACCGCACAGCCAGCAAGCACGGGAAGGAGATTAAGAGCCCGCGCAGCACTCCCCTTCCCAATAGTTTCCGGACCGGCACCATGCCATGGCGCGGAAAGCGCTCGGCAGGCGAGCCAAGATACAAAAAATGAGAGCTCAAAAACAACAGGAAGGCTGTAGTAGATTGCCTGGTCACGCCCCTCGCTCAGGGACTGCGGCAGGACGCGCGTGATTGCCACGTAGAGCATAATCGCCACTGAGCCGCCGTACAAAAAGAACTGGCTGCCCGAGAGCGTTTTCCGCAGCGGCTGAAGTACTGTAGTCATACCATTCCCAATTTCGCACACATCCCCGCAAGACGGGGCCCCGACCGGTTGAAACTCCTCAGCCCCCGCCTGCGCCACCGAGGGGAATCGCAAGTCTGCCTGACGAGCCAAGCAGCACCTCCTCTACCGACGGCCTCCCCAAGCCAGGCCCCCTACTCCGCCCTACGACGGCCTCGACATTTCGTACACCTTCCACTCGCCAACAGGTGCAAGCTCCTTTATGGCAAGGGTACCTGGACATGTCTTTGCGAAGGGCACGAAGATGTCGACCGCGCGTGGATGGCACACAGCGAGGGCGTTTCCTCGCGCGGCTAGCATGCGCTTGAAGTACTCGCAGTAGCGGTTTGGATGGAGAACCATGAGGTGCGAGATCGGCGATACTCCAATCCGGTGCCCAGTTTGGGGCTCATGCTCAATCGGTGTCACGAGCACCTCCCCGCCAAGCAGCACGGCATTGCTGTTCGTTAACACAAACTTCTTTACATCCTCCGGCACAGGAAGGAGCTCGGGCCGAATCCACGTGGCGGTGGAGAAAAGCCTCTCGTAGAGGGCCGAACGGTTTTGCGGAGTAGCATGAAGAAACGTGTAATTGAGAAAAAGGATCGCTACGGTGGCAACGCCAACCCGATGAGCCCTAGCCGCATTTGACGAGCTCCCTATCGGGGCACAGAGCGCCATGATCAGCAGTGCCCAGGGGCAGAGGTTAAGCACGTTATTCGTGTGGCTCCGGGCGACGTAGTAGGATGAAATGAGCCAGAGGTAAGCGAAGAAGAGAATACCCGAAATATTTCTGCGCGCCGGGTCGAACAGGCCAGCCCTTGCAAAGTAATAGGAAAAGGCGAGAAAAAACACAAAGAACGTCGTCCAGCCCTCAAAAATAATCGGTTTTGTGCCGATATTGTCTACGTACTGCATCGCGTAGTCGGAGAACCCACGCAGGTCGAATCCGACCACTCCGGTGAGCGAGTAAGCTACCAGGACGGCTGCCGCTCCACCGAGGCCGAGGATAAGGGGCAGAAAGGGCGACTTCTTCATGAACCCAAAGTCAAGCTCAAAAACCGCTTTCGCCCCGAGGAAGGCACAGGCCGGCCCTACGGTGTAGACAAGGCTCTCAAAACCCCAGGCGGAGCTGACGAGGACGGCGGCACTTGCGAGCGCGATCCAGCCCGTTGACCGGCTCCGAGATGCCCGCTCCACAGAGAGAAGGGCCACAAGCGCCGGGAGAAAGCGCGCCGCCGAGGCAGATGGCAAGGCGATCGGCCCCTCAAATATCGGGAGCCAACCCGCACAGAATAGGGAGACCGCGCACGCCGCCGCGGCCGCAACGAGAGGCGAAAGCCGGATTTTTACCGTCAACAGCAGGAACAAAAAACAGGTAAATAAGAACTGCAGAAACATGACAACAAGGCCAAAGGCGTCGGTTCCTCCAATACCAAGCGCCTTGGCCAGCAGTGCCGGCACGAGCACCACGAGAAAGCCGTACTGGCTAGGAACAGTCCACAGAAGCTTCCCCCCGTCGAGAACGGAATGGATAGGCCCCAAGTAGTAGGACCAATGATGGGAATTCTTTGCGCTGCTGAGCGCCTGTGCCTTGAACATGGCTAATATGAGAAGCGCCGCAAGCACATACTCGATAACCCTAACGACACGATGGCGGGACAGCTGCCGCCAGCAAAGCTCGAGGGCAGCGACCGACAGGAGCACCGTAGCGGTTGTTGCGCTGGCAAAGCCGTCGAGGAGCACCACGAAACACCCTGAGATGACGACCAGCACATCCACTGCGGCTATACCACCCGCCAAGAGCCCCGACGGCGGGTCTCGATCACCGGTAAGTTGCCGCAGGGCGATTGTGAGCCCTGCAGAGGCAAGAAAGGCAGCCTCGAACACGAGAGGCAAGCTGTAGTAGAGCGCGCGGTCTCGAACCTCGCCAAACGTCGGCGGGAGGAGATAATTCACGACCACATACAGAATGCCTGCCACAAACAACCCGTACGGGAGGAGCTGCGAACGGGCAACAAGGCCGGCCGCAAGAGACGAAACAATTTTG
>JAFMJG010000168.1 GCA_017853605.1 bacterium
GCCTGCTCTACGGCCTCTTTCTCTATGCGCTGCGCCATCAGCTGCGAGAAGCCAAAAACAAGCCTCGGCTGAGACTCGTCGAGATCCGAGCGCACGAAACTTACTTCCGCGAATTTTTCGGCGACAACTCCCTTTGCCTGGTCGAGCGACGAATCGGACAGGAGGGTGAGCTGCAGCGTGTTGTCTGGCTGAATAGACGAGCGCACAACGGCGATTTTACGCGCCCGCAGCTCGGCACGAATAGCCGTCAGGGTCGACTGGAGCCGGCTCTTTACCGCCTCAGAGGCCTTAACCTGATAAACGAGATGGACGCCTCCGCTTATGTCGAGGCCAAGCGCCATCGGCTTCGTGAACCACTTTTCGGTGACTCCATCTCTTGCCACCGTCGGCAGAAGCGCGAGCAGCGCAGCCGCACTGACAAGCGCAACAACAAGAATCCTCTGAGTCAAGTCCCTGCCCATAGCCCCTCGCTTACGCCGCGCTTTTTGCGGCCTCTTCCTTCTCACGACGGGCTACGTGCGTGCCCTCGACCTTAATCCTGACGCTAGGGGAGATCTCAAGCAGCACATAGCCCCCTTCCTGCCCGGCCACGCGACCCACGATCCCGCTCGTTGTTACCACCGACTCGCCCTTCTTGAGCGAATCCATCAGGGATTTGTGGGCTTTTGCCCGCTTGTCTTGCGGCCTCACAACGAAGAGATAGAACACGGCGTAACACATAAGGAGCATCGGGGCCATGTTGATAAGGGTGCTTAGGAGTGATGGCTTAGCTGCAGCATCCGCTCCCTGGGGAACGATATCTTGCGAGAATGCCTCGGGCGTAAGGCCCAGAAAGACAAGGAGGCCCGCAAGAAGAAGAGGAAAGAGTCGGCTTTTCATAGTTAAGTACCTGTTAGGAAACGATAGTGACTTACCATGATGCCTGCAAAAAGGCACTATCCTTTACGCCCTGGCGCACCTAACTCGGGCAAAAAACCCTCAAGGGTCGCCGGCGGCGATACCGCAATCGTGGCATCTCGGCCGGGGCCCACGCTCACCAGGCTAACCGGGCAATCTACAAGAGCGGACAGGCTCTCAACAAACGTGCGCAGCGAGTCCGGCAATTCGCTCCAGCGGCGCGCAGCTGACACGTCATCACCCCAACCGTCAAATTCCTCATACACCGGCGCAATCTCAGCGAACTGGTGCCCGAGGGCGGGGAAATCATCCAGAACATCGGAACCCAAACGGTATGACGTGCAGACCTTGATCTTTCTCAGGCCGGTCAAGACATCGAGTTTAGTGAGCACGAGGTTATCAATGCCGCTAACCCGTATCGCCCGCCGAAGGGCAACCGCGTCGAGCCAACCGCACCGGCGCGGCCTGCCTGTCACCGTCCCGAACTCATGTCCTCGGGCACGGATCTCGTCACCAAGCGAGTCGCTCATCTCTGTCGGGAACGGCCCCTCGCCGACACGCGTTGCATAAGCCTTGGCAACTCCGCAGACGGCGTCAATCATCCGTGGCCCTATGCCCGCTCCTATCGGAGCGGCACCAGCAACGGTCGACGAGGATGTAACAAAGGGATACGTGCCATGAGTCTGGTCCAGCAAAACCCCCTGGGCCCCCTCAAAGATTACGCTCTCCCCTCGTCGAAGGGCCTCAAATAGCTGCCGACTGCCATTTCCGATGTATGGCCCCAAGATTCCGGCCTCCAACTCGAGCTTGCTCCAGACGGAATCGAAATCAACGCACATGCCGCTGTTAAGGACGGTGTCCAGGATGCGGTTTTTCTCGTCCACGTGGGCACGGATGCGGGTTTTTATTCGGCCCAGCGCGAGCAGGTCCGCACAGCGAATGCCCGAACGCTGGCTGCGGTCTTCGTAGGCTGGCCCGATGCCTCTGCAGGTTGTCCCGATGCGGTGCGGTCCCCTCGCATGTTCGCGGGCTTTGTCAATCGCCACATGGTAGTCAAGGACGAGGTGGGCATCCCTATCAACAACGAGGCGGCCGGGCGACACATCTGCTCCTGCCTGCCGCACCCGTTCCATCTCGGAGATCAGCACGGAGGGGTTCAGCACCACTCCAGCGCCCAGAAGGCACTTGACGCCCTGACGAAGCACTCCGCTCGGCAAGAGGCTTAAGGCGGTTGTCACGCCATCAACGACGATCGTGTGCCCTGCATTGTCCCCCCCCTGAAACCGGACAACCCAATCCGCCCGCTCCGTGAGCACATCAACAATCTTGCCTTTGCCCTCATCGCCCCACTGAGCTCCGACCACCACGATTGCGGCCATGTCTCCTCCCCTACAAACAGCGCTCACGGCGCCGTCACAAGGACCACGCTACCCCAGCGATACTCCAAGATTGAGCTCAAAATCCAGGCGCCCGTCATCCCTGAGCGCCAGTATGCCCAGAGTCTGCGCCTCTCCCTCAGAAGCATAGAGAAGGATTCCCGGCCTGCTGGTTGCAGAGCCATACAGCCCCATCTTTTCGGCGGCCCGGAGCGCCGTTCGCTGGCCATTGTGAATAGCGGCGGCCAAGTCGGCCGGGAACTCCACTCTCGCAACTTCAGGCAGCAGACACGCCCAGTCCCGGACTCCCGCCCAACTAACCTGCTCAAGCGAAAGCGCACTGTCTACGCTGAGCGCACCCGAGCGCTCCCGACGAATAGAGGCGGTCGCGCCTCCGCACCCGAGCGCCTCTCCCAGGTCTCGCGCGAGGGACCTCACGTAGGTTCCAGGGCCGCATTGGACGCGGTACCAGACCTCGTTCCCTGATTTTGGGCTCACGTCGAATTGGCGGACCAACACGGTCCGCGATGGCAAAGAAAAGTCCTGGCCTCCGCGCTGCAGTCGATGTGCCCGCTTTCCGCCAACCTTCACGGCACTGACCTTCGGCGGCACCTGCTGCAGCTCGCCGACCAGACGAGCTGCCTCTTGCTGCACCGACTCAAATGCCGGAACCGTCTCGCAGGCCTCTAGGACTTCCCCCGAAAGATCATCCGTCGAGGTGCGAATCCCGAGCCGTATCACGCCCGAGTAGACCTTGTCCCCGTCTGCAGCGTAAGAGGCCACTTTTGTCGCACCGTTCACAAGGACAACCAGGAGCCCCGTTGCATCAGGATCGAGGGTGCCGGCATGCCCCACCTTAGATGCCTTGAGGGCCCGCTTGACACGGGCGACGACGCCAGCCGAGGTTATGCCCGCCGGCTTATCGACGAGAATGACTCCATTACGCATGGGTGGCAGCGAGCGCTTCGGCGATCCTCTTTCGCAGCTCTGTCCGCAAAGACTCAAAATCTCTGCGCCAACGAAACGCTGCTGCCGGCTTATGCCCGCCCCCGCCGAAGGACTGGGCAACAGCCGCAACATCAACTGCACCCAGGCGGGATCGAAGGCTTACCCGCCACAGGTCAAGGTCTTGCTTGTAGAGTGCAGCAACGCGAACGCCCGCAATATCCCTGGCCCGCTCTGCAAGCGAGTCCGCATCGAGAAGATCTGCCCCCAAGCGGGAGAGCATCTCCTGCGTCACCACGACCTCCGCGAATGCCCCACCATTAAGGACGCACACCTGGGCAAGCGCCTCAGACTGAAGCTTGACCGCCGCAAGGGAGTGATTCGCAAAAAGCTCCTGCGTCAGGATATCCGGCTGGGCTCCCCGCTCCATCAGCGCCGCAGCAGCCTGAAACGTCCTCGCACTCGTCGAGGGATACCTAAACGAGCCAGTATCCCCGATTATTCCAGCCAAGAGGCACGATGCCACCGGCCGGTCTATCACATCGGCCCGCCCAAGCCGTTGCTCTGCCGCCTTCAGCAGATCAAAGACGAGCTCGGACGTGGAGCTTGCCCCATCCACAACATAATTGATGCTACCAAAATTGGTGTTCGAGTTGTGGTGGTCAATGTTGATGACCCGCTTTGCCCCCCGAACGAACGGAACGAGCGAGTCACCGACTCTTTCAAGCGCTCCACAATCACAGACAATGAGGAGGCCATCGTCGCTGTCCGCGTTGGGCTCCCCTTTCTGAACACCACTCGCGCCAGGAATGACAGCATAACGGGGGATGAATCCGCTCTCGTTGTAGACCAACGCCTCAATCCCCATTCGGGCCAGCCCCGCCGCTAATCCACAGGAGGAGCCGTAGGCATCGGCATCAGGATTTGTGTGGGAAAGGATGACAGCCCGCTTGCTGCCAAGAATGGCGTCGAGCACCCCCGTTATGGCGGCTGCGTCGCTCATCAGCTCTCCGAGGCCTTAATCCGTCCCATGAGCCGCTCTACCTGCTCGACCGTGTCCAGCGTGTCGTCGTAGTAGAAACGAAGCTGAGGGACAAAGCGAATGCCGAGCTGCTTTCCAAGCGTGCTGCGAAGGTGCCCCTGCGCAGCCTCAAACGCCTCATCTACCTCATCAATTCGCGCCTGGCGGTCAACGTCTGACAGAAACGAGACAACCCAGTACACTTTTGCCGAGCCCAGGTCTGGCGACACCATGACGGAGGTTATGGTAACAAGATTAAACCGGGGATCTGCAGACTGGATGAGGTACTGGGCTGTCAGCTCCCGTATGCGCTCAGCGATCTGAAATACCCTTCTGTTGCGAGCCATTAGCCAAACTTCCTGGAGAGACTCCGCCACGCTACTCAAGCGTGGGGGCGATCTCCTTAAACTCATACACCTCGACCACATCACCGATCTTGACGTCGTTGAAGCCTTCCAGGCCGATACCGCACTCAAAGCCTGCCTGAACTTCCCGGACATCGTCCTTGAAGCGCTTCAGGCTCGACATCTTGCCCTCGTGTATTACGCGATTATCGCGCAGAAGGCGCGCATTCGCATTCCTGCGGACAAGCCCACCAGTTACGTAGCAGCCCGCTATGACGCCCACCTTCGGGATGCTGAACGTCTCTCGCACTTCCACCCTGCCGAGGCTCGATTCCTGCCGTATTGGCTCCAACAACCCAACCATCGCCTTCTTGATGTCCTCAAGCAGCTCGTAGATGACCCGGTAAAACCGGATCTCAATGCCCGACTGCTCAGCATCGGCGATAGCCCGCGGCTCTCCCCGAACGCCGAAGCCTACAATAACGGCACGTGACGCAACCGCAAGCT
>JAFMJG010000169.1 GCA_017853605.1 bacterium
ATTCCTAACTGCTGCCTCCCGTAGGAGTCTGGACCGTGTTCCAGTTCCAGTGTGGCTGATCGTCCTCTCAGACCAGCTACCCATCGTTGCCTTGGTAGGCCGTTACCCTACCAACTAGCTAATGGGATTTGGACTACTCTTCCCGCGCCTTACGGCTTTACCGATTGAAACCGCAGTTTCGACCGGACTATTCGGTATTAGCCAAGCTTTCGCCTGGTTATCCCCAGCGGGAAGGCGCATTATCCAAGTATTACTCACCCGTGCGCCACTGTACTCGTATTGCTACTTTCTCGTACGACTTGCATGTCTTAGGCACGCCGCCAGCGTTCATTCTGAGCCAGAATCAAACTCTCTAATTCAAAGAAAATCTGCTACGTAAACACATCTCTTTCGAGATGTGCACGAAATTAATTGCCCAGCACTTGCTAGTCTCACATCAGCGAACTCTGCCCCGAAGGGCCGCTCTACTGACGAAGACTTAGAGTTTGGTTCAACCATGAACCGTTCCTCTCGAGCTCAGGCCGCTGTGACCTGAGCTTCTAAGCAGCTTCTACCCATAACCTGTTTGTCTTACTGCACATTCTGTCACCAGTACTTGCGCGACAGGGCAGAGAGTCTCAGCTATTTGAGCCGATCAGTCAAGATTGCATCTTCACTTTTTATCGGAAAAATTTACTAGGCTCTCTGCCTCGCTTCTGGCTCAGCAACGGATTGGAAACCGAGCTTCAGAGCGGAGGCGGATAGTAGACAGAGGGCTCTCATTTAGTCAACACAACGAGGGGAAAAGATCGATATTATTAGCAAAATGCCGGTTCTGATCGCCGGCTGCCGCCGATTTTTTGGGCACTAAAATTTGGGCGCAATTTATGGGCTGTAGAGCCCCCTACCCGCGCGCAAAACCCGAGCACTGCGACCGCAGGCAATACCCTCTTAACTAGCTGAGTTTGCAGGTATTTACGATCTATGCCCTGAGCTGGCTCACGGCCTTGGCAGGCCCCGCAGAGAGAGCGGTCTCAACGGCGATCCTACCCTTTGCTGGCGGCTGGCAGCACGCCCAAAAGGCCACCCTGGAGAGCCCTGAATCTTTTACGCTCAGGCCGCTTGTGGGCGGCTGCCGCACGCCGGGCAACGTGCGTAAAGCGCGGCGGAGATCGCCTGTTGTCCGCCCGCCGCCCCCTCCACAAAGAGAGCAGGTGCTGCTCGCGCTCGACGGCGGCAGCGTTGGCTGCCGCAGGGCGTTTCGACTTAGGCACAGATCCTCCTTTAAGGGCGCGAGGATCATGGGCTAAGAATAGCCCCTACACGGAACTACCACGGGAGTTTTCATATGCCGTCCTTCGACGTTGTGTCCCAGGTCAACATGCAAGAAGTGAAGAACGCCGTCGATCAGGTCTCGCGGGAGATCGGCCAGCGCTACGACTTCCGCGATGCGAAAGCAACAATAGAGCTGCACGAGAAGGAGGGGATAATCCTGCTGCACGGTCCCGACAAGCTGCGCATGGGCGCTATGGAGGAGATCCTCAAGCAGAAGCTCTCGAAACGGAGCGTCAGCCTTAAGTCGGTCACCTTTGATGAGGCGCAGCCGGCGGGTGGCGACACGCTCAAGCAAAGCGTGACGGTCAAGCAGTCGCTCAACGACGACGAGAAGAAGCGCATCAACAAGCTCATCAAGGAGAGCAAGCTCAAGGTCACCTCGCAGATTCAGGGCGACCAGATAAGGGTCACCGGCAAGAAGCGCGACGATCTGCAGGCTGCGATCGCGCAGCTGCGGTCAGCTGCGTCAGACCTCGATCTGCAGTTCACTAACTTCCGCGAGTAGCCCCGAAAACGGCGCGGCACCCTCCATGTGGATACTGGGCTCAACGTTAAGCATCTCCCAGCGCTCCCTGCTTCCGGAGATTCCGCCATCACCGCTGCAGCAGCGCGCCCAGGAGCTCGCCCACCAGCTTATTCAGAGCTACGCGTCCCGGCCTGCGATATCCGCCGCCGTTGATTTCATTAAGGGCATCTCGCCGGCCGCCGAGATCACCAATGGCCAGCTGCTGCGCGTTGCGGCGCCAAGCGGGCTGCTCGACGGGCTTGGGCTGCCTGTTGGCTACGGTGTCAAGGGAGGGGCGGCCCGAGAGGCGCTCTCGGCTGCCCTTGGAATTCGCGCGCCGCGCCCGCCCCGCGATATCGATGTCGTCCGCTGGGGCACGCACCGCATCGCCGAGGACGAGTCGGTGGCTCGGCGCCTTATGCCGCGGGACTTTCAGCACGGCGCACGAGTCGAGGTCATTCGGGACCTAGAGGGCTACATCTCAACTAGGGACCTCACCATTAACGAAGTGGTCGCCACTGACGGCACCGTTGCCGCGTCGGTCACCTGCGCGCTCGACTCGATTGGGCAGGTGCTTCGTCCCTCGCGGTACCGAGGCGGCACGCTGCACCGCAAGCCGGGGCTCTTCGGGCAGTCGATCCTCAAGATGGTTCGCCTCTACGCTGAGGGGTCGTGCGCTGGCGAGAGCTGGACCATCGCGGGCATACCTGAGGAGGCTTCATTTTCGGATTTCGATCTCGCGGTGCACCTCAACAAGGCTTTTCAGCGCGGCAAGCCCGTGGCAGAGAGGTTTCTCCACGCCTGCTCGCTGCTCTCGCTCCTCGCAGCGTGCGACGACCCGGTGCAGGCCACCCTTCGAGATCTCGAGCACCTCCGCCACGGCGAGCGCAGCCTCCTGCCCGACGTCCCGGCAGAGGAATGGCACCGGGCTCTTCAGGGCTGAATGCGAAAAGTCGGGCGCTCCCGCGCCAGGCGCCGCTTAGGGAGCTAGCTACTGCTCCCGCCTGCGGCGCGCCCCTTTCTCGCCCACCACGAGGCCTACCCACTGAAAAAGCGACCAGAGCACCGCAATCAGCGCCGCAGCGCCGGCGGTCAACTCCCACGGCATCGTTAGGCGAGAGGCTTTGGCAGTAAGGATCAAAATCGGCACGAGCGCAGCCGCCTCTAAGCATCCAGCATAGGCAGCGATGCGCCACCGCAGAGATGGGCTGGCGAGCGCCCCAGGAACCCTCTTCTCTGCGAGCCAGGCGTAGAGCGCCCCCGCCATAATCGTCGCAAGCCCATTGAGCGAGTTTCCAACCGGAGCTGCCTGGCGCAGGAGCAGGACGAGCAGGTGTCCGAGAAGCGCAAAGGTGGCGAGCCCAATGCTGGGGCCGAGGCCGGGCCGGGGTTGGTGTGCAGCTGCTGGAAAGAGTCCCATCGTCGTTTCCTTGCTCGGGCCCAGCGGGCAGGCCGGCAAACGCCCACACCCTATGCGCTGCCTCAAACTAATTAGCGCTCAGAGAGCTTATACCACTGGGGTGCCAGCGGCCGCACCTGCAGTTTTGAGGCGCCCAGCGAGATCGGCAGGCCAGTGGCCACACCGCTCCACGCCTGTCATGAGCGGGGCGCCCCCTTCCTCGGTCGGCCCCGGAAAAGCGCCCGTTCGGCAGCACCTCACGGCTGCCTGCCGCCTTTCGCCCCTTGGCGCACCGCCGTCACCGCGCTTGACACGTGCTCCCGCAGCTGCCCAAACGCGTGAGCATCGCGCGCGTCTATCACCGCCTCAATCCGCGCGCCATTGCGCCTGGATGCCAACGTCACGACACCCATCGGATCGAAGAACTCGACGATGTGCGCCCCGAGCTGCGGCTCGCAGCTCGGCACGTCGAACCGCTGAAAGCCGCCCTCGGTAGCCGGTTTCTGCCTCATGCTGAGCCATTCCTCTTTGCCCGCCCCGTCGACAAAGAACGACTTGTGGGACATCGAGATCCAGGGCCGCGATCCATCCGCATGGGAGCGGATACGGAGCATCTCCCCCGTCGCCCCATCGCGGAAGTATGCCGAGCCGGCGGAGGTTACGAGGCAGAGCGATCCCCCTTCACGGTGGCGCACCTCATCCTTAAACACCTCCAGGATGAGCCTCTCCCGGTAGCGCAGCCCTTCACGGATACGCTCCCGAACCGGCTGAGCTATGGACTCTGCGAGGAAGCTCCGCTGTTCGGGCGCTCCTTCCCCAACTCCCCCCATGATCTTTGCCAAGACATCCTGCCTGAGCTCCGCAGGGATCAGGCCCTTCGCAAGCAGCTCCTCGAAGGGCGCCTTGAGCCCGTGCGCAAGCTCGCCCGCAGGAGCCTCCTTGAGCAGCCGATGGATCTCATCAGCGAGCGCCTCGCCGATGCGCCCGTTCTCACGAAGACCGAGATACTTTTTGTGGTAGGTGGCGAAGATCTCTGACACCCACCCTTTGCTGCGCTCTGGCCGAGTTGAGAGGGCAGAAAGGATCAGGGTCTCTGTCTCCGGCGGCACAGGCACGCTGCCACTGTTTTTTTTCTCGACACGATTCTCGGGAAACATCCGCTCACCTCCACACACTGCCCAGCGCCATGCCGAACATCTGGCATGCCCTGCCCGTCGGCCCAGCGTACGGCATCCACGCGCGCTAGGGGCTCTCATACACCGCCCCGCCGGCACAAAGCACCTCTCTGCCGAGCGAATACGCCCGAATCCGCGCTGATTCAGACAGGTTGCAACCCCTTGGCCTGCTGCCCGAACTCCCCGCTAGACTCTCCGCGTTCCCCTCCAGTATAGTCGCGCGGCTCTTTTCCAGCCGCCGCCTCGCCCCGCGAGCGGCCCAGTTTGTGCGTGCAGAGATCCTCCGCGCCTCTTTCGTGCCGGCACCAGCAGCCACGAAAGAGGCCCAGGAGAGAAGTCTACCGGTTTTAGCACCTTCAAAGCAGTCAAGGCTGCCCTCTCCGTGCGCTCTCTCCCTCCCCTTTCGCCAGGGGCGGGCGAGAGTGCACGGTGTTGCGCGCACTTGGTTGTTTTGTAAGGAGGTTTTTATGACGCACGTTACTATCCCTGAGGAAGTGAAGGTCTTGGCGGAGAGATTCTCCGATCGAGAGCTCGATTCTGTTGTCCGGTGGGTCGCCCGAAACAAGGCGGAAGATCGCCTGTGCTACTTGGTGAGAAACGCCGCCAACAAATTGAGCGAGCTCGTTGACGGATCAGTAAGCC
>JAFMJG010000042.1 GCA_017853605.1 bacterium
CTGGAGGACTCGAGGCTGGGGGGCAGGGGCAAAAGCCCCTCCATGAGGAGGGGGGTCCGGACGTTCTGGCGGATATAGGGCCCGAGCCACGAAAATAGCAGGCGGGATACACGGCTAGGCTCTGGGCTCATCGAACGAGGATACCACGCCGTCCAGGTAGGGACGGAAGGGGTAAAGAGCTGATCCGAATGTCTTCCTGAATCAGGGCACCAGCTCAGAGACGAGCGGGGCTCTCTCCGGGAGAATGGGGGTGATCAGGCACAGATCAAGACAGATGCAGACTGCGATTCCGAGCCTTAGGGTTTGATCCCTCCTCTACAGGGGGGTATATTCCGGCGTTTCCCCGCCGCAGTAGGGCGCTCTTTTTCAGTCTGGTTAGAGGTAGTTCCGCAGCGGTTTTTGCGCAAGCAGCTCATGCCAGTGGGTTGCTTGGGCAAAAGCTGTTGCTGAGAAGATCCATGCAAGGTTTCCGCCGAGTCCCCCGGATGGCGCATCGCGCAGTCCGGTGGTCTCGGTGGTGTTTTTTGTTCTCTAGCTAGGGAGGGATCCCCACTATGGATTCGTTATTGTTGGCGGTAGCAGTTCTCATGTTCCTAGTTTCAGCCGCATGGCTTAGAAGCGAGGTGAATCGGCGGTCAAGGGATGCTCGGCGGCGTGCATTGCAGCTTGCCTTGGCGAAGGGAGATCGAGACGCAGTCTCAAGCCTCCTGTCCCAGGGCACGGATGAGTCGGCACAGCGGCTAGCGCGAGAGCTTCTTGACCAGGATAGCCTTCAAGGGAAGCTTGAAGGCGCCCAATTCTTCCTAAAGAAGAGGGGCGAGGAGAACGATCAGGCAATTGAGGCGCTTGCAGAGGTGCTTCGGGTTGGCAACGAGGCGCAGCGCCGTGAGGCGTTGCGGCTCTTGAAGGGCCCGCACCTAAAGAGCGCCCCCGCCGTCCGAACGCTTCTCGTCGTCCTTGAGGCAGACCCGGATCCAGGCCTCAGGATTGAGGCGATACTCCTCCTGTGTGGCGCAGCTGAGAGTGGCCGGATGCACGACCCGCACCTCTTGAGAGAGGCGGTGCGGTCGATAGCTCGGCGTCTCGGTGACCCAAGCAAGGAGGTCCGATTTGTGGTGCGCACGGCGTTCAGCCGGGGTGGCCCGCTGGTGCCCTTTGCTCCCGAGGTCGAGGTGCTGCTGATGGAGCTCCTGAGGTCTGGGAGCCAAGACGTTGTGGATGCGGCAGCTTCCATTATCGTCGAGAACCGCGGTGTCCTGCGCGCAGCTGTCAGTTGCGTGCCGGCGTCGAAAGCCAACCACTCGGTCGTCAGGTCCTTGTGGTAACAACTTGGGTTGTTTGTTACAGGTTCTACGGAACTCTCAGCTAACAGCAGCCCTCACGTGCCCCTCGAGGCCGCGCCCCGTGAGCGCCCTAAGCCCCATCATGGCGGAGGGAACCGCGCCGTAGCACAGTATCCCCAAAGTGAGGCGCTTCATATGGCAACTACCACAACAACCCCCAGCACTGTAACGAGCGAGAACTCTCCGCTGTCGGTCATTATCGGCGTTGTGACGCTCATAGCGATTGTGGCGCTGCTGTACTTCATCGCGAGGGGCAGCACCAGGCAGGAGGCGCCCCCTCCAGCTGCTCCGCCCCAGATGCAGCGGGAGGGGGGTGCAGCGCCCCCGTCGTAGAAAGCGGCGCGCTTCGCGCGGCACAGGCGGTCAAAAGGCGCGGGTTTCTCCGGGGGCCATCTCAGCGCACTCTACTCCAAGAGCGGCGCACTCCTTTGAGAACTCCTGGTACGTCCCAGAGAGGAGGCCGAATGTCTTGTAGTGGATCGGCACCGCCAGCCGGCACATCGCCCAGGACGCAGCCAAAGCAGCTTCACGCGGGCCCATAGTGAAGCGGTCGCCGATCGGGAGCAGGGCCACGTCCGGCTTGTGCGCCTCTCCGATGAGCTTGATGTCGCTGAAGAGCGAGGTGTCTCCCGCATGGTAAACGGTGAAGTCCCTCGCCGCGAGGACTGCGCCGCAAGCCTCGCCGGCGTAGAGCGGCCCAGATGGCGCATCGAATGAGCTTGAGTGGAGTGCGTTGGTCAGCGTTATGCTGACGCCCCCGATATCTGCCGTGCCTCCCTTGTTCATCGGGATCACCTTCTCTTGCGGAACCCCTTGCGCGATCATAATCATTGCCAGCTCGTAGGTCGCCGCGAGTTGGGCCGAGCTCTCTTGTGCAACGCGGGCAGCGTCGCTGGCGTGATCCGCGTGCCCATGGGTGAGCACGATGAGGTCGAGCTCTTTCGGGTTTGCGAGCGATTGCGGGCAGAGCGGGTTCCCCTTAAGCCATGGGTCGATGGCGATCCGCTTGCCGCCCATGCCAACAAAAACCGCCGAATGCCCGGCGTAGGTAATGCTCTTGGTGCCCATAGTCATTCGCCCCCACACGCGAGAGTAAGCCCCAGCCCCCAAACTCCGTGCCGGTGCGCCGAGCCTTGAGCCCGCCGCCCTGATGCCGGCCAGGTAACCCCAATGTCAACTTGAGGTTACATCCTTTCCCGCAAAAAGCTGCTGGACGAGCAGCCAGTTATGCGCCCGGTCGCATCGTAAAGGGGGACAGCGCTCGGAATGTGCGCTACTCTTGAGGACACGATATGGGAAAAAGTTGCCACTTGCCAATCCTCTTTGCGGCTCTCATCGGCATCGTGTGGCCCACGACTGGCGCGCGCTGTGACGACTCCATGGGCGGCTCGTACCAGTACCAGGGAGAGCGGCCAAGCCCCAAGGGATACGACAAGCGCCTTCCTCCTGTTCTTCCGGGGGAGGAGCTCGTGACGGAGAGCGGCAAAAAGATGCGCGTGTGGTCCTCCGCGGGTCCCGTGCCCGTGATGCAGCCCACCCCCCCGCAGTACTATCCCGGGGGCGGGTATGGCGGTTTCCCCCCTGTCATCATCGATGAGCGTGGCCGGCGCCTCCCGAATGGCGCTCCCGGAGTCGGTGCCCCAGGAGCTCCCGGAGGGCCCGTTGGTCCGGTCGGAAGGCCGGGACGGTAACCGCTTGGTGCGGCGGCGCGACCGCACCGCTCAGCAGCCGGGGATCCCCTTGTGGCCGACGCTGTCCATAATCCATTGGGCGTAGGGCCCTGATACCTCAAGTGTGTCTAGAGCTATGAACTCTGGGACCTCGTACGGGTGCTCTTCTAGGATGGCTCTCTTGAGGTCGTCCTGGCGCTCTGAGGTGCTCTTGATGATCATCAGGCACTCCTGCTCAACGCACACCGATCCCTGCCAACGATAGATTGACTGGACACCGGGGAGGATGTTGACGCATGCGGCCAGTTGCCTATCAACGATACCCTTCGCCAGGGACCCAGCGACCTCCTGCGATGGGCAGGTGACTAAGCAGATGATAACACTCATGACTATCTCCACGTTTGTTCAAGGTTGCGTAACCTGCTAAAATCAGGCGGTTTGCGTGCCCTTTTGGGCGCGTGCGCAGGAGAGGTCTCCTAAGCCTAGTGTGATAGCGTAACAGCCGCCCATGTATACCCGAAAGCTTATCGTAACGGCCCTATTGCTGGCAGTGCCATCTTTGGTGTCAGCCCAGATTGAGGATCCTAAGCGACTGCCCCGCAGCGGAAACCTCTCGACCTCGCTCAAGGCGGGCTCGGCGATGTCGACTGTGCCTGAGCCATTTGGGGGAGATGACATCTCGGGAGATAAGCTCCCGCCGATTACGGGGTCCGTGTCGCGCACTGGTCGTGATACGTGGACCATGAAGGTGTTCAACAACACCAAGGATGAGTACTCGGTGGACCTCGACGTGATCCAGGTCAACCCACGCGGAGCAACCGTAAAGACCGACTCCTTCTCGTACCGCCTTAAGCCAGGGGAATCTGAGCAGGAGAAGGTCTCAACCGGAATTGGAGCCATGGATGCAGAGCTCAACCTGCGGAGCTGGAAGAACCTCTCCGCGCAGCGCCGGAAGGAGCTGGGACCCGAAGAGGGGAACGCAGGCGCTGGTGACGTGCCAGAAACGGGCGTAGCGATCAACGAGTAGCGGGAGCACTGTGAGCAGCCAGCGGCAATCGGTCAAGAACCCCTCGACGAAGGATCTCAAGGCCCTTGAGAAGTTCGTCGTGCCGTACAGCAACCACACCGGCGATATCCGATTTCACCTGGCCTACCCGAACCACTACTGGGTTGCGATGTCTAACCTTGGATTCCAGGCCGTATACGACATCTTGGCCCGTGACCAGCGGGTGATCGTAGAGAGGGGTTTTCTGCCCGAAACCTCTGAGGAGCCTGAACAGCGCAAGGCGAAGTGGCGCTCCTTTGAATCGAACCGGCTCTTGGCCGACTGCGACATCCTGGGCTTCAGCCTCTCATTTGAGACGGACTACCCCCACCTGCTCCGCATCCTCAACAACCAGGGCCTTCTCTTTCGCACCTGGCAAGAGCGGGAGAACGCTGCCGCGCAGTCCAAATTCGCCATGCCGATCATAATCGCAGGGGGCACGGCGGTTACCCTCAACCCCGAGCCTGTCGCAGACTTCTTGGATGCGATAGTGATCGGCGAGGCAGAGGAGCTTCTGCCGGAGTTTATGGACGTGTTCCATCGCGCCAAGATGGAGGGCTGGAGCCGAGAGCAAACGCTGCTCGCCCTGGCCCAGATAGAGGGCGTGTACGTTCCCCGCTTCTATGAGCCCCATTTCGCTGAGGATGGGCCGGTGCGGCGGATTGTGGCTCGTGATGATGTTCCGCCTCGGCCCCGCCGTCGCTTCGTCAGGGACCTCTCAAAATTCAAGACATACTCGCGCATCCTAACCCCGGAGACGGAATTCAAGTCGATGTTCCTCACCGAAACGGGCCGGGGGTGCGAAATGGGGTGCCGCTTCTGCGTGGCGGGTTACATTTACCGTCCCATCAGGAAGCGCAGCGAGGAGTCCCTGCAGGAGACCGTGCAGATCGGCCTGGAAAACAGCGATGCGGTTGGTTTCGTTGGCGCAGCGGTGTCCTCGCACAAGTCGATCGCCAAGCTCGCGCAGTCTGTGGCGGAGCAGGGGGGGCGGGCGTCGCTCAGCTCGATTATGTCGCAGCGCGTCTCAAAGATGCTAGCGGCTAGCATATCGGAGAGCGAGTACAAGACCGTCGCGCTTGCGCCTGAGGCCGGCAGCACGCGGCTGCGCCGTGCCGCCGGCAAGCGCGTAGACAATGAGCAGGTAATCGCGGCGGCCCGGGAGCTGGCCGAGGCGGGGATCCGGGGCTTTAAGCTCTACTTTATCGTCGGGCTGCCGACAGAGACCGATGAGGATGTCGATGCGATAGCGGCTCTCGCCACTGCGGTGCGCAACGCCGTGACTGAGATCTCAAAGGGCTCGGGCCGGCTGGCCTGGGTGGCGCTCTCTATAAACCCGTTCATCCCCAAGGCATCGACCCCTTTTCAGTGGGAGCCGATGCTAGACACGAAGATCTTGAGCGCAAAGATCGAGCGGGTGCGCAAGCTCGTGATGAAGGTGCCTAACCTCGAGCTGCGGTTTGAGCCCCCCAAAGAGAGCTACTTTCAGGGGCTGCTATCGCGGGGAGATCGTCGCGTGGGGCGGCTGCTCTTCGAGGTTGAGCAGCGAAACGAGAGCTGGAAGTGGCTGATGAGGCGCACAAAGGACAGCATCGTTGAGGGAGTGCCGCCGGTGGACTTTTACGTTTCGCGGCGGATCGGCTTTAATGAGGTGCTGCCGTGGGAAGCGGTGGATTCACTCATACCCCGCTCCCTGCTGGAGCGGGAGGCGATGCGGGCACACCATGGGGAGCACTGGACCCAGCCTCGGGCCGAGGGCCAGCCGATGGTGGAAGAGGAAGAGTTTACGTTAAGGGGTGCGGTGTAGGTATGGCGATGACATCACGAGGCAGGATCGTCCCGGTAATATCGGGAAAGGGAGGAGTGGGCAAGTCAACGGTGGCGGTGAATCTCGCAATCTCGCTCGCTCGTGGGGGAGCGAAGGTTGGCCTGATCGACAGCGATTTCTATGGGCCCAGCATCCCGACGCTTTTAGGGGGCGGGCAGGTTGTGCCGGATCATGAGGAGCGGCTGATCCCCCCGTTTAAGCACGGCATAAAGTACATTTCGCTTGGCTTCTTCCTGCAGCACCCGGATGACGCCGTCATTTGGCGCGGCCCGATGTTCAACAAGGCGCTTAGCCAGATGTTTGAGGACGTGAACTGGGGAGAGGTGGACTACATGATCGTAGACATGCCGCCCGGGACGGGAGATGCGCAGCTCTCGCTGGCGCAGATGGTAAAGCTAAGCGGAGCGGTGGTAGTCACAACGCCGCAGGAGGTTGCCCTCGCAGACGTGCGCAAGTCGATCAATATGCTGAAGAAGGTTAACGTTGATGTCCTGGGGATTGTGGAGAACATGGCGGGCTTGCCGATGCCAGATGGGTCAGTTTTGCCGATCTTCGGAAGTGGCGGGGGGGAGCGAACTGCCAAGGAGTTCGGCGTGCCGCTTCTCGCCCAGATACCGATCGACGTGGCAGTTCGGGAGGGTGGAGATTCCGGAGCGCCGATCGCCTCAGGCGAAGGGGCAACGGCGCGCATCTTTCACTCCTTGGCTGAGCGGGTGTCCTCGATCTTGGACAGCAAGGAGCGCCAGCAGCCACAGCTTAACATAGCAAACTAGCGCTTTGCGGGTGGGGCAGCTTGACTGCGGGGTCGGCCCTCCGTTTCAAGTCGGCCTCCGGCGGTCCGGCGGGTTGTGAAACTCTGCACATATCAGCACTTTAGGCCTGCTCGCATGTGGCCGGATGGGAAGCGGGCGGTTTGTGTAGTGGGAAGGGCTAGCCCTCGCGCTCCGTACGGTGTTACAAAGGGGGCGTTTTTCACGGGAGTTCGCGCATGTACTACGAAGTTGTGCTGGTGTTTCATGTCATCCTTGCGGTGTGCTTGGTGGTGCTTGTCCTGCTCCAGCAGGGGAAGGGCGCCGATGTCGGTGCCATCATGGGAAGTGGCGGCGCAAATACCCTGTTCGGAGTTGGAGGGGCTTCTTCCCTGCTAGTCCGGGCCACGACTGGAATTGCGATCTGCTTCATGCTAACCTCCGTGCTCCTCGTTAAGCTCGGCACCGGTGACAACATCGGTGTGGGCGGCAGGGTGGACGTTTTGGAGGGCCTCGATCAGAGTAATCTGAAGGGTCCTTCCCCGGCGTCCGAAGCCGCGCCAGAGGCCCCAAAGGCCCCTGATGCGGTACCTCCAGCCAGCGCTCAGTAAGGCTGCCCCGGCTCCGCGGCGGCTTTTGGCCGGAAGCCCTCTCAGAGGGGTTCGGCTGGCGAATTGGTGGGGCCACACAAGACGATTGCCCAGGTGGTGGAATGGTAGACACGCCAGTTTGAGGTGCTGGTGGCAGAAATGTCGTGGAGGTTCAAGTCCTCTCTTGGGCACCATTCGTTTTCTCCCGTATCTTTTCCCTCTTTTTTGTCGCGGGGACAGGTGTTTCGTGCCGAGCCCCGCCGGGCTTGGGAAACCTTGACTATCCGATTCAAAGGCGCAGCGCCCGAACGTTGAGGATGTATGCTCGACCGAACAGCCCGGGACCCGGAGGGTGAGTCTCTTGCGCGTCTGTCCGGCGCCGTGGCGCTAGCAAGGCTGAGCGAGCTCCCCGCTGGAAAGGAAGCCACCATCGTCGAAGTTATGCCCGGTCCCCCTCAGGGGCGATGCCTTGAGCTCGGCCTTATTCCGGGCGCGCACGTGCGGGTGATTCAGGCGGGGGACCCAACCCTGTTGGGGGTTGATGGGGGGCGGCTTGCGATCGCCAGGGGCTGCCTGGCACACATCCTCGTCTCGCCGGTCCCTACTTCATCACCCTCGAGTTCGTAACGAGCTCGGACTGGATGAAGATCCTCGTGCCGGGCTTGAGCTTCGCGTCGAGCGGAAGGTTGTTCTTCTCAGCTATCTTCTTTGCTTGATCTCCCGACCCGGCGTACCAGTTCGAGATCGATGCGATCGTTTCGGTCTCGGTGCGCACCGTGTGGATGGCATCGCCGTTCGGGCCACGCTCAACGTTCTCCTTGGCCTCAATAATCGCGAGCTGGTCGAGGGTCATCCCGCCCTGGTTGGCGGTCGTCATTCCAGTAATCGCAGGGCCCTCACCGGCCCCGAGGGGTCTCTTTGCGGCGCTCGGTCTCGGCCGTGGCCTCGGCGAAGGGGTCGGAACAAAGGCTGGCAGGATCACCCGCTGGCTCGCCACAGCCTCGGTGTTGCCGATCGTCTCGCGCCTTCCCCACAGCTCAAATTCCGCCGATGTGCCTGCTGGCAGCTGGGACACTGCGCGGTAGGCCTCACGCTCGAGATTGTACGGTCCGCGCACCGACCACTCGCGCACATCCTGCCCCTCGCCCTTGACCGGAGTCGCGTAAAACACCTGGTTCTTGGCCGAGTAGTACAGGCGAAGCTCTGCATCTGCCTCGCTGCTCCCAGAGATCTCTATCGCCTGAGGCACCCCCCTCTCTTTGAGGAAGTTGTAGAGGTAGCTGCTCCCCTCCATCTCTTTTGCCAGATAGAGGTTGGACCCCACGTACGGATTGGTACGGCTAACCGGGATGATCCCCTGGTCGTGGAGGGCGTCAAACTCAGGGTTTCGGCTGGCGCAGGCCGCCAATCCCAGCGCAGCCGCCAAGAGCAGCGTCGCAAGCCGGCGACGCGCGTTGTGTGAGGTGTTCATGTGCACTCCGGGGAGGGGCCGCTCCGCAACGACATGTCACGCAGCTGCTGGCCAACTTTTCAACAGTGAGGCGTGAGGCAGCGCTCCGTCAATAGGGATTCATTCCTGACTAGCTATCCGGAAAAAGGAGCTTTTCAGGGCTTCGTAACCGGCTAAACTGCGGCAATACAGCGCAGCTGTCCCGTAGCCCTCGCCACGTGGACGGTGGGCCGCAGATATCTGCGTTTTTAGCCGTGTGTAGCAGGTGCCGCCATGAGGATAGCCACACTTGAGCCCTTTTTGACCGAACTCCTGATGTCTTTCGGGGCAGAGGGGCAGCTGTGCGCCGTAAGCCACGGGTGCGGGCTGGACGGCAGCCTCGCCGGCAGGGTGGTTGTGACTGAGCCGAGGAGAGCAGCAGAACGGCCAACGGGTAGCCAGGAGGACGAGGAGCGCCTCATGGCGGGGCTGTGCTCAAGCAGGGCGGTGTTGTCGTCTTTGGTGCAGTCCCAGCCGGACCTCGTGCTCGCCCAGGTCTCTGATCCAGCCGGAGAGCAGTTTGTTGCTTGGGCCCAGGGGATTCTAGAGAGAAAGATAGGCAAGCGCGTGGCTTTGCGCAGCTTCGCTGCCACCTCAATGATGGAGCTGTACGCCATGTTTGAGGGCGTTGCAGAGGTGGTTGGCAAGGGCTGGCTCGGCAGGGAGCTTGCGCAGCGCACTAAGGCGCAGATCCAGGACTGGACCCGGAATTTTTATGAGCGGGCTCGCAACAAGCGGGTGACGGTGCTCTCGTCGGTCGCGCCGCTGGCGCTGACGGAGGGTCTCGTTGCCGACCTTGTGAGGGTTATGACGGGCCAGCCGCAGGAGCGCTCTGAGGGGCTTGAGGCGCGACCCTTTGGGTGGGCGGAGGTGGTCCAGAACCGCAGCGATGTGGTCATCGTTGCCCCGTGTGGCTCGCCGCTTGAGGAGAGCGTAAAGACCCTGCAGATTCTGGAGAAGTTGCCGGACTGGGAGTCTGTTCCCGCCGTGAAGCGAGGAGAGGTTGTCTTCTGTGAGGGTGCCAGGTTTTATCAGCCGGGACCTCATTTTTTGAGGACTGCCGCCGTGGTTATCTCGGCTATGGCAGGCCTTGATAGCGGGTACATTACCCAGCGAGACGAGTATTTTAGGCTGCGGTTCCTTGAGCTTCATCGGCATCGCTTTGTGTGATACCCTGGCCAACGATGGAGAGAGATGGAAACACAAGGGGGACGATCTGGCTGAGCGCCCCGGTTGGAGCGGAGGCTGAGCTGTTGGAGCAGCTGGCCCGAAATACTGCGGCCTTGCGCCAGCAGGGGGCCCTGAGTGAGGCCCAAGAGCTAGAGGTTCGAAGGATGGAGCTCCTGTTTTCCCCCAGCTCGTTTGCCGCCCGCCCTGAGCGTGTTGAGCTGCTGCGCGCCTTGTGCCGAACCTTCAACGTCGAGTTCAAGCCGGATGTCTCGCCGAGCCATCGGCGGCTTGTGGGGCCTCTCATCGGCCTTGGAAAGAGGGCGCTGCTGCCGTTCCTGCGTGCACTACTCGGGCCGTCGTTTCTCAAGCAGAGCGAATTTAACGCGACGGTGATTAAGCTGCTTGGCGAGCTTTCCAACGAGCAGCGGCAAGAGCCGTAACAGTCACCTCAGTCATCTGCGATCACAACGAGCAGCGAGCCCGCCTGCACAACGGAGCCCACCGCAAGGGGCAGTTCTTTGACTGTGCCCGCCACAGGGGCCTTGATCGGATGCTCCATCTTCATTGAGTCAAGCACCGCCACGACGTCACCGGCCGCCACGTGAGAGCCCGCCGGCGCGGGAAGGGCCGCCACTTTGCCCGGGATGTGCGCGGTGATGGATCGCCCGGAATGGCCGTGGCTCGACCCGCCCCCCGGTGCCGCGTGGCGCTGCTCAAGCGCAATGGAGCCCGCAGGGAGGTGAACCCACGTGATGCGCCCATCACGCCGAATCGCCGCCTTAGTGATAGAGGGCCCGCCATTCACTCGCGCCCTAAGCTGCACGCTTTCGGGATGAGAGGGGAAGAGGTCGTCTATGGCGATCATGAGGCTGCTCGGTGACCCGGAGCAGCTGCACTCAACCTGAAAGCCATCCGGTGTGCGCGTGGTCAAGGACGAAACCTCGGTGCCTCCCGAGATGGTGCTCCAGGGGTGGCGGATCGGGGAGGCCCGCATCCACGGAGACCCTGCCGCCCAGGCCGAGTGCGCAGAGAGGCAGCGGTGCGCGGCAGCCAGCGCATGGGCCTGCACCAGCAGTGCCTCGCGATCCGTTGCGGCCGGCAGCAGATCTGCAGTGCCCTGGATGGTGTGGCGCAGCGAGATGAAGTCTGGCTGCGACAGTAGGTGAATGAGCACCCCCCGGTTAGTCCGCACTCCGCTAATGCGGGAGCGCGAGAGGACCTCGCGCAGCGCGAGGAGGGCCCTGTGCCTCGTCTCGGCGTGAACGATGATCTTGGCTAGAAGGGAGTCGTAATGGTGCGAGACCTCCGAGCATGCCGCGACCCCGCTGTCGAGCCTCACCGTTGCTCCCTCAATATCCCGGGTCGGCACCTCAAACTCCTGCACGATGCCAGTTGAAAGGGCAAATGAGCCAGTGAACTCCTCAGCACAGAGCCGGGCCTCAATTGCGTGCCCGCGTCCGACCGGTGGCGCCACAAGCCCGAGGTCAGGCAGCCGCGCGCCCTCCGCAATCCGAATCTGCAGCTCGACGAGGTCCAGCCCGGTGATCATTTCAGTGACGGGGTGCTCAACCTGGAGGCGGGTGTTCACCTCAAGAAAGAAGAAGCCCCCTTCCGGTGAGCAGAGAAACTCAACGGTGCCGAGGCTCTCGTACTGGGCCGCCTTTGCGAGGCGGCACGCTGCGGAGCACAGCTCCTCCTCGAGGCCTGGCCGCAGCTCTGAAGCGGGGGCCTCTTCAATCATCTTCTGGTTGCTGCGCTGCAGGGTGCAGTCTCTGGTGCCGAGCGCTATCACGTTACCGTGCCGGTCAGCCGCAACCTGCACCTCAACATGGCGAGCGGGCGCAATCCGCTTCTCCGCGAACACCTCTGGGCTTCCAAAGGACCGCTGCGCCTCGCGGGCCGCGCTCTCGAGCTCTGCCGCCACGTCGGAGCTCTCGGAGACGACGCGCATGCCGCGGCCTCCGCCGCCAGCGGCAGCCTTAATCATCACGGGATAGCCCACCCGATGCGCGAAGGCCGTCAACTGCTCGGCCGGGGGGAGCAGGGGATCGGCCGAGAAGAGCAGTGTCGGGGCAGTGGGCACATTGGCGCCCTGCGCCAGGCCCTTTGCAGCGGTTTTGCTGCCGAGGGCGCGCATCGTTGCGCTGCGCGGCCCGATAAGGACGATGCCTGAGGCTTCACACGCATCCGCAAGGAGCGGGTTTTCAGAGAGGAAGCCGTATCCAGGGTGGATCGCGTCAGCGCCCGATTCGCGGGCGGCGCTGATCACCGCTTCAACAGAGAGATAGGACTCGGGCCGGCCAAGAGGAATGGCTCTGGCCGCCTCGGCAGCAAAGAGGGCGTGGCGATCAGGCTCAGTAAAGACGGCAACTGTCTCTATGCCGAGGCGATGGCAGGTGCGGATAATCCGCCGGGCGATCTCCCCTCGATTGGCGACCAAAACCCGGCGCAGCCGTTTCTCGCTCATGACGCCTCGGCGCTACATCCTGAAGGTTCCAAAGGCTCGCGCAGCGCCGCCAGGCTTGGCAGGAGCGAGCGAGAGCGCCAGCCCCAGGGCGGAGCGCGTCTCGCCCGGCTCGATGATCCCGTCGTCCCACAGCCGGGCTGTGGCGTAGATGCAGTCTGTCTGTTCAGCGTACTGGCCCCGTATCTCCTCGTAGTAGCGGTTGCGGTCCGCATCGGGCCAGCTCTCGCCCCTGCTCTTGGCGCTGTCAGCGCGCACCTGGGCCACGACACTGGCGGCCTGGTCGGCCCCCATGACGCCGATCTTTGACTGCGGCCAGGAGAACAGGAACGATGGATCGTAAGCCCTGCCGCACATGGCGTAGTTGCCGGCGCCGTACGAGTTTCCCACGATGACGGTGTACTTTGGAACGCGCGCGCAGGCCACTGCGGTCACCATCTTGGCGCCGTCCTTTGCTATGCCCCTGTGCTCGTACTCCTTGCCAACCATGAAGCCCACGATGTTCTGGAAGAACACAAGGGGCACCTGCCGTTGGTCACAGAGCTGTATGAAGTGCGCCGCCTTCTCCGCGCTCTCTGAGAAGAGGATGCCATCGTTGGCGACAATGCCCACGAGGTACCCCTCGATGTGGGCAAAGCCACAGATGACCGTCGTGCCGTAGGCAGCCTTGAACTCATCAAGCTCGCTGTCATCGAGGATGCGCGCCAGCACCTCTCGCATGGGGAAGTACTGCTTTGGGTCGGCCGGAATAAGGCCGGGGATATCGCCTGGATCGAGGCGGGGCAGGCGCACCGCCTCGCGAGAAAGGCGGGGAGGCGAAATGTTGGCGAGCGATGCAACGCAGCGCCTCGCCATTGCAAGCGCCTCCGAGTCCGATGCCGCCAGGTAGTCTGTGACGCCACTAGTGCGCGAGTGCACGTCTCCGCCGCCGAGGTCCTCTGCGCTCACCTCTTCGCCGGTGGCGGCCTTCACGAGCGGAGGGCCGCCCAGGAAGATCATCCCCTGCTTGCGCACGATGATCGCCTCGTCGCTCATCGCCGGGACGTACGCGCCGCCCGCCGTGCAGGAACCCAGAACCACGGCGATCTGGGCGATGCCGGCCGCGCTCATTCTGGCCTGGTTGAAGAAGAGCCGGCCAAAATGCTCACGGTCCGGAAAGACCTGGTCCTGCAAGGGAAGGAACGCGCCGCCAGAGTCAACGAGGTAGATGCATGGAAGCCTGTTCTCGAGCGCGATCTCCTGGGCACGGATGTGCTTCTTGACGGTTATCGGAAAGTAGGTGCCGCCCTTCACGGTAGCGTCGTTGGCAATAATCATGCACGGTGCACCCTCCACAAGGGCGATCCCCGTCACGATCCCGGCTCCAGGGCGCACTCCCTCGTACAGGCCGGTGCCAGCTAGCTGGGCAACCTCAAGGAACGCAGACCCGGGGTCGATCAGCTGCGCGATGCGCTCTCGCGCAAGCAACTTGCCTCGGGCGGTGTGCTTCTTCACCGACGCATCCTGCGCGTCTGGCAGCGAGCTCTCGCGCAGCGCCCTCAGCCGTTCCAGGTGGCCCAAAAAGGCCTTGGCGTTCTCTGGGAATGGGGTCTCTGAGGTGGAGGGGCTAGTGCCGAGCTGCATGTCAGGAGGTTAGGAGAGGGGGGCTCGGGCGTCAATCAGGTAAATACCCGAAAGGTGTTGGGATATAACGTGGTTAAGGCCAGAAAATCATCGATTAAACCGCGCCAAAAGTATACAATATTAGTTTCGGCGAGGGGCTCCCCTCCGGTCCTGCACTAAAGCTTTGGCCTGCTTGCCCAGGGCGCCAGCAACGGCCTCCAGATGGGGTGCCTATTCCGGAGGGGTGGCGGGTTCGCCGGCTCAACCTACAGGCAGGTGTTTGCATGACGACTTTTGATTCCGGGGAACAGAAGGCGCAGCTTTCGGTCGTAAAGCACCCGGTGCCGTACCTGCGGCGCGGCGTGTGCCACGTGATGTTTGCGTTTGAGCTGGGCCTCTCGATCAACCTTGATGAGGCTGCCCAGCGCATAAAGCAGAACGTTGAGCGCACAAAGTTTCGGCGCAGCCGCCGCGAGCCCCGCTACTTTGACTACGATCCGCCCCCCCTCCGGATCTCCCAGAGCGGCCAGCAGGTAAACGTAGGCAAGTTCTTCACCAAGCCCCAGGCGGATCTCACGCTTTTCGATTTTGGCGCTTGTTCGGTGACCTACGAGATCGACATCAGCGGCCCGATTGTGCACCTCATTGAGCTAAGCAACGTGATCTACAACAACGCGTTCCTCCTTGAGGATGCCCGCAACCGGGTGCTTCAGCTCATGGAGGAGATGGGGGAGACGATCGCTCGGCCCAAGCTCTGCGAGTCGGTTGAAGACTTCTCTGTGTACCACCTGATGGAGTTCGACGGCGAGGCAACGGCACTTTCGTTGCTGGAGCACCACCCACGAGAGTTCGCGCGGCTTCTGCGTGCCGAGACCGAAGAGCTCGGCGAGGAGGAGGTGCGGGAGGCGGTGTCCACGCGGACTTCGTACGGGGTGCAGGACTGTGTTGTTGTGGACTGGAACGGGGCGATCTTTTTCGGTGAGGATGCGGATGACGTCAAGGCGGTGCTGGAGTTCTGCAACGTTGAGCTCCTTGAGATGCGCTTTCTCGATGAGCAGCTCGATGACTACCTCACGCGCGCGTACGAAGTCCTTACGGTCCGGAAGAAGGGGGAGGCAGACCTCAATCGCGTCGCGCGGCTGCAGGTCGACTCGGCCATCCTGTTCGAGGCGGTGGAGAATGCCCTTAAGCTGCTCGGTGACCAGTACCTGGCCCGGGTCTACTCGCTCGCTTCCGGAAAGTTTCACCTGCCGGACTGGAATTCAAGCATCCGCCGCAAGCTAGACACCCTCGACAGCATCTACCAGAAGCTTTCGGACCGGGCTTCCCGCCGCAGGTCCGAGGTTCTTGAGTGGGTGATTATTTTGCTCATCCTTGTTGAGGTAGTGATGGGGGTGCTTGAGCGCAGCTAGCGCGCGAACACGAGCGGCATGCGCGTTCTCCGTCCCCCCCCCTCCAAAAAAAGGAGCGCCCACAGCCCTTTGCCGTGAACCAGCCGGCCTATCTCGGCCCGCTTGGGGCTATTGAGCCGGGCGGGGTGGAGTAAGGAATCGATCGTCGCTAATCTAGGGGGCTAGCGCCGGGGGTTGTGGTGTCGAGAGAGACCACAGCCCCCTCGTGGACGCGGTTGTTGCACTGGGGTTGTGCTGTGGTTGTTGGAGGAGTCCTAGGCATGGGGAAAGCTCAAGCTCGAGACTGTAGTCGGTGTGGGGCATCCACCCGCGGCAGGACTGGGTTGTGCCGGCGGTGTGCGATGTCAGCTCTGTTCGCTGGACCGCCAAGGGGAGGGAGTTTCGAGGACCGTTGCCGTCTTGGTTCGCTCCGTCGGAGTGACCGTGGTTCGCACCCGCGAAACGACTCTCCCGGCTGACAAAAGGGCTCCTCTCTCGCTCAGGCGCCGCAAACGCCTTGGCGGTGTTTTCGGTTTTTCTTGTCCACGAGGGAGGCAGTCCTTAGGGCCCCATTTAGCCCTTTTTATCTCTCGGGCTTCGTGCCCTAATAGCCGGGTTTCCTCCGTGTGGCGCAGGCCGCGCCCCCGTTTCCCCGGTTGCTATGAACCTACCGTCATCCCTCCGCCCCGCTCTTGTCGCCTGCTCCCTTGTCGCCATCCCTTTCCTTGTCGCAGCTGAGGGTGCTGCTGGGGAGGATCGGCGCAGTGAGCCCCTTGCAATCGAGCGGGTCACTCCCGAAGGAGAGGGCGTTGAGCAGGTGCGCCAGGTCGTGTTCCAGTTCAGCCGGCCGGTGGCGCCGCTGGGGCGCATGGAGCGCAGCCCCGAGGAGATTGGGATCTCATTTTCGCCGCCGCTGGCGTGCGAGTGGCGGTGGATTAACACCTCATCCCTGGCGTGCAACCTTGCGCAGGGGGCTGAAGCAAGGCCGGCAACTGAATATTCGATAACGGTCAGTCGGTCCTTTGACAGGACGTTGCCGGACTCGCTGCCTAAGGCAGTGGCGCGAAGCTTTGTTACCGTTCGTCCCGAGATAAGCTCCGCGTACCAGACTCAGTGGGTGGATCCGCTCACGCCGGGGCTCTCTTTCACGACAAACCTCCCGGTTGACGCGGCGGGCCTTGAGGGGCACCTGGCGTACCGCAGTGCAGCGGGGCGGGAGGTGCCAGTGAAGGTCGCCGAGGAGCCTCGGGAGGATGATCAAGGGAAGAGAGTTCAGTGGCCGGCCGAGGAGCGCGGGAGGCACTGGACCGGCGTCCCCAAGGAAGCTCTCGCGCCTGACACCAGCTACAGGCTGGTGCTCAAAGCTGGATTGGTGAGCGTGGCGGGAGGCCTGCCGAGCCGGGCGCAGACGACAGCCATAGCCACCCGCACCTTTGGCGACTTTAGGCTCAAGCGGGTGGTGTGCACCGGCACCGATGACAAGCCGTTACAGGTGTGGGGCGAGGCTCCAGGAAAAATGAAGGATCAGGGGATGGGACGGTGTGATCCCCTGAGCCCCGTCACGATGCACTTCACGGCGCCAGTCGAGCGTGATTCGCTGCCGCAAGGGGTGCAGGTCGCGCCAAGCCTCTTGGCAGAGGGCAGCGACGCCAATCCTTGGGAGCACGTGTACCCGAGTGGCGGCCTGTGGGACAGCAATTCGCCTGAGTCCCAATTCACGGTAAGCATGCCGTACGGACTGAAGGCGGTCTCCTCCTACGACGTTGTGCTGAGGGCAGGGGGGCTCAAGGATGCCTTTGGCAGGCCGCTCAGCGGCGGCTATTCGTTCGCCTTCAAGACCGATCATCGCGTTCCGCGCGTAGTGCTCGACAAGAAGATGTCGGTGCTTGAGAAGGACGCGGACTCAGAGCTTCCGATAGTCGTCAACAACATCTCTTCGGTGAAGGTAGACTACCGGGCCTTTACGGCGGGAGCGGAGCCTCAGAGCCGCACGAGAAGCTACCAGCCGTACGATGTGCAGGACGTCGCGTATGCATTCCCGATCAACGTGCGCGAGCTCCTTGAGGGAAGAGCAGGGGTTGTTGAGGGCACTATCTCGACTACGCCCGTGACGAAGGAGCCGCCGGGGTGGTTCTTCTCGCAGGTCACCCCATTCGGAGTGCACGTAAAGCTTGGCCACTTTAGTTCGCTGGCGTGGGTCACCTCGCTGTCGAACGGCCGGCCTATTGTGGATGCGAGAGTGACCGTGATTGTGAGCCCGCTCGAGGGGCTGTCGATGGCGGGCAGAGAGCTGGCTTCCGCCCCCACGGACGCAAATGGGCTTGCCGTGCTGCCAGGCACCGAGACCCTCGACCCAGACGGCTCCCTGTCGGCGGTGTGGGAGCGAAAGCAGCCGCGGCTCATGGTGAGGGTTGAGCGGGGTGCCGACGTCGCCCTCCTGCCGCTCGGGTATGACGTTGCGGTGTACTCGGCGGGCGTTTGGCCGAGCGCCAGCAAAAAATACGGGCACCTCCGCGCTTGGGGCACCACAGCACAAGGCCTCTACAAGGCTGGCGACACGGTGCAGTTCGCGCTCTGGGTGCGGGGCCAGGACGACCGGTCGCTGGTGCCGGCCCCCCGTGAGGCATACCGGCTTGAGATCCGGGATCCGATGGGGAAGGTGGTCTTCACGGTGCCGGAGGTAAAGCTCTCTGAGTTCGGCGCCTACAGCGGAGAGTTCGTGACGAGCTCCAGCGCGGCAGTAGGATGGTATGACTTCTCGCTGACGCCGCTCTTTGGGGGGGGCACGCTGTCCCCCCTTCGGGTGCTCATCAGCGACTTTACGCCGGCTTCCTTCTCAGTCGCCGCCCGCCTCAATGCTTCGGCGATCCAGCCGGGCCAGGAGGTAGTAGCCACGACAGAGGCTCGGCTGCTCGCGGGCGGTCCGTACGCCGACTCGCCGGTACGGGTGACTGCGGTAGTGCGGCCCACGACCCTTGAGGCAGCGGACCCGCGCTACTCGTCCTTCGTCTTCTCCTCTGGGGAGCGCGACACCACCGTGTTTCAGGAGGAGCTCAGGCTCAACGCTGCCGGCGATAGCCAGAAGGCATTCGTTGTTCGCGACGTGTCGGCTGGCTTTGGGACTCTGGAGCTCGAGAGCGCCGTGAGGGACGATCGGGGCAAGCTTGTGGCTGGCTCGGCGAGCGTGAGCTACCTCGGCCGGGACCGCTACGTGGGGATCTCGCAGCCCGAGTGGTTTATGACTGCCGGCAAGGAGGCCCGGCTTGAGCTGCTCGTCATCGATGGGGAGAGAAAGCCGGTTGCCGGCACGCCGGTGCAGGTGACGATTCAGCACCGCAGCGTCAAGGTGGCGCAAGTCAAGAGCGCCGGCAATGCCTACCTGCCCCGCTACGAGCCAACGCTTCTTGACGTCGGCTCCTGCTCGCTTACCTCAGCCCTGGCGCCGGTGACGTGCCTCTTCACCCCCGCCGAAGCCGGTGATTACGTGGTGACCGCCAAGGTGCTCGACACGCGCGGAGCGGAGCACGCAACGGCAGTGTCGCCTTGGGCCGTTGGCAAGGGGTTCGTGCTTTGGGAGGACGCAGAGAGCACCCAGCTCAAGGTGTTCCCTGAAAAGCGGAGCTACCGTATCGGCGACAAGGCCCGTTTCGTCGTGCAGAACCCCTTTGCGGGAGCCCGAGCCCTCTTCACTGTTGAGCGATACGGCATCATGAAATCCTGGACCCAGATCCTCAACGAGGGGGCGTCGATTATTGAGGAGGAGGTGACGGCTGATCACATGCCCGGCTTTTTCTTCTCGGCGGTTGTGATGTCGCCGCGCGTTGACAAGCCGATTGAGAATCAGGTCGACCTCGGCAAGCCAGCCTTCAGGATGGGATACGCGGAGATCGAGGTAGTGGACGGGGTTAAGTCGCTTGCGGTCGACGTCAAGCCGAGGGGCTCGGCGTTTAAGCCACATGACTCGGTCACGGTTGACCTGTCGGCGCGCGCGGTGCGCGGACCGACTCCCCCTATCGAGTACGCCGTTACCGTCCTCGATGAGGGGGTGTTCAGCCTGCTGCTTGGCGGCCGGGATTACTTCGATCCATACCGGGGCTTCTACAAGGTAGAGGGCCTGGACGTGCAGAATTTCAACCTGCTCAGGCTCCTTATAGGGCGCCAAAAGTTTGAAAAGAAGGGGGCAAACGCCGGCGGGGACGGCGCGGGCCGTCTCGACATGCGCTCGCTCAAGAAGTTCGTCAGCTACTGGAACCCGGCGGTCAAGGCGGACAGCCAAGGCCGGGCGGCGATCGCCTTTGAGGTGCCGGACAACCTCACGGGCTGGAAGATCTTTGCGATGGCGATATCAGCCGGCGATCGTGTGGGGCTTGGCGAGGGCAGCTTCAAGGTCAACAAGGACACCGAGGTTCGGCCGGCGTTGCCGAACCAGGTGCGGGAGGGCGACACGTTCCAGGCGGTCTTTACGGTGATGAACCGGGCTAGCTTAGCCAGAGACCTCGCGGTAGAGGTTTCTGCTGAGGGGTCGGTCGTTGAGCCCGTTTCGCGCGCAGAGGTTGTGCACGCGGAGCCCTTCAAGCGCTATCCTGTGCGCGCCACGGTGCGTGCGGCAGGGGAGGGCGAGATCAGGCTCTCTGCCAAGGCGCACGACGCCAGCGGAAGCGACGGAATGACGGTGGCAGTCCCGGTGTCGTCAAAGGCCCAGCTGCAGGTTGCGGCCACCTTTGGGACATCAGACGGGAAAGATGCGACGGAGAAGGTGGCCTTCCCGGCCGACATGAGGGGCGATGCCGGCTCCGTTGGGGCTGTGCTCTCGCCCTCGGTCATCGGCGGCATCAGTGGCGCCTTTGAGTACATGCGGGACTACCCCTACGAGTGCTGGGAACAGCGCATCTCCCGGGGCGTAATGGCCTCATTCTACGAGTCGCTTCGGCCGCACCTCCCGAAGAGCTTCTCGTGGCCGGATGCGCGCGGCGTTCCTGCGGCGGTTCTGGGCTCCATGGGGCTCTTTCAAGCGCCCAACGGCGGCATGGGGTTCTGGACCAGCGACCAGGAACGAGTCGATCCCTACCTGAGCGCATTCACGGCGCTGGCGCTTGGATGGCTTCGTGACGCAGGGCACGAGGTGCCCGCTGCGCGTGATTCGCTCCTGCGCGGGTTCCTCAAGGGGAGCCTTAAGGTGGACTCATTTCCAGAGTGGTACTCCGCTGGGCTCAAGGCCACCGTGCGCGCGGTGGCGCTGGCCGCGCTTGCCCGGAGCGGCGATATCTCGGAGGAAGATCTGCTGCGCTTCAGGCCCACGCTGAAGGAGATGAGCCTCTTTGGCAGGGCCCACTTCCTGCTGGCTGCAACCGCGCTCAAGGCATCGCCGCAGCTGCAGCAGGAGGCGGCCGCCGGCATCCTCTCTCGGGCGAGCGAGAGTGGCGGAAAGCTCGCACTCGTTGAGCCGAGGGAGTCAGCGGAGGGCCGTGTGCTTGACTCGGAGGGGCGCACGCAGTGTGCGGTGCTTAGCGCGCTGT
>JAFMJG010000043.1 GCA_017853605.1 bacterium
CCGATCTGGCGAAGGGCCGCTCATCGGCGTTTGCGGGCTGAAGGCCCGCCGTGTACTGGGAAAAGAGCCCGCTAGTCATTGATCTGGACACGCCATCTTGCATCGCCAGGCACCGTTACCTGCCACGTCCCGGCCGCAAGCTCCTTGAAGACGCACTCACCCCTGGGAGACAGGGGCTCCCGCTTCTCACTCGCCAACCCGTCGACGTTGGCCGCCACGCACTCCCCCTTCTCGCCTCTGCGCCCCTCAACAATCACCATCACCGTGGCTGAGCCGCCAACGACGCGCACCGCCCTCACGAGGCCCGCCTTGTCGAGAATTCGAAGGTCTCCCGCAAAAGCCGGCCCGGCCCATAGGGCCGCAACCGCGAGGGCAACAACAGCCAAGATCCTGCGCACCATGAAGCTTTCCACGATTACAACCCGATATCGCGCCGCGCTCGGCGACCCTTAAGCTGGATGAGATCAACAGCCTGGTAAGCCCTCTCCCGCGCCTCGTCACAGGTTGTGCCGAAGCCAACGACAGAGAGGGTCCGGCCACCAGCCGAGATGAGGCTACCACGAGAATCCCTCCCCGTGGCAGCGTGAAAAAGCGCTGTGCCGGGGACGAGAGTGGCCAGCTCAAGGCCCTCGAGCAGGTCCCCCTTCTTGGGCGCCTCAGGGTACCCATCGGAGGCGATCACAACACAGGCGCTGGTCTCTGGGCGCCACTGAAGCCGAGGCTTCTCGCGACGCATGCCCGCCATCCATTCAAGGAGCTCAAGCGGATCACTCGAGAGGCGGGGCAAGATCGCCTGGCACTCCGGATCCCCGAGCCTGGTGTTGTACTCAAGCACCCGAATGCCGTGCGGCCGGTCAGCCGCAGCAACGGGCACCATGAGCCCCGCGTACAGGAATCCCCTAAAAGGCGTTCCCCGCTCGCTCATGGCCTGCAGGACCGGCGCAGCACATCGCTCCTGAATCCAGGCAAGCTCGGTCTCGGTAATGCGGGGCGAGGGGCACACGGCCCCCATGCCTCCCGTGTTGGGGCCCTGATCCCCGTCCCTGAGCCGCTTGTAGTCGTGGGCTGGCGCAAGGGGAATCGCCTCAATTCCGTTGCAGGCGAAGATGCAGCTTACCTCAACCCCCGTAAGGAACTCTTCCGCCACAACTTTGTCCGCCCGCAGGGGGCCAAAGAGCGCATCGAGCGCCGCGGCGAACTCCCGCTCCTCATGAACAACAAACACCCCCTTGCCGGAGGCTAGCCCATCCGCCTTGAGCACAAGCGGCGCGCCCTGTGCAGCGCAGTGCCGCTCCAGGGCTGCGCGCTCCGTGAAAACCTCGTAGCGGGCGGTTGGAACTCCCGACTGCCCCATGATCTCCTTCGCAAACGCCTTCGAGCTCTCGAGGAGCGCGGCTGCCTTCAAGGGGCCAACGATCGGAACTCCGCCTGCCTCAAAGAGATCAACAACCCCGGCCTCAAGCGCTGCCTCCGGGCCCACCACGGCCAGGTCCACTTTGTGCTCCCTTGCCGCGCGCAGCAACGCCTCGCAATCGGCTGTGGCGATCGGAAGCACCCTCGCAATGGAGGCAATCCCCGGGTTGCCCGGCGCACAGAGCACCTCCGTCACTCGATGCGAGGCTGCAAGCCTCCATGCGATCGCGTGCTCGCGCGCCCCACCTCCAATAACGAGAATCCTCATCCTGAAACCCCCAAAACTTAGTGCCGGAAGTGCCGGCTCGTGGCGAACAGGAGGCTTATCTTGCACGCCGTCGCAGCCGCCGTTACCTCATCATCCTTGCGAGCACCGAGTGGCGACACCACGCAGGTGATCCCCTCCTTGCCGAGCGCCTCAACCGAGTCTGGAAAGGGGAAGAACGCGTCAGACGCCGCCACCGACCCATGAAGGAGGTGACCATGCATCTTGGCCTTCCTGATGGCGAGCTCAACCGAGTCTATCCTGCTCATCTGTCCCGCCCCAACGCCGATCAGAAGCCCATCTCTCACGAGCACGATGGCGTTGGACTTCACGTGCCGAACGATCCGCCATGCCAAGTCGAGGTCGGCCATCTCCTCATCCGTAGGGACCCGGACGGATGCCAAGGTGGCTTGGGACGCGAGAGAGGGAGCAACGTCCGGCTCCTGGACAAGGATTCCTCCCGCAACGGTCCGGGCATCGTAGCCCCGAAACGGGCTTCCCCCCACCTCAAGTATTCGCAGGCTCTTGCTCGACCTAAGCACCTCCAAGGCGCCCTCCTCAAACGATGGCGCAATCACGATCTCGGCGAAGTCTCCCCGGATCTCCTCGGCGGCCGCGCGATCTACCGGAACGCTGGACACCAGCACGCCGCCAAAGTGGCTGCGCGGGTCGCACACCTTCGCGCGCTGAACTGCATCAGCGCCATCACGCCCCGACGCAACTCCGCACGGGTTGAGGTGCTTGAGGATTGCAACCATCGGACGGCCTCTGGGCAGGTCTGCCAGCAGCCGGAGCGCGGCGTCGAAATCAAGCATGTTGTTGTACGACAGCTCCTTGCCGCCCAGCTGCTTCCACGACGGCCCAGCGATGAAGGGAAGCGCTGCCGATGACACTCGGTAGAGAGCCGCCTTCTGGTGCGGATTCTCTCCATACCTCAGCTCTGCCTGGCGAGCGAAAGAGGCGTTGAAGGATTCAGGCAAGGCCGAAGACGCAGCGCCCCCCCCTGGCGAGAGTGCGCCAAAGTAAGAGGCGATCGCCCCATCGTACTCCGAAAGGGCTGCAAAGACCTTCGCAGCCAATCGCCTCCGGAGCTGCATCGGAAAGGGATCCCTCCCCTCGCCCGCCTCCTGAAGCGCCACGATTACCTCGCTGTAGTCGGCGGGGTCCACAAGGGGGACCACAAAGCGGTGGTTCTTCGCGGCCGCCCTGAGCATCGTTGGGCCACCCACATCCACAAGCTCTGTCATCCCTTCCGGATCGTTCGCCCGCTCCGTTGCAAGGTACTTGATGAATGGGTAGAGATTCACCGCCACGAGGTCAATAGGCCCGATGCCCCCCTCCTCCATCTGCACGAGGTGGCGCTCTAAATCTCGCCGAGCGAGGATGCCGCCATGAATCTTCGGATGCAGCGTCTTCACCCTGCCGTCGAGCAGCTCAGCCAGGCCGGTGTAGGATTCAACTGAGACCCACGGTATCGCAGCTTCATCGAGGGCTTTTCCGGTGCCCGACGTCGCCAACAGCACATACCCGGCACCGTGCAGGGCGTGTGCAAGCTCGGGCAGCCCAGTTCGATCAGAGAGGCTTAGGAGCGCATGCTTTTTCATCGTCATCACCGAGGTAGGCAGTAGGAGGGAGGATAGCCCGGCCAGGGCGGAGATTCCATACCATACAGCGTTGGGAGGCCCCGGAGGCTATCGGGCGCGGCTCTCAAGGGTTGCTAGCGTTCCCTTGAGGTCCTTGAGCTGCAGCTCAAGCCTCGCCCGCAGCTCATTGCGCTTCGTTGGGTTAGGATCGGAGACGGCATCGAATACCGCAACCTCATTTTGGAGCAGCTGTCTGCGGGCGTAAAGGGAATCCCGCCGCATCTTGAGGTTTTCAAACTGCGAGTCAGCCTTAAAAACGATCCCGTCGTAGAGCGCCCTGAGCTCAAGCAGCATCTGCTCACGGGCCTGGGCGAGCTCCCTCCCCTTTGCTTCAAGGGCAGCCCGCAACTTGGCGTCGGTGGGGCTTACCTCAAGGGTGCCCTCTACCTCCTGGTAGGCGTTTGAAAGGTCGGAGATCCGGTCCAGCCTGCGGCGAGTGTCCTCCGGACAGCCCCCCGCCGCCTTGAGCTGGTTTGCAAGCTTAAAGATGTCGGCATTCGGCTCATCGAGCTGGCCCCGGCGGCCATTCCAGCGCAGGGCCGTGTGCGCTGCCGACTCTACGTCGACTTGCACCGTTTCATACTCCTTGCTCACCTGCACCAGCTCGCTTCTCTTCGCCGCCAGGCTGGCAGCCGATCCCTCCGAGGCAGGGGCTGAGAGCACCTTGAGCTGCTGTTCAAGGTTTAGGACAGCCCGCTGCACGACGTCCCGGCTCCTGCTCGCCCCCACACGGTCATCCGGAGGCGCCGCCTCAGGCTCGGTCCTTAACTCGAACTGTCGGGCTATCTCCGGAAGGCGCAGATCCAACTGCGAGGGGTCCCTCTTGATGTCGAGCCCCTGCGAAAGATCGCTCAGGGTCGTAACCCGCGCCTGCGACCCACTGGGTGCCGGGTCGGTTGAAGAGAAGTAATCAATTGTGAGCCCGAATCGGCGGGCGACCTCCCCCGCAGAGAGCCCGAACACAAGCGCTGCCGCGACCAGCAGGAACACCGGCACTCCCCGTGAGGGCGAGATCTGTTGCACCCGCTCGGAAACAAGCTTCTGGCGCTTGGCCCTCGGATCGGCGGGCTCCTCGACCGGAGGGGGCGGCACGTTCTGCTCGGGCGCTTGGGCCGGGTCTACGCCACTCTCCGCCTGCCCTTGCACCGCACGCCCCTCCGCATCTGCTGGCGTATCGGTGTCGGGAGCATTGGGGGTGATCGTCACCGCGCGGTCACGCGCCTTTCGGTACTCCTGGGAACGCCCCTTGCCCACCCGCTCGCCAACTGAGACCACGAGCACGGTCACGTTGTCCGGACCCCCACGCTGGTTCGCCAGGTTAATGAGTATCTGGTTTGCGTCATCGAGGGGGTTCTGCTTGACGACCCCGAGCATCTCCTCTTCGGAGACCAGGTTGTAGAGCCCATCCGAGCACAGGATATAGATGTCCCCGAGCTCGGGCTGCTCCGGGAGGAAGTCAGCCTCTATCTGCACCTCGACTACAGGACCGAGCGAGCGGGTCAGCATGTGAGAGACCGGGTGCTTCTCAGCCTCCTCTTCCGCAAGCGCGCCTGAGCGCACAAGCTCCCGCACCAGAGTATGATCCTCAGAGAGCTGCTGAATAGTGGTGCCACGAACCCGGTACGCGCGAGAATCTCCCACGTTGAGGCAGATCACGCCGGTGGGCGTGAACACCAGCCCTACCAGGGTTGTTCCCATGCCGGCGAGAGAGGGGTCCTGGCTGCCCTTCTCAAAGATCCTGGCGTTCGCCTGCTGCGCCATCTCTTCCAACGCGTCAGGCGTCACCGAACCACCACCCCTCTGAAGGAGCTCCTCAAGGGTTGAGATCGCAAGCCTCGATGCTGTGGCGCCCCCGTGCACACCTCCCATGCCGTCGGCCACGAAGTACCCGTGGAAGTGCCGCCCCTTGATGACCCCAAAGCAATCCTGATTCTCGTCGCGCCGCATGCCGACATCAGTGCCGGCAGCGCACCTTAAGAACGTGAGATTAAATTCCCCCTGTTCGCTTACAGTCCCCATCTCAGGCTTCATTTTGGCACCCCGCGCCTCCCGCTCGGAAGTCGGTGTCTCGGGTATACCATAGAGCTCCCCTCGACCTAGTCTTGGTGAGCCACTAACATGAGTCAGGTATCGGCTTTCAGGTCCGACGCCTTAATGCCCGTGCGGCACAAAGGCTGCTAACCAGCTGTCATGACTAGGAGCATCACGGACACCGCCCAGGATCAGTATCCAAGGCAACGGCCCTGATGCCTCGACTGCGCCCTAGTTGACCGGCTTTAGGAATGGGCTTCCCTTGATGTACTTCTCGCTCTTTAGCTGTCCGATAAGCCGCTCGGCTTGTACCTTCTTCTCCTCCGGTCCGACCAGAACCCGGTAGAACGATTGGCTTCCGCTCCCTGCTGATTCGATGACGACCGGGAAGCCGGAATCGCGCAACTTGCGCGCCACCTGCTCTGCCTCGTCCACGCTTTTGGGCGCCTGCACCTGCGCGTAATATCCCTTCTTGAGCTTCTTGGTGACCGGGATCCGGCTCGCGGGCGCCTCAACTGGCTTTCCCACTGAGTCCCCCCGACGCTGGGCAGGCACAACAGCTATCGCTCCCATATCGCCCTCCGGAGGGGCCGCCTCTCGCAACCTCTCATCGAGGAGCGCTCCTACGGTCTTATCGGATGGCTTTGCAGCACCCGAAGGGATGGCACCTGCCGCCTGCCCACCACCAAGAATCCGCACGCCCTTGGCATCAGCAGGCGCCACACCAGCGACAACAGCCTCTTCCTTGAAGATGTTCTCTATCTCCTCGAGCGAGCTGGCCTCCTCTCCCGACTGCGGGGCGGCGACGACGGCCGAGCTCCCCTGCTCCTGAATCTGCTTGACCTTCTCAACGGTGGGATCTCTCACCGGCTTGGCTGGGGCGATTGCGCCGCCCGCTGACGTATCAGATCCGCGATCGAGGCCCCGTTGCAGCACCGCTGGCGCGTTGAGGCGGTCGTAGATGCCGGACACGTTCTGCTCTGGGCTCTCCGGCAATGCGTCGCTGATCGCCAGCTTCGCCACCTCAGAGCCTGAGGCCGTCCGGGCACTGTCGAACCCGACGGACTTTCCGGAAACAAAACCGAGCCCGTACGCCCCAAAGATCGACCCTAGGGCCATGCCGATCCACACCAGCACCTGAATAGGCCCGAGACGGATCTCGAACCTCTCTCCACTTGGCCTCTTTGATGCCATCGAGATCCTCTCCCTCTCTTCGGCTGGCTTCAGCCGATAGCCGGCACCGAGCCTCCATCCGAGAAAGCCCTTAGAGCCCTCTTCCACAGGCGCCCCGTTGCCCGACCTTACACTTTGCGTACCTGTTGCGCGCATGAGCCCCCTTCAGAAACAACCGGCAGTATACTGGATAGACCGAAGGATAGACTAGCGAGAATCTGCAACTGCCCCTCCGAAAGGTTGCCCTGCGACGCCGCACGGCGCACATCGGGACGGTTGAGCAGGGCATGCCCTGCACTGCTGAGCTCCTCAAGGGCCGTCATCCAAGCGAGGACCTCCCCCTCTCGAACCGCCAGTCCCCACCACATCGGAAGGAAGAGCCCCCGGAGGGCCAGAGGGCGAAGGCCTGCCTCCACCCTCGCAGACCTGCCCAGCGCCGCTCGATCGATGTTCCCCGAAGGCGTGCCGAAGAGGGCTTCAAATCGCTCGGCGAGGGTTCTTGCACTCCACAGGGGCGAGGCGCACTCATCAAACAGGGCCACCATGGGGTCGAGATCCCCTGAGGGAACGGAGGACACCGCATGGAGAAGCCACCGCATCCACCCCTCCTGCCCTTGTAGCCGCTTAAGCACCCCCAAGAGGCTCTCAGGGGCGAGCAACTCGGCCAGGGCCCTATCCCTGGCCATCAGCCACCCATCGCCGGGCATCCGCAGGTCGGCGATCTGCCCGCTCTTGAGGGAAGCGAGGCCAGCCTTGGCCGACTTCGGCAGCTGGTCATGGTAGTGGTGAGCTGTCAGGAGTGTGGTGCGGCCCGGTGTGACGTGGGCAACGACAGCCAGGGGATCTGGCCGCTTGCGACCCAGGTCCTCCAGCACCTCCCCGATGGCGGCCTGCAGCTCCTCAATCACCTCTGCGCGCGATGACACCGTGCGCGCCGGCCTCGGAACGAGGGTCATCCTGCACGGCGATCCAGAAAGCACGGCGAGGAGCGCCTGAGTGGCACCAAGCGCCAGCAGCCGCAGCCAGGCGTAGGCGGGGACCGAGAGGTCGGGAGTGAGCACCACCACATCCCGCGGAGAAGGAGCGGTCTCCCGTTCCGGCGCGAACACCTCCCGAACCTCCCGAACCTCGCCAAGCAGGTCCGGGAGCTCAGCGGTCGACAGCACGATGTACCCCAGGTCGCTGCGCCACGTCAGGGTGCCCGAGGGATCGAGCTCCCTGACGATCGCCTCGGCGATCCTCTGTGGGGACTCGCGAGTGATGCGCGCCACCTCAATTGCAGCCGTTGAGCTTAGGGTGCCCTTGGCGAGATCCAGCATCGGCTGGAACTCTGCCCGCCTCGATAGCGTGATCTCGGGGTAGAGCCGTTTTACCCCCCTCTCAAGCAGGTTGTTGAGCACAGCTAGTCACCTCCTCCGATAAGCGCAGCCTCCAGAGACATCCGTAGAGGCTCGGAACCGGCCAGGGAGTACGCCGTCACAAGCTCAATGAAGCCTGATGGCGCCGCATCTGCGTCAAGCGCCTCAAGCACCGCCCGAGCGCGCTTGAGCGCCTTTGCCCCTTCCTGCACAGCGATTACGAGATCCTCGCGGCCATCACGAACAAGCTGGACGACCAGGAGCAGCTTGCCGGCCGCAGAGTACGCGGCGCCCTCAAGCTCATCGCGAACCGCCGCGAGCCGGCGCAAGGCCGCCACCGTCTCGTCGATGCGGGCCAGGCTGACCACCGGCACATGCAACAGGAGGCCCCGTGCAGAAAACTCCTCAATGACCTCCGCCGCCCTCTCCTCATCAAGCGCCGCAGCAACCTCGTTCCAAATCCGCCTCGGCGAAAGAGTCGAGAGGCAGTTGTCCCTAACCGCATTAAGAAAGGCGCCCACGGTGGTGAGATCAAAGTCAAATGAGAGCCGCACCGCGTAGCGGACAGCCCGAAAGAGCCGCGTAGGGTCGTCGATGAAGCTTTCTGGGTGCAGCACCCGCAAGCTCTTGGCCTCCAGGTCAGCAAGCCCCCCCGTCGGGTCGATAATATCCCTCAACACATCTTGTGGCTTCGCCTGGTGCGCACGAAGCAGCCTGTAGTCGCGCAGCGGCAGCGCCAGGGCATTCACCGAAAAGTCACGGCGCCAAAGATCCCGCTCTATCGGGGCAGCCTGCACGGTGGGCAAGGAACCCGGCGCCCGATACTCCTCGCTGCGCGCAGTTGCCACATCAACCTCGCCGAGCAGCGGCCCGCTGCCGCTACTTGCGCCGAACGGCGGCACCAGCTTGGCCGTCAGGAATGCGGGGTGCTCCCGCAAGCCGGCACACAGCTCCTGCTGCAGCGCGCGGGCGAAGAGCAGCCCATCACCCTCAACGACGAGGTCGATGTCGTAGTCTCCAAGCCCCTTGCCCATCATGAGGTCACGGACGATCCCCCCCACCAGAAAGACCCGCTCTGACCGAGCCGCCGCTACCTTGAGCGCAGCCGCGATCGCCACGTCGAGCGGAACGTGGCCACTGCCGCCGGGCCGGGAGGTTCCGCTATCCAATCCCGGGCGCCTCCCTAGCGAATCTCGTCGTCAGACATGATCTCGTGGTTGAAGATCGGCAACCCCACAGACTGCTGGTCCCGGTACTTGCCCCTGTCGTCGTAACGCTCAGAGCTCGGAGTTTTTAGCTCAAAGAGCACCACGCGCGCGATCTTCATGCGCGGGTAGAGCAAAATCGGGTTAGGCCCGTGGTTTGCGAGCTCAAGGGTCACAGGACGGTCGCTGTGGCCGGGGTACACCATCATCGCGGTCTGCACAATCGTCAGGCCCACCCGTGCCAAGGTGCTGCGGCCCTCAATCATGAAGCCCAAAGAGGAGCCAACGGTGACGTTCTGGAACGTGTGCCCAAGAAGGAACTCGCCCGGAGCCAGAGAGTACGGGCGCTCCATCGTAATCCGAATGGCGTCGTACGGCGGAGGCGAGCCCTTGCGCACATCGACAACGTGACCGGAGCGCGGTTTGAGGAGCTCCTCCCCAAGGTGCATCGTGATGCCTGATGACCGAAGCCACCGGTCGTTGTACGGAGAGACCTTCAGCTGCCCATCTTCGATGACACGCTTAATATCCTCGTTTGATAACATCATAGCGGCTCTCTCCTCATAAACAGGGACCCGCAAAAGCCCAAGACCGTGACACTACGTTGAGACCTTCCCGTGCCTCAAGAGCATATAGGGAGCGATTGTGTTGGTCATCAATGCCCGTGCTGCACCGTGATGCGGCAGTGGCTGGGCTGCTGGGCCTGGGCCAGCGCAGCAGGATCGCCTAACCAGCAGTCCTAACAGCTTTTTTCTGTGGGCTGCCGAAAGCAGCACAGCGTCAGGCGAGCTGCGGGCACTACTGCCTAGCGCCTTGCGGGAATCATCCTTGCAGGTATATTGTCTCTCCGTTTACAAGAGGGCTTGCACTATGGAATCCCGAGAGAAAGAGGTAAAGGACGGCTTCAAGTGGCTCTTCGTTGCTGGCTCAGCAGCGGTGATCCTAAGCGTGGTCCTCTTTTGGGCAGATAACTCAGTCATGGGCGGAGCGAGCGCTCGGGACCGAGCCCACAATGAGGAGCTGCGGCAGCTCCGGCTTGCGCAGTCAGCGCTCCCTGCCCACGTGACCGACGAGCGCCAGACCCTTCCCCTCTCGATTGAGGGCGGAGCCGACAGCTCGGCAGTGAGCGAAGGCTCCCACTAGGCGTGGCTGGGGCCGGCTCTCCCCTGCAGCTATCGGTGTCGCTCCTCCTCGACCTTTACCAGAAAACCTCCGGTGCCGTGGCGCCTCACCCGGCCGATCGGCTGAGGGCGATCCTGCGCCGTTACCCTTATTGGCAGCTTGGCCACCTGGAGCTCGCTAGGGTCTCATTGGCCGTCGGAGATATTCCGACAACGTATGCGTCTGCCCAAGCCGCTCGCCTTTTGGCGAAGCCGGGCTCCCCCCGTATGGCAAGAGCTCTGCACCTGCTCGGCCAGTGCTTCCTGGCACGGGGCGATCACCCTTCTGCTGTCGCGTTATTCGAGGGGGGGCGCGAAATACTGCCCAACGATCCGCCGCTGAAGGAGGATCTCGCCGCAGCGCTCATGCTCGCCGGGGATTCGGGCGAGGCGGTGAAGCTTCTCACCTCTATCCCTCCATCTCGGCTTTCGGCCCAGGGGAGAGCGGCCCTGGACTTTCTGCAGAACCCGTAGCGGCCTTCCCGAGTGCTAGCGCCCAACCAGGGTGCCGGCAGCCTTCCCGGCTATGGCCAGCAGCGGCTCCGGAAAGATCCCGAAAAGGACCACAGCGAGCGCACAGGCACCGATAGCGAGCACCGCAGCGATCGTCACAGGGATCCGCCCCTCGTCGGAGGAGCCGGGCTGGAAGTACATCGCCACGGGCACCCGGAAGTAGTACGCGCAAGCAAGCGCCGAGTTTAGGACTCCGAGGATTGCGAGCCCATAGAGGTGGTAGCTGAGCGCCTCAGAGAATATGAGCACCTTCCCCATAAGGCCAGCGAGCCCCGGCGGCAGGCCGGCCAAGCCTAGGAAGAAAAGAGTCATGCACCCTGCAAGGAACGGGCTGCGCTTCGCGAGGCCCCGCAGGCCTGCTATGTCATCAGCATCAGGCCCAACCGCCGACAGGACGGCGAATGCGCCTATGGTCATGCAGCAGTACGACATCAGGTAGTACAGAGACGCAACGATGCCGTCTGCGCCATAGGCGGTTGCCACGGTGCCGACGAGGATGTACCCCGCTTGCGCGACGCTGGAGTAGGCCAGCATGCGCTTGACACTCCGCTGCTGGAGCGCCGCCAAGTTGCCGACGGTCATCGCAAGCGCGGCAAGGAGCCACAACGAGCTCATGGACCACGCCTGTGGATACACGTAGCCGAGCACGAGGACTTTGAGCAGCGCCCCAAAGGCAGCGACCTTGACGATGCAGCTCATGAAGGTTGTCACCGACGTAGGCGCCCCCTGGTACACGTCCGGCACCCAGAGGTGAAACGGGGCAAGCCCTAGCTTGAAGGCCATGCCAACCAGGACCATGAGGAACGAGAGAAACACCATCGTGTTGTAGGGCACCTCATCCTGGACCACCATCGACAGCGAGCCGGTAGCGCCGTACCAAAATGCGATGCCAAGCAGAAGGAACGCCGAGCTGAAGCAGCCCAGGAGGAAGTACTTCATCGATGCCTCAGACCCGGAGCGCTGAGACACCCTAGACCCGCAGAGACAATAGAGCGCCAGCGAAGCCACTTCGACCCCGATGAACAGCGAGAGGTAATCCGTCGCAAACACCATCACCATCGCCCCTGCCAACGAGGTGAGGAGCAGAAAGTAGTACTCGTTGATGGTGCCGATGCCCTCCCTCTCCGCGGCCCCGGCCGTGGACACGACACTGAGGAGCGCACCGAGGCACGCCATCATCGCAAACAGGCGGGAGAAGTCGTTAACGACGAACCCGTACTCGCTCTCACCGATGCTGTCTGGGATGCGGCACAGCAGCACCATCGCAGCCGCAATCAAAAGCGCGGCGACGGATGCTGCGCGGTGTCTTCGCTCAAGGGCCCTGCCGGTGACGAGATACAGCAGGCTGCCCACAGAGACCGCAAGGATCGGGGTAAACGACGCTAAGGCATTCATACAGCTCCTGGCTCTAGACCCCCTGATCCTCTGCACCACCGCGCCCATCGGGCTGGCCTGCGCTCGGCTGTTCCTTACTGAGATCGAGCTGCGCTCGTGCAGCGCCCCCCTGAATCTCCGTCAGGCCAGCCAACTGCACCTCAACGGCAGGGGAGATCGTGTTGAGGACGCCGGCTGGAAAGATGCCTAGTGAGATCACTGCGGCGGCGAGGGCGCCGAGCACGACAACCTCTGGGCCGCTGATGTCCCCGGCGGCGTGCGTGCCCGCCCCCTGCCGGGCAGGGCCAAACATCGTCCGAAGGTACGCAGTCAGGGTGTATACCGCACCGAGAACCACCCCAACGAGCGCCAACGCGGTCCACTGTGGAAACTCGCCCCATGCCCCGAGGATAATGAGAAACTCCCCAACGAAGCTGCTGGTCAGCGGAAGCGCAACCGCCGCCAAACTAAAAACCATGAGGAAGAAGGCCCCGACGGGGATGGAGGCGGCCAAGCCTCCGAAGCTGTCGAAGTCCCGTGCCCCCTCCCTGTCAATAATCCTTCCGAAGACGAGGAACAGCGCCGCGGTAATGAGTCCGTGGCTTACTGCCTGGAACACCGCCCCAGTCACCGCCATCTCCGTGGCTGCCGCAACCCCGAGGACGCAGAACCCAAGGTGCGAGATGGATGAGTACGCGAGCATTGAGCGAACATCCCTCTGCACAAGCGCAATCATGGCGCCGTACACGACCCCAATAGCCCCGAGCGCAGCGAGCGCCCACGCCGCATCCCTCATGAAAAACGGGAAGAGCGGGTACATGAAGCGGATGATGCCATACAGGCCCACCTTTCCGAGAAGGGCTGCCGTGAAGGCCACGATGCCATGCGGGGCCTCCCGGTAGGTGTCAGGGAGCCATCCGTGGAGGGGCACTATCGGGGTCTTCACCGCAAAAGCGGCGAGGAAGGCAAGACCGAGCACCAGTTGCTGGGTGCTTCCCAGCATGTCGATAGTTGATAGCGTGGTGACATCGAAGGCGAACGCGACTTCGGCACCGTGGTCGTTAAGCATCTGAAGGCCCTTCCACCCCAAGTAGAGGATGGCGAGCAGCATCAGCACCGATCCGGTTACGGTGAAGAGCAGGAACTTGAGGGCGGCCTGGAGCCGACGCGGTCCGCCCCACAACGCCATGGCCGCCAGCACAGGAAGGAGCATCGCCTCGTAGAAGCAGTAGAAGAGCACCAGGTCGGTCGCCAGAAAGGCCCCGGTCACCGCAGACTGCGCGAGCAAGATGATGGAGTACCACCCCGGCCCAGCCTCCTTGGGCTTGTCAGACCACGCAAGGACTGCCAGAGAGACGGCGCATGTCAGCAGCACGAAGGGAAGCGAGAGCCCATCGAGGGTAAGGTTAAAGAATATCCCCAGCGATGGAATCCACGCCCTGCTCTCTGAAACCGACAGAAGCACGTTCGGCTCGCTCATGCCGGCCTTGCCGATCGCCAGCGCGAGGGCCAGCGTGATGCCCGACACAAAGAGGCTCCATGCCCGGCAGAGCCGACCCTCCGGATCCCGCTGCTTGGCAAACCACGGCCCGAGACACCCGAGCGCGGCGAGCAGGGGGAGCAGCACAAGAAAACTCAGTGGCGGCGAACTGGAGACCATCCCCTACCTCACTTGGGAAAACACGCTAAAGAGGGCAGCAGCAGCCAGGAACATCAGCAGCACGTAGGTTGCCACCTGGCCCGTAGTTATCCGGCATGCAAGCTCCCCCACTGCCTGAGTAACGCTTCCGATGGCGCCGGCTCCGCCTTCAACAATCGACTGGTCAACTGCCCGGTAGACAACTCGCGAGACCCTCTTGATAGGGGCAACGAACAGAAAGTTAAGAGCCTCATCGAAGTAGTACTTGCGCTCAAACACCCTCCCGAGCGGCGCGAGCCACCTCCGTGCCGCCTCAGCCTCGCGCGGAGCAGCCATGCCTAGGTATGCCGCAAGAGCGATGCCGAAGATACCAGGGAGGGAGCCAACGATGAGCGACACTACGCCCCCTGCCTCTTGAGGCAAGGACGTGGCGGGCAGCGGGCCAACAACAAAGCTCTCGATCGGATGGACAAGCAGGAAGCCCCCAACAACGGAAAGCACCCCGAGGATGCCCACCGGAACGGTCATGACAGCCGGCGCCTCATGAGGATGCCCACTGCCACGATACGAGCCGAGGAAGGTCATAATGAACGAGCGGGCCATGTAGACCGCCGTGCACACGGCTATTGCAGTTGCACAGTATGAGATCCACGGGGCTGCGCCGACGAGCAGCGGATTGCTGACCCCTGCGATCGCCGAAAGGATGGCGTGCTTTGAGTAGTACCCAGCGAAGGGGCATACTCCTGCTATCGCCAGCGTGGAGGCCCCGTAGCAGATCGCCGTCACCGGCATGTGCCTGAGGAGCCCGCCCATTTTCCGCATGTCCTGCTCATGGTGGCACCCGTGAATGACGGATCCGGCGCTGAGGAAGAGACATGCCTTGAAGAAGGCGTGCGTCACCACGTGGCAGAGGGCGACTGCGTACTGCCCCGCCGCAACCGCAAGAAACATGAACCCAAGCTGGCTTACCGTCGAGTATGCCAGCACCTTCTTGATGTCGTTTTGCACTAGGGCTGTTGTGGCAGCCACGGCTGCGGTGGCGAGCGCCACCCACATGATGACTGCGGGAACCAAGGGATCAAGTTCAACGACTCCGTGCACCCGCCCCATGAGGTAAATGCCAGCAGTAACCATAGTCGCTGCGTGGATGAGCGCCGAAACGGGCGTTGGCCCAGCCATCGCATCCGGCAGCCAGGTAAAGAGCGGAATCTGGGCTGACTTTCCCGTTGCTGCGACAAAGAGCGCCAGCCCTGCCACAAGCGCGAGCGCCGGGGAGAGCCGCGCCAAGACATCCGCCCGGCCGAGCTCGACCACGTCGAGCGTGCCGCACGCCGTATACAGCACCGCCATCGCCACGAGGAACCCGACGTCTCCAATGCGGTTCATCACAAAAGCCTTGCGGCCGGCTTTGGCGTACTCGGTGTCGGTGAACCAAAAGCCGATCAGGAGGTACGAGCAGAGCCCAACCCCCTCCCATCCGATGAAGATTACGGGCAGGGTCTTCCCCAACACCAGGATGAGCATCGCCGCTACGAAAAGGTTGAGGTAGGCAAAGAACCTCGCCACCCCGGCGTCCTTCGCCATGTATCCGGCCGAGTACACGTGAATGAGGAAGCCCACACCCGTCACCACCAGGCACATGACTGCCGACAGCGAGTCAAAATACAGCTCTATCGGCAGAGAAATCCCGCCGTACGATATCCAGGAGCTCAAGGCTGCGGAGAATGTCTCTCCCCCCCTGGCGCCCGACCAGAGCATCAAGGAGCATATGAACGAGATCAGCACCGCCGCAGAGGCCACGACCCCAGCCATCTTGGGAGCACGGCGCCCCCACAGGTATGAGGCCACCGAGCCAACAACGGGCGCGAGCACAACCAGCGATAGCCTCAGATCTCCGCTCTCCATCTCCCTACCACTTAAGCTGGGCAGCGTCGGTCGTCTCGACCGAAACGATGCTCCTAAACACCGAGATGATGATCGCCAGCCCCACCGCTGATTCCGCCGCCGCGATCACCATCACAAAAAAAACTGCAACTTGGCCATCTAGATTGCCCTGAAGCTTGCTGAACGCGACAAAGGCGAGGTTCACCGCATTCAGCATCATCTCGATGCACATAAACACCACAATTGCGTTGCGGCGGATACACACGCCGATTGCCCCGAGCGTGAAGAGGACAAGCGATACTCCGATGTATGCAACCATGGACGTCATGCTTTGCCTCCCAGCCCGCCCGGCCTCGGCCCGATCGCCGGCTGCTTCCTCTTAGAAAGCATCACCGCCCCAACTATCCCGATCAGCAGCACCAGGGATGAAAGCTCAAACTGCACAATGTACCGCCCGTACAGCTCCTCACCGATCGCCCTAACCGTGCCCTCTGAGCGCCAAAGGTTCTCCTGCAGCTCATGGATCGACACCTTCTTGAAGTTGTCCACAACGCTCGGGTACGCGGTAGCAACAATCCAGGAGCCGATGGCGAAGGCGGCCAGGGGCCGCACCACGCCAAGCTTCCTGCCCGACTCGGCCTTCAGGTTAAGGAGCATCAGCACGAAGAGCACGAGCACCATGATCGCCCCCGCGTACACGACCACCTGCGCCACCGCGAGGAAATGGGCGTCGAGCACCGAGTACAGGCCTGCCATCGACAAGAGGTTAACTATCAGGCAGAAGGCGCTGTAGAGCGGGTTGCGGCTCCATACCACGCCCACCCCAGCAGCCAGGGCCATTGCCGAGAGGAGAAATCCCATGAAGCTCATGCTGCCACCTTGCACACCGCTGTCACAATAAGGTTGAGGATGCTCACGGGGAGGAGCATCTTCCATCCCAGATTCATGAGCTGATCGTAGCGGAACCGCGGCAGGGTCCATCGAATGACGATCTGCAGCAGACAGAAGAAGAGCACCTTAGCCATCAGCACCAGGTGCCCTACGAGGGCAGCCCACCACGCCCCCTTCGGCAGGGCAACCCACGGGATGTCCCATCCCCCGAAGAAGAGAAGCGCAAGGAGGAAAGCGAACAGGGCGATCTCCGCGAACTCGCCGAGCCAGAAGAGAAGGAACTTCATCCCCGAATACTCAGTAAAGTAGCCTGCCACGAGCTCCGACTCAGCCTCCGGCAGGTCGAACGGGCCACGCTTGGTCTCGGCCATGCCAGCCAAGAGCAGCACCACAAAGCCCACGGGCTGCATGACGATACCCCACTTCGGCACCACTCCCCACAGCAGACTCTGCTGCCCCTCAACGATTTCGTAGACGTCGAGCGTCCCGTACACAATAATGAGCGCCACGAAGACGAGCCCCATGGGGAGCTCATACGAAATCATCTGGGCGGCCGCCCGAAGCGCGCCGAGGATCGAAAACTTGTTGTTCCCAGTCCATCCGGCGATCACCACCCCGTACACTGCCACTGAGCCCATTGCGAGAACGAAGAGAAGCCCGCCGTCAATTGGAGCCACCCGCGGATGTATTGTGATCCCTCCCACGGTGAAGTCCGGCGCCAACGGCAGCACCGCAAAGGCGAGCATTATCGGGAGCACCGCGATGATCGGCGCAAGCGCATGAAGAAACTTGGAGGCGCCCGACGGGACAAAGTCCTCCTTCCACAAGCCCTTGAGCGAGTCGCACAGAAGCGTGTTGATTAGCCCGAGCCAGCCCATCGCCCGAACAAGCGGCAGCGCCGGCTTGAGGTACCACCTCTTGGACTCCACGAAAGCGCCCGCCCTGTTCGCCCCAACCCGGTCCTGGATCAGGGCCGACCCCTTGCGCTCAAGCCAGGTGCAGGTGGACGCGAGCATGAGCGCCACGTTCATGACAACCACAACTTTGACGATGAGAATGAGCAGCTCCATCATATCCTTCTCACATCGCTGGGGCCGCTTGCGAGGGCAGCGCCCCTCCTACAGAGGGCGCGCTCTCCCGCGTAGCCGCAGCCAGCGGCACCCCCCCTTCCTTTACCTTTGCGATCGTTAGCCCCTGGGACGAAACAAAGGGATCCGCCTCGAGGTACCACCTCGTAAGCTCACGGTCGCCCATCTGCTGCACATTCCCGGCAACTATCTTCACGCCCGCCGCCTCGGCAAGCAGCGCAAGGAATCGCCACTCTGGCATCGTCCCATCACGGAGCGGCACCACAGCCTGCGCGTACTGGAGGCGAAGGCTGCGGTTGAGCATGAGTCCGGACTTCTCAAGTACGCTGCGCCCTCCTACCACCATTCGCACGCCCGCCAGGAGCGGCGAACGCTGATCGGCTAGCACCCCGACGGACGTCTTGGCTGACTTGAGGCCCGCGATAAGCGCGCTGTCGATATCGCCCTGCGCCACTGCCCGATCGCCGAGAACGAGCACGTGCTCGATCTCCTTGCGGCGAATCTTGCCGAGCACATCAGCGTACTCGGCCTCCGGGTCCTCCCCGACAAGCCCTGCGGCCTGCGCTGCCCTGAAGTTTGCCGATCGGTCGGGGCTCACAAGGAGCCGCTCAACCTCGCCTAACTCACGCGCCCGGTACGCCACAACAGCCCTTCCCACGGATGCTGAGCGACCCAGGAGCTGCCTAATCAGGTAGTACTCCTCAAGGAGGAGCTCTGGGGCCGCCAAGATGGTGAGCGTCTTAATGTTTCCCTTGAGGGCGCCCAGCACCTGGGATAACTCCACCGGCGCAAACCCGTTTCCACCCACGTTGTCGTGGCAGCCGGTGATCCTCTCTGAGGGGAGGAATCGGCCGAACCCATATCGCCCCTCATCGCACAGCCACTCCTTGTTGACGGCATCGTTGCGGCGCGCCTTGACGTGCACAACCTGGCGGTCCCGCTCCGCGACCTTCACGCTGCATCCAGTGGAGCAACCGGGGCAGATCGAGTCGGCCTGGTTGGTGAACCAGATGCGGGTGTTGAAGCGCCACTGCCGATGCGTCAGCGCACCGACCGGGCAGAGGTCCACCACGGAGCCCGACAGCGGGTTGTCCAGCTCGCGCCCGGGGCTGACAGCGATGACCGAGTGGTCGCCGCGGTTGAGCATCCCCAGCTCTGAAGTCTTCGTGATCTCGTCACAGAACCGGATGCAGCGCGTGCACATGATGCACCTCTCGCCGTCCAGCATCACTGTGGGGCCGAGGGGCAGGGCCTTCACCTTATGGACCTTCTGCTCAAGGAACCGGCTAGACCTTGCGTTGTACTCGAAGTGGTAGTCCTGCAGCTTGCAGTGCCCGGCCTGGTCGCACACTGTGCAGTCGAGCGGGTGGTTGATGAGGATGAACTCGAGCGTTGCCGCCTGGGCATCGGCAACCTCCTTGCTGGTGCGGTGCGTGGCAACCTCCATGCCCTCGGCGGCAGTCGTGTTGCACGCAATCGTCATCTTGGGCTGGCCCTTCACGGAGATCTGGCACATGCGGCAGTTTCCTGCCACCCAGAGGTGGGGGTGGTAACAGTAGTGCGGAATATCGATACCCGCGCACTTTGCGGCCTCGATGATGTTGGTGCCCTTAGGCACCCGCACCTGCTGGCCATCGATCACCACATTGACCATGTCAGCGGGCTTCTGCGGAACTTGTTCAGACATGAGAGCCCCTTCCCTTCCCCTCAAACAATCTCGGACTTTGGCGAGCCTGCCAGCCCGGCCCCTAGCTCATCCCGGATGGTTGAGAACCTAAGATCCGGCTTCTCTTTCTCAATCCTGGCAAGGATCTGAGTAAGCTTCTCGTCCGTAAGGTTCTCGAAAAACACGTCGTTGATCTGGCACATCGGCGCCGTGCCACACGACCCTAGGCACTCGACCTCCTCAAAGCTCCAAAAGCCATCCTTGCTGACCTCACCCGGCTTGAGGCCCAGCCGCCTGTGCAGGAACTCAGAGACCTTCTTGGCCCCTCGCAGGGCGCACGGCAGGGTTCGGCACACCTGCACGTGGTACCTGCCAACCGGCTTCTTGTAGTACATCGTGTAGAAGGTTGCGACCTCCCACACCTGAATCGGCGGCAGCGAGAGCCTGCTTGCAACCCAATCAATACCGGCCTGCGTGATGAGCCCGAAGTGCTCCTGGGCTATGTACAGGAGCGGCATGATCGCCGAGCGGCTCTGTGGGTACTGCCTAATAATCTCCCCTGCTCGCCTCTCCGCCGGCTCAGGGAGCGCCACGGGCCCCTTTGTTGGGGAGATTCCCCGCGTGTTGATGTGAAACACCTGCCCGTTATCGGTCACACTCGCCACCTATCATGTTGACCATCCCAAAGGTCGGAATGAGATCTGAAACGTTTGCCCCTAGAAGCATCTTCCTCATCGAGCCCATGTGAATGAAGCTCGGCGCCCGAACGTGCACCCGATATGGCCTGCCAGAGCCGTCCGAAACAACGTAGAACCCAAGCTCCCCGTTTCCGCCCTCAACGGCGTGGTAGGCCTCTCCCTTCGGCGGCTTCACCCCATACATGACCAGCTCAAAGTGGTTAATCATGCCGTCGATGGAGCTGTACACCTCGTCTTTCGGAACGAGAGCAATGTGAGGATCGTCGACGATAATGGGGCCCTGCGGCATCCGCTGAATCGCCTGCTCACAGATGCGAAGGGACTGCTCCATCTCCGCAAAACGGACCAGGAAGCGGTCGTAGTTGTCGCCCTTTGTTCCTAGGGGAACCTCAAAGTCAAAGTCGCTGTAGCTCGAGTACGGGAACGCCTTCCTGACATCGTAGTTGACGCCAGAGGCCCGGAGCATCGGGCCCGTGAGGCTGAACGAAGCCGCCTCATCGGCAGTGACGATGGCGATGTCGCACATTCGGTCAATGAAGATCCGGTTACGGGTCAAGAGGCGATCGCAGTCACTGAGGTGTGCGCGCACCTTGGCGAACGCCCCGTGCATCTTCTCGGCGAAGCCAGGCGTGAGATCATCCTTCACGCCGCCCACTCGCCCGTACGAGACCGTGAGCCTTGCTCCCGTAACCTCTTCGATGAGGTCCCAGAGAAACTCGCGGGCCTCCATCATGTACAGCATGACGGTAAAGGCGCCGAGCTCCATCGCGGAAGCGCCGAGACACGTCAGGTGATCGCTCACCCGCGATATCTCCGACACTAGGACA
>JAFMJG010000044.1 GCA_017853605.1 bacterium
GGCCCCGCCCATGATCAGCAGGATCATGGGGTAGCCGAAGGCCCAGTGCAGCTCCGGCATGTACTCAAAGTTCATCCCGTAGATCCCCGCCAGGAAGGTAAGCGGTATGAAGATGGTGGACATGACAGTCAGGACCTTCATCACCTCGTTCATCCGGTTGCTGATGCTCGAAAGGTAGACATCGAGCATCCCAGAAACGATGTCACGCTGAGTCTCAACGGTGTCGATCGTGTGCACTGCGTGATCGTACAGGTCACGCAGAAATATTCTGGTCTCTCCCGCGACCAGGTCTGTCTCGTCCCTGATGAGCGAGTTTGCGACCTCCCGAATCGGCCACACCGAGCGGCGAAGGAAGATGAGCTCCCGCTTTAGCTTGTGGACAGCCTTAAGGGTTGAGGGCTTGGCATCGTTCACAACCTCCTCCTCAACACGCTCGATGTGCTCCCCAACCTGCTCCAGGACAGAAAAGTAGCCGTCAACCACGGTGTCGATGAGCGCGTAGGCCAGGTAGTCAGCCTTCATCCTGCGGATGCGGCCCTTTCCTCCCCGGATCCGCTGCCGCACGGGATCGAACACGTCCCCGGCATCCTCAAGAAAGGAGAGCGCCCAGCCGCGCCCGAAGATGATGCTGCAGTGCTCGGCGTCGATCGACGAGCTCGTCGAGTTGTAGGTGATCATCTTGAGCGCAACAAAGACGTAATCGTCGAACTCCTCGATCTTTGGCCGCTGCGAGGTGTTCGCCACGTCCTCAATGACCAGCGGGTGCAGCGCAAAGCTCTCGCCGATGGCGCGCAGCATATCGACGTCGTGCACGCCGTCCACCGTGTACCACGTCACGCGGCCCGGCACCGACTCCGGCACGCACTCCGCAACGGCAACAGCGCACGGCTCCTCTGCCCCATCCACGCCGTACCGCAGCCGCGTTATGGCCACCGGCGCGCTGCGCTCCTTGCCGACGTACGAAATAGTCCCGGGGGCTGAGCCCGCGGGCTTGCGAGAGATCTTTTTTTGTTTTGCCATACTAGCCTGGCCGCCACTCAGGTCCCGGCCTGCGGCCGGGCTGGGGGCCACCGTGGCCGCCTGCGTGTGCCGCTAGAGTACAGCCCGAGAGCCAAAGCCGTCGAGATAGCTTCTCTGGCGAATCCGCAGACGGAAGCGCGCCGCTTTTGCCGAGGGGCACGCCCCGGAGATGCGCACGCTAGGAGGGCGGAGCACTCCTCCTGTCACGGACCCCCACCTCAAACACCGGCTCGCTAAGGGCGTGATTGAGGCGGATGAGCACGGAGCACTCGCTCGGGCCCAGGTCCGCCACCAAGCGCGCGCTCCCTTCGGCGAGCCCGCCGAGGCGCAGCCGATCCGTGACCCACGCCTCAATGCCAGATCTGCCACCCTCCTGCACGTAGCCCTCTGAGCACTCATGCTGCTGGCAGATAGTGCTCACCGAGGCCCTGAGCAGCCAGTTGCTGTCTGCCGAGACAGGGGAGCCCGCCGCAAAGCTCGACGCCAGGGCTGCCAGGGATTCCGTGAAGGCGCCAGGCGACATGCGCGGCACAACCTCCAGGTGCGAACCGCCGCCGGATGGCATGAACACGTGGTGAATCACCGGTCCCCGGGAGAAACGCTCAACACACCCGTCATGCACGACAAGTGGAGTCAGGAACCTGTCCATGACCTCAAGAATGAGGTGGCGCTCTCGCTCGCCCGATGGCGGCACCGCCACCACGTGGTGCAGCGGCCGGATTATCGCCCGGCTCGCCTCACTCTCCCCCATCGACTGCTGGAGGGTCTCGCGCATCGACTGGTTAAGCCTGTACTCCGCGAAGGCAAAACACGCATGATCCTCATAGCCCATCTGCTGCTGCGATGTGATGAGCCTCTGGGAGGCCAGGAAGCTCCGGCGCGCGAACGTCAGGAAAGACTCGTGGATAACGCGATGCTGAAGGAGCGGTGATTGCCTGTCGGGGTGCCGAGGATCTCCAATGTCGTCTGGGCTGAGGGGCGACTCCCCCGACCTGCTCTCCCGCTCGAATTCACGATCCCAACGCATCCGCCGTTCCTACATGAGCGCAAAGAAACACCGCAAAGAGATCACGGCCGTCGTCGGGCCACCGACAAGGCCACCATCGGCTGCTGATCAGCTTCGCTGTAGCGAAGCCCGGCAGTGGCAAACATGTCAGTCACCCGGAGGTGCACATCAACTTCGCACGACGAGAGCACTTCAACAGTAATCGCGCTCCCTGAGTTCTGGCTCCCGCCGGCCCGTTCCGGCGGCTCGGAATCCAAGCTGGCCGTGGCCTCAAGCAGCGGCTTGTGCCTGCTAATTGCCTGCATCACCCAATGTATCGCCCAATTGTTTTGCGCCTCAACGGGACGGTGGTTATTAAAGTTCGCCACGAGGCTCTGCACCGTCTCCTCAAAAGCTCCCTTTGAGACGAGGGGCCGCATGATAAATGACGATGGGACCGGCTCGCTGAGCCCGTGCATGTGCAGCGCCACCGGACCGGCGGAGAAGAACTCGACACACCGCTTGGAGGGCAATACGTACCCCTCGTTACCCCGGCGAACCTCCACGTACATGTGCAGCTCCCGGCCGCTCTGGGCGACGTTTACGCAGCGGTGCAGGAACCGGATCTCTATGCCCTCATCGTTGGCGCTGATGCCGCGCTCAGCGAGCTGCGTGCTCATGCTTCCCCTGATGACCTGCGACAGCACCCTGAAGCCCTCGAGATCCTCTTTGGTCATGCGCGCGGGGCTGCACACCAAGGCCCTCTGTTCGGGCTCAGGGCCATCGTCCGGGCGGAGCCTCCTGGTGAAGGCCGCCTTGAGAAAGGCCTCGTGCAGCAGCCGATTCTGGAGGAGGGGTGATTGGCGCTTCGGGTTCCGGAGATCCCCGAGGTCATCTGGGTCAAACGGCAGATCCGAGGCGACCGGTTTCGTCTTCGGATTCGGTTCCGGGGTCAGCATTGACAACGCCTACTACAGGTTAATCACGTGGCGAGAATAGCACCCGCCACCCCCGAGGCAAGAAATAAAGTGCGGGGGAAGCCGGGCTCCAGGTGTTCGTTTGGGGCTCAGCCTGGCCGCTCTGGAATGCGCAGGCTCGGGAGCTAGAGGCCACGAGAGGTCACGGCGTTCCGGAAGCTCGGAGGTGCGTGGGCAGCGATGACGTGAAGAGCGTACCTCGACGCCTCAACGACCGCCGGGCTGGAATCCGCCCTGGCATGGAAGGGGGCAAAAAGCGGCCCGAACGCCCAGACATTGACGACCGTCCGCCCAAGGAGGGATGCGACCTCCGGGGCAGCGCGCACCGACGATGCGCCGACTTCAGCGAGAACCTGCAAAGCCGATAACACCACCGCTTCCGGCATTCCCGCCTCACCGGCCCGGAACCTCTCGCGCAGCACGCACCGAAGCTCGTCCGTAACGGCATCACACCGGTAGCGGAACGCCGGATGCCCCGACTGCTGCGCGCTCCAGTGAGCCACGCTATCCGTCAGCTCCGGGGACTCCAGGATGATCCGCATAAGTGCGCGCCTCGCCGGCTGCTCTTCCCGGCTGTCAGAGGAGAGGAGCTCCCATAATCCCTGCGACTCCCTGCCCCACCAGTTTGCCTGGGCAACCAGCGGCGCAAGAGCCCGCAGGGCTGCGGCTCCGTCCTCCGGATGCAGCGCGCGAAGGAGCTCCACAACCTCGACACTAGGCCCAAGGGGATGCCGCGCGCGCGTCGATGCGTGGAGCGCGGCCTTCGCCCCTGTCAGCCGCTCGCCGAGCTTCTGCAGGGCAGCAAGAGCCCCTTCCTGGAGCGGCTCCTGCGTGAGGCGGCTGCACATGAACGCCTGCGACATACCCAGGACAACCGGAAGGGGAGCCCTCAGCAGCTGCTCGCACTCGCCACCATCGAGGTAGTGCAGCATCGCTCCAAGCGTCTGGCCGAGCTGGACGAGGTCGAGCTCCGCCTCGCGGCTTAAGGCTTTCGGAATCGCCCTCTCGGCGAGCAGCAGCTGCCTCCCGCACTCTTGGACAGTGGCGCCAGGGGACTTCACGTAGCTCCACAGCCGCTGGACATACTCAGCGTCTGTTATCCTGCCGCGCACGAAGAGGCTTCGTGCAGCATCCGCAAGGGCGGCAGCGGGATCTCCGCTCAGCTGCGAAAACGAGCGCGACAAATAGAGCGTAATCCTCCTCGCCGCGCCCAGCGTGCGCGGATCATCGCTAGAGCTGAGATCGTCAAGGTACCGGCCACGCTCCTCCCAAAGCTCGTGCGCCACCGCAGTCACCAGGGCTCTCGAAAACGACGCGGATCGAACCGCCCGCTCAAGATCGATCCATCCCTGCCGTGACTGGCGAAACGCAAACCACGCCTCGTACAGGGCGCCGACTCGCTCCTTCGGCTCAGACCTGAAGGCCGCTGACGACTCGATACGAAGCACATCTGCATGGAACAGCCGCAGGGTGTCTCCGGCTATCTCGGCCCGCTCGGCCTCTGCCGGGCTCGCCGGCGTGTCCCTGAGGCTCACGAGCATTCCCTCGGCCCGGTCAGGAACTGGCCGCGGGCCGCCATCGATGCGGCGCGACAGCGCCAACCACAACTCCTTCCAATTCGTGGAGCCAGCCGGAGCTGATCCATCCCGAGGCAACCCCCGCTGTCCAAACTGCGCCTGCATACTGCCTACACTCAAAAACGAAACAGCCCTCCGAAAGCCTCGCCTCGGGACCGGTGGAGGATACCATAAGGGCACCGCCAAAGAGAGGAGACAGCCCCTTTGAGGCCCCCCTGGCCACCTCCATTTTCCTGTCGCTAATAGGCTCTTTCCGTCTTACCTCAGCTGCTCCCTAGCCAAGGAATTCCCTAACGCCCGGACCCCATTATACTCCCCTGTATGCTTGAGAAACCCCCTCAATCCAGCGCAGCCGCCGGCCTCCACCTGCTGACCTTTAGCTTCTCGCTCTTTCTTTCCTCGCCAGGGCCATCAAAGAGTGCTGAGCCCCCCGCTCAACGGCCGCAGGCACCCACGCTTCTCAACGCGCAGCCACCCCTGCCGGCGCGGGGCCAACTCGCTCCACCCGCTCACGCGCCGCTCTTCCTCAATGACGGCAGGAACCTCTCGCCGTACATCACCCCCTTGTCCCCTACCGTGCTCCCCTTCGAGCTGGCAGCGAGGCTGGCCGCAGAGGGCCGGATGAGCCCCTCCCCCGAGGGCCTCGTGCTTGACGAGAAGCACCTCATGCTCGTGTCGTGGGACCAGCGCGGTATCGCCTTCGAGAAATCGGCCTTCAGGTCTCCAAGCTCCAGCCACTCTGCAGCGCTCGCCATCCGCAGCAGGGTTGTCGCCTCATCCCCGGATGGGCGCTCTGTGCTGCACACGGTGTCGCAGGAAGTGACCGTCATCAGCTTCCTGCCTAACACACTGCGCGGCATCACCGAGTCTGTGCGGATCTTCCCGGCGGCCTTCAAGGATCCGCGCGGCATTCCGGGGCGCAACTGGCAGCAGCTCGATCTCCTCTTCGACCCGAACAGCGCGCTCAACACGAGCTCCATAGTCGTCTCCGCCTCGCACCCGATTCAGGTTTCCGACGGCCTCTACCGCTCGTTTGTTCGCCAGGCGCACGACCTTGAGGCGCTTAACACCCGCTACTTCGTCCTCGGTGGCGGCTCAGCCGGAGGCGTCCCCGTTGAGAACTGCATCGGCGCCCTCAAGGGGGTCTCGCAGCACCTGCCGCAACCGGAAGGGGACAGGGGCATTCGCACCTTTACCATGCGAGGAGAGGGAGCAACGGACCGGGTGGCCACTGAGCTGCTGCGCCGGGCAGGCATCGCGAGCGACTCGCGGGGAAGCTTCGGCCGCCGGTCTGACGGCTTCGTCCGCGAATCGTTGCTTCTGTCGGCGCCCTGCGCTGCCCTGCGAAACATCTCGTGGTACACGCTCCGCTCAAGCCGCTGAGCTCACTAGCAGGGCGCGAGATTGAGGGCCTGTCCCTCGTCAGCAGCCGCGCATCAGGCGGCGCGGATAATTCACTGTTTTGCCGCAGTTAAAACGAGTCCTTTGAAAGGGGCGGCTCGGACGTGGTACGCTAAGGGGCGCACCCGAACTCCCTCCGCGCGGGTCCTTGACGCTCCTCTGCAGTGACGGGAGCTCCGGAGCCCGGCCGCAGGCGTGGCCGCCACAGCTCGCGCTTGGCGGCTAACGCAACGATAGGGGGCATCGCCTCGCGCACCCTTACGCCACCCGCCCGAATTGGGCCAAGCGGAGTTGACTATGGAGACCTTTTCCCTCGAAGAGCACGGCATATCGGTACGGAAGATCCACCGCAACCTGGCGCCGTGCAGGCTCTACGAGGAGGCGATCCTCAACGAGCCGGGCACCAGGATCGCCTCATCTGGGGCGCTCGTTGCGTACTCCGGCGCGAAGACCGGCCGCTCCCCCAAGGACAAGCGAATCGTCAAGGCCGCGCCTTCGCAGCCCGACATCTGGTGGGGCTCAGTCAACGTTGCGCTGGAGCCCAACGTGTTCGACATCAACCGCGAGCGGGCGGTAGATTACCTCAACACCCGCGACACCCTCTACTGCTTCGACGGCTTCGCTGGCTGGGACCCGGCCGCCCAGATTAAGGTTCGCGTCATCTGCTCGCGCCCGTACCACGCGCTCTTCATGCACACGATGCTGATCCGCCCGACGCCCGAGCAGCTTGAGTCGTTCGGCAAGCCCGACTTCGTGATCATCAACGCTGGCCAGTTCCCCGCTAACCGCCACACCCCCGGCATGACCTCCAAGACCAGCATCGACCTGAGCTTTGAGAAGGGCGAGCTCGTCATCCTCGGAACCGAGTACGCGGGCGAGATGAAGAAGGGCGTATTCACCGTAATGAACTACCTGATGCCCAAGCGCGGCATCCTCTCGATGCACTGCTCCGCAACTGCCGACAAGTCCTCGGGGCGGTCGAGCGTCCTCTTTGGCCTCTCCGGCACAGGCAAGACGACGCTCTCTGCAGATCCCAAGCGGCTCCTGATCGGTGACGACGAGCACTGCTGGTCTGACACCGGCATCTTCAACATCGAGGGGGGATGCTACGCGAAGGCGATCGACCTGACGCCAGAGTCGGAGCCCGACATCTTCCAGGCGCTCCGCTTCGGGTCCGTGCTTGAGAACGTCGTGCTTGACCAGGAGAACCGCGAGGTCCAGTTCCATGACAAGTCGATCACCGAGAATACCCGGGGCGCCTACCCGATCGAGTTCATCCGAAATGCGAAGATCCCATGCGTTGCCGGCCACCCGTCGGACATCATCTTCCTCACCTGCGACGCCTTCGGAGTGCTGCCGCCGGTCAGCAAGCTCACTCCGGCCCACGCCATGTACCACTTCATCAGCGGCTACACGGCCAAGGTCGCAGGGACGGAGATGGGAGTAACGGAGCCTTCAGCGACCTTCTCGCCCTGCTTCGGCGGGCCGTTCCTCGTCTGGCATCCTGCCAAGTACGCCGAACTTCTCGCCACGCGGATGCGCGAGCACGAGGCTAACGTGTGGCTGGTAAACACCGGGTGGTCGGGGGGCAGCTACGGCACCGGCTCGCGCATGAAGCTCAGCCTGACCCGAAAAATTATCGATGCCATTCACAGCGGAGAGCTCTCGAAGGCCCCGACCCAAAAGGATCCCGTGTTTGGGTTCGAGGTTGTGTCTGCCTGCCCCGAGGTGCCGTCCGAGGTGCTCATCCCCCGCAACACCTGGAAGGACAAGGCCGCCTACGATGCGGCTGCAAACAAGCTCGCCACCCTGTTCAGCAACAACTTTAAGGCCTACGCCGATGGCGTGTCGGCTGAGGTTCGGGCTGCCGGACCGGTGACGAGAGGCTAGCCGCTGCCGCCCGGCACTATCCCCGCCGGAAAGAGGCGGTAGCCCTTGCCGCTGCCAACGTCGGCGGCTATCCTCTGCCCTATGCGAGCCTCCAGCGCAGCCGCGCAACTCAAGGACATTGTAGGCAAAAAAACCTGCCCCGGCTGCCTCGTCCTGACCTCATCCGATCGCACCCGGCGCGAGCGGGCTCTTGCGTACGTGCTTGAGCACGCTGCGGGGCGCCCGGCCAAGCCGCCTTCGTTCGCATTCGGGGACCAGGGGCGGCAGACTATCCAGGGATTCCTTGCCGAGTGCGCGGAGCCCTCGCTCTTTGAGCCCACACGCTTCGGCGTCATCCGCTCTATTGAGCGCGCCAAGGCCGCAGAGTGCGAGCCGATCTCAGCGCTCATCGCCAAGCAGCTCGCCAGCGTGCACCTCATTGTTCTCGGCGAGAGCCTGCCCAATTCGCCCAATTTTAAGAAGGCCCTCGACAAGCATGCGGTCCACGTGGCGTTCGAGGACCTCAAGGGCGCAGAGATCTCCCGTTGGGTCGAGAAGGAGCTTCGTTACGCAGGGGCTGCACAGGCGCCCGATCAGGTTATCGCCGAGATTATCGCGGTCGGGGGAGAGGACCCCGACGCGATCGCAAGGCTGGTTGAGAAGCTCTCGCTCTTCGTTGATGGCTCGCAGCCATCCGTTGCCGACGTGCGCGCCATCGATCCGGGCAGGAGCGCGGCAAGCGACTTCGCCCTGGCGGACGCGCTCGTGGGCCCCAAGCGGGCCAACGCTGAGGTGCTGTGCCAGCAGCTCCTAAGCCAGGGCTCGAGCCCCTTTATGCTCATCGGGCTACTCGCCAAGACCTTCACGACGCTGTACCGGATCCGCGCGGCGCTTGACCGGGGCCAGGGCCAGCAGGAGATCCGCAACGACCTCGGCACTTCGCCGTGGCTCTTCTCGAAGTACCTGCCGTTGGCAAAGCAGCTCTCGCTGCCGCAGCTTGCGGCCCGCCTCGATGCGCTCCTCGAGGCCGACTTTAGGATGAAGGACCGCTCGCTCGGGGCCTCGGCGCTCTTCAGCTCGCTAGCCTCTGACTTTTCGCCCTCGTCGAGGAGCCCCTTCACGTGATGGCGCTCCGCAGGGCAGCTACGGTCATCGCTGCAGTGGCAGTTGCGCTCGGGGCGCTGCCCGAGTGCTCTGCCCAAGCCGGCTCCACCACGCCTGGCGCAGCGCCGGCACCCCCGAGCCCTGCGCCACAGGCGTCCACGGCTCCCCTCCTTGCCGCTACGCCTCGCGCAGCCCCTGCCCGCCCCGTTTCACTGAAGCCCGTTGCGGCCGGCAAGCCGCGCTCTGCCTCTCGATACCGGGGCTGGGACTTCCTCGTCTCGCGGCTCAAGGAGCGCGGGGTGCAGGAGCGTGACCTCGTCGCGATCTACCAGAACCCGCGCATGCCAAAGTTCACCTTTATCCCCTTCAACCTCGCGCCGCGCGAGAAGCCCTCCCTCTACCGGAACTTCACCAAGCCCTCGTTCGTTGCCCTTGGCGCCGCGTTTGTGCGCGACAACGCCGAGATGTTCGGCCGCATGGAGGAGCTGCTCAAGGTTCCCCCAGAGGTGGTGGCGGCCATCCTCGTGATTGAGTCAGGGATCGGCAAGAACACCGGAAAGGAGCTCATCGTGTACAGGCTTTCGCGCCTGGCATCGGTGTGCGAGCCAAGCAACCTGCGGCGCAACTACCTCGCCCAGCGCAAAAAGGACCCCTCGGTCTCCTTCCAGGATGTCGTGAGCCGCTGCCAGTACCTTGAGAGCACGTTCCTTCCCGAGATTCCTGCCCTGATCGAGATCGGGAGGCGCAACAACGTGGCGGTGATCAAGGTGCAGGGATCAAGCGCTGGCGCTTTCGGCCTCCCTCAGTTCCTGCCGAGCGCCTTCATCAGGTTTGGGCTGGACGGAAACCGGGACGGCACCGTCTCGCTCTACCACCCTGACGACGCCGCGTGGTCGGCAGCCAATTACCTGAGCAGCTACGGTTACCGGGCGGACTCTCCCGTTGAGGAGCGCCGCGCCGTTATCTGGCGCTACAACAAGAGCGATGCCTACATCGATGCCGTGCTCGCGCTGAGCGCCGAGATCCGGCGGGAGCTCGACACCCCCATTCTGGCTGTCACGCCCACCCCAGGGCAGCAAGCCACCGCCACGTGCGCCTCGGCAGAGTGCCCGGCGGGTGACGCTGAAGAGTCGTAGCAGCCTCATGCCCGCGCGTGGAGTGTTTGTTTTGTGTGAGCGGTCCTGCAGGGATCTCCAAAAAGCCATCTGAACCAGGGCGTTACCCGCGCTGCAATGCGCCGCCCGTAATTCCGTATTACGCCGCGCCAGCTTTTGGAGTACACACACGTTTGGGCGCTCCACCCGCGGGCCTCCAAACTTTTTGTATTTTGACGGGCAGCAGCCTCCCCTCGCACGAGGTGGGCGGCGGCCCGCCGTACGTAGTGTGCGGTACATGTTTAGCGAACGGAACGCTTCCCTGCTTCCATTAGCCGAGCCGGACTTCGGCCTCGGCAGCCGTGTAGGCGCCTGGAGCTCCCCCTCCCTCTGTGAGCTCTTCGAGCGGGCCATTGCTCGGGCCTCAGAGTTGGGCGCGCCCCCGCCCCTCGCCCCACGTGAGCTTGCGGCGTGTGTTGAGCGCGGCAGCTTTGAGGAGGCGGTGCGCGGCCTCTCGTTCATACTCTCCCCCTCCGAAATCTGCCGTCGCGTGGCGGAGGAGTCAGGGCTGCCCTCTATGCCGCTCGACACAGCCCTCGAGCGGGTTGTGTCGGGCGCCTTTCGCGGAGATATGACATCTGCGGAGCGTTCGGTGGCAACGATGCTCCACGCCGTGCGGGTGCTCGGCCTCGACTCAGAGATGCACCCCGGCGACAAGGCTCTCGACCTCGTTGCGCCCTTCGCGGAGCGCCTCAATGTCGACCTCGATCCCCACTTCCACGGGGGAGGAGCCCTTTCGTACCGCGTCCTCGGCGCAGCGAGCCTGGTCGCCGCGCAGGCGAGCCTCATGCCCGCCGCGCAGCCGTGCGGAATCCAGATCCTTAGGATGGCCCACGCCCTCGGCATTCCGCGCCTGATGGTGACCTCGCACCACTCTCTCGGGGGCGACGCCGTGCCGCTGATAGCCGAGCACTGCGCCCGCGAGGGGCTCCTCAACGGCGAGATCTCGTGCCCTCGGCTCGGCTACGCATCCGCAAATCCTGAGATCTTCTGGATGATGAAAGAGAGCCCCGAGGAGTGGCTGCAGTGCTTCACGCGCCTCGCTGACCTCGGGGTGCGGGGCGGCAGCTACATCCTCGTCGTCGAGGACTCGCTCGGCTTGGCAGGCCAGGGCCGCGATGCTCCCGCCATTCAGGACGTGATCTGGGACGCCTACCGGCGCTGCGAGCGGCTTGCGCTTAACCCGCTCACGATCGCCAGCAACAGCTCCGAGGCACAGGGCATCCTCGGCTCCCTCCCGGTCGGGGGGCTGCTCACCGACCTCTTTATCCCTACCGAGGCTGGCGGCACCGACAAGGCGTGCGGCGAGGCATCAGTGCACGAAGTTTTAGGGCCCTACCTTCGCGAGGATGAGATCGCGGGCCTCCTGCGCGCGGGCCGAGCGGCCGAGGGGAGCGTCGCCGAGATCATGGAGCGCGAGACGATCGCCCTGCTCACTGCTCCCTAGCGCCCTTGCGCCATTAGGCTTTCTGCTGCGCCGCCTTGCTCGCTGACATGAAGATCCCCTTAAACTGCCGCGCCTTGGGGTTCCAGGCGCCGTCTAGCACATCCGCCGTGTCAGCGTGCAGTGCGAGCGGGTCCATTCCAAATGCCGTGCGGAGCTCATTGAGCCGGTCGTGCCGTATCGCTATCTCGGTCGTCTCACAGGACCACGGTCCCGGACTAATCGGGGGACGGAGCGGAGGCAGAGGCGAGTATGAGCCGCCGCCACCCCACGGGATCCCAGCGCCCGAGCTCTCACGCTCGCGTCGTTGGTGGGCTTCAAGCTCCATCTGGAACCGCATCGCGTCGTCGCACGCCACTGACAGCGGAATCTCTCCCCCGCTGCGCTCGTTAGTGATCGTCGCCGTGAAGCCATTGCTAAGCTGCGTCGAAAATCCATCCCTTGAGATCGACAGGAGCGTCGAGTGAAAGAGGAGGCGCTGCGGCCTCTCGGCCACCCACACCCTCGGCGCAGCCGCCTGCGCCGTTTGCAGCAGCTCCTCGACGCACTTTGGTCCCTGCTGCGCCAGGGCGAGGCCATCAGCGGCAAGGCGCCGCTCGGCGCGGAGCTGGATCCCCTTCACCATCCAGTGGCCCCTCTGCAGCGAGAACTCCCCGTGAGGGGTCTCGGCCTGCACCCAAGGAGCGGCATCCGGGGCTTTGGGGAAAAACACCGCATGCACCGTCCCGGTTGCCAGGGTTACCGCCCCCGTTGCTTTCGATACCTCCCAGTCTGCGCCCTTTGCGACATAAATTGCCGAGAGGAGATCCTTGCGCGAGGAGCCCTTGACGAGCTCCCTAAGGAACGCGGGGAAGCTGCCCTCGAAGAGAGCTTTTTCACTATCCGGGCACGTTACGGCCGTCGCGCTGTTCGTTGGCATCGCTGCACCTCGAGAATAATAGGTAGGTTGGCGCTCTCGTACCACAGCAGCGGAGCGTGGAAGCTACTCCGAGGATTCAGAGCAGCGCGCCTCCCAAGCTCTCAGCCCTCAAGGCACCCTTTTTGCAGGCTTTTGTGCTGAAGTTGCGGGCGCCCGAGGCGCGCTCGTTGGGCCCCTCCCCTACAGGGCAAGGATCGCCATCGCGATTGAGAAGTAGATGAGCAGCCCGGCAACGTCCACAATGGTCGCCACAAACGGCGCCGACGAGGTCGCGGGATCGAGCTTGAAGCTCTTCAGCACGAAGGGCAGCATGGCCCCAGACAGGCTTCCGAGAGCCACAACCCCGGTAAGCGAGAAGAGTACGGTAAAGGCGAGGCCCAGCCAGTGCTCCCCATAAATCGTCGAAAACTGCGACCAGATCACAACGCGCAAGAACCCGATCATGCCTAAGAGAAGGCCGAGCACGCCGCCAGTGATGAGCTCGCGCCTGAACACGCTCACCCAGTCACGAATCCGGATCTCGCCAACGGCAAGGGCCCGGATGATGATGGTTGATGCCTGGCTTCCGGAGTTTCCGCCGCTTGAGATAATCAGGGGAACGAAGAGCGCCAGCACGACCGCGCGCTGGATCTCGTCCTCGAACTCAGCCATCGCCGATGTGGTCAGCATCTCGCCGATAAAGAGGATCACGAGCCAGTGGGCGCGCTTGCGAATGAGGGTCAGCACGGGTGTCTTGCTGTAGGCATCCTCGAGGGCCTCGCTTCCTCCGAGCTTTTGGATGTCCTCCGTTACCTCCTCCTCCTGGACGTCGAGGATGTCGTCGACGGTGACGATTCCGAGCAGCACCCCCTGCGAGTCAACCACGGGCAGGGTCGGCCGGTCGTACTTGCGGAAGAGATCAACCGCCTGCTCCTGGTCTGCGTGCGCATCGAGCGACTCAAAGGTGAAGTTCATCAGGGAGGCGACCTCCTCGTCCGGCGAGGCGAGCAGGAGCTGCCGCACCGAAATCTCGTCGACGAGCTTGCCCTTGGCGTCAACAACGTAGAGCGTGTCGATCGAGTCGGACTTGTCGCCGTTGGCGCGCACGTGGTCGAGCACCTCGCGCACCTTCCAGTCAGCGTGGACCGTCAGGTAGTCGGGCGACATGAGGCGCCCGACGCTTCCCTCAGGGTAGCCGAGGAGGGTCAGGGCAACGTCACGCTCATCCTTCGAGAGCAGGGTGAGGAGCTGCCGGGCCGCCTCCGCCGGGATCTCCTCAAGGAGCGCAGTGCGGTCGTCCGCAGCCATCTCGTCGAGAAGCCGGGCTGTCTGGCGATCGCCCAAGCCGCTCAGGAGCGTCTTCTGCACGTCCACGTCGAGCTCCGCGAAGATCTCGGCCGCCTTTTCGCGGGGCAGGATGCGAAAGATAACGACCCGCTCCTCGTCGGAGAGCGGCCTGAAGAGCTCAGCGATCTCAACCGGTGCCACCTCGACCAGCAGGTCACGCAGCGCGTGCAGGTCGCGCTCAGCGATCAGGTGCTGAACTTGTGCCGTGGAGATCATAACGAGGAGCCCATACCGAGTGAAATTATAACGACGAGAAGCCTGCGAGAATCGGCTCGAGTCTATCAACGATCATAAAGTGTCCACCACCCTCTACCGAGTGGAAAGTGCTCCCGGCGATCCCCTTTGAGAGGATGGATGCCATCCCTATCGGCACGTAGGTGTCCCTGTCGCCGTGCCAAATTGAGGTCGGGACCCTAACACGCCCCAGCAGCGGACTCCAGTCAGAGATGAGGAGCATAAACTCAGTGACCGCGCCCCGGGTGCCCTGGCGGAGCGCCTCGTGCATGTTCCGGGCGAGGATAACCGCCACCTCAGGGCGCGACACGATCTCGATATCGGGCTTGGGGAGGAGCGCGTGGAACCACACCCCAACCGTCGCGGGAACAGCGCGCCACAGGGCCGAAATAGCCCCGATAGACACCCTCCCAAACGTTGGGCTCCGGCGGCCCGCCCAGATCAGGGCCCGATTTGCGAAGTTCATCCCGTCCAAGGCCCCCGGCACGTCCATCGGCGAGACCCCACTCACGATGCTCAGGGCGGCGACCCGCTCCCCGAGGGCTCCAGCCGCAGCTATAGCGGTGGGCGTTCCGCCGGACACGCCGAGGATGCCGAACCGCCCTACCCCGAGGTGATCAGCAACCAGCGCAACGTCGCCCGCCCAGTCGTCAAGCTTCCGTTCCGCGTACCACTCCGAGCCGCCAAAGCCAGGCCGATCAAGAGCAACTATCGTTAGCCCCATCCTGAGCGCCAGGCCGTGGGCTATGGTGGCCTCGACCCGGCTCGCGGGGAATCCGTGGCTGTAGAAGATGACGCGCTTGAAGTCCCGCGCCCCAAAGGTGCCCGCCAGGATCGCCCGCCCCGAAGGGTGCCTCAGGCTCAGCTCATGGTGTCTCGCAGATCCATCGCTCACGCAAAGCGCTCGTAGGCAAGCATCCTGTACTGATCCACCATGCGGTGGGTGTTGAAGAAGGAGCCGTTCACCGAGATCGCGTTGCGCATCACCTCAAGCCACTGGTCGGGATGGTTCGCAAAACAGGGCAGCACGTGCCTCTCCAGCTGCTCGTACAGCGCATGTGCGTCGGCGTCGTCCTGCTCGATGGCACCCGTGCCCCCCTCGTTGAGCGGGCTCTTGATGACCCACCCCGTCACCCCCTGTATGCCGCCCTCAAGCCACCACCCGTCAGCCACGCTCAGGCTCGGCACGCCGTTGAGGGCGCACTTCATGCCGCTGGTGCCCGAGGCCTCAAGGGGCGCTCGCGGGGTGTTGAGCCACAGGTCCACCCCCGCCACAAGCGAGGCGGCGAGCCCGGTGTCGTAATTAGGGAGGATCGCCACGCGCACCAGGTCTCCCGACTTGGCCGCGATCTCGTGCACCTGCTTCAGCAGGTGCTTGCCCCAGTCATCCCTCGGGTGCGCCTTGCCCGCGAAGAGGATGTTGATCGGCCCGAACTGCGCCGCGATCTCCATCAGCCTCGGCAGGTTGCGGAAGAGGAGCAGCGGGCGCTTGTACTCTGTCGAGCGCCGGGCGAACCCGATCAGGATCCCCGAGCCGCCAAACGGCATGCCGTAGCGCGCCTGAATAAGGTGCAGCAGCTGCTCGCGCGCCTCACGGTGCGCCTCCCCGATCTCCTCTGTGGGGATGATCGAAGCTTGGCGCAGCTGCTCGCTGCGCTGGCGCCATCCAGGCAGGTGCCTGTCAAAGAGCTTTGCAAAGGGCGCCGCCGTCCAGCGCACCGCATGAACGCCGTTGGTGATGGCGAGCAGTTCGCTCTCTGGGAACATGCGCTTGGTGACATCCATGTGCTTGCGGGCAACGGCGTTCACCGTGCCGGAGAAGCGCATTGCGAGGCGGGTCATGTTGAGCGCGCCGTTCTCGATCAGGGGTGCCGCCTTCGCAAGCAGCCCCGCCCCCAGGTGCTCCTCAAGCATCGGAGCAGAGAACACGTCGTGCCCGGCAGCAACCGGGGTATGGGTCGTGAACACCGCGTGGTGGCGGACTCGGTCGACATCGGTGCCCCCGTGCCGCTCCCAGCCATCCGGCAGGAGCTCAAGAAGCAGGAACGCCGCATGCCCCTCATTCATGTGGTACAGAGTGTTCGCCGGGTAGCCCAGCGCCTTCACCATCCGGGCCCCGCCCACCCCGAGCACGAGCTCCTGGAGGATGCGCATGTTCTGGTCGCCACCGTAGAGCGAGTCGGTGATGCGCCGGTCAGGCTCGGTGTTCTCGGGCACGTCCGTGTCGAGGAAGATAACCGGCACCGTGTGCCCGCTGACGCCAACCTCAAGGCGCTTCCAGGCCTGCACGTGCAGGATCCGATCCCGCAGCGGCACATCCACAACGGGCTGGCAGCGCACGAGGAGCTGCTCCGGCTCCCAGTGCTCGGGAGCCTCCATCTGCCACCCCTCAGGCGAGAAGCTCTGCCGCACATACCCTTTGCGGTGCAGCAGCGTCACGGCGATCATCGGCACGCCGAGATCCGCCGCGGCCTTGATCGTGTCGCCAGCCAGCACTCCCAGCCCTCCAGAGTAGGTCGGAATGGCTGAGTCGATGGCGATCTCCATCGAAAAGTAGGCAACGGGCTTTGGCATACACTTCACCGGATAAAACAGGCACTTCGCCGCGCACGCGGCCGCCGCCCAATCCTAGCAGCGAGCGGGAGCTCCCGAAACGGAGGATCGGCGGCCCATCCCGGCACAAACAGTGTGGCAAAATCGGCGAGGCTGCAGCTGCCGGAGGGCCCCGGGACTCCCTTCTCAGGCCTCCACGGTTGGCAGGCCGGCCTTGACGAGCGACGAGATCACCTCCTCGCCGTGGCCACGGTCGCGGACCTCCATCACGACCGTTATCTCGACGTGCCCAGGGATCTTGGCGTAGCTCCGATCGTGCGTGACCTGCACGATGTTGGCGCCGCACCCGGCGATGATGCCGGTGATCGTGTGCAACATCCCGGGCCGGTCCGGCAGGGTGATGGTGGCGCGCACGAGGCGCCCCTTCTCGGCCATGTCGTGCTCAATCAGCCGCGACAAGAGGTTCGAGTCGATGTTGCTTCCGCAGATGAAGATAGCCGTCATCTTGCACTGCTCCGGAAGGCAGCCGCTGATGACCGCTGCCAGCCCAGCAGCACCCGCCCCCTCAACAACCACGTGCTCGTGCTCAAGCAGCATGATGATAGCGCGCGCGATGCTCCACTCGCTCACCGGCACAACCTGGTCAACTCGCCTGTCGATGATCGGCCCCGTCACTTTTCCGATCGACTTGACCGCGATGCCGTCCGCGATCGTCATCGGCACCACCGGCCCGCGATGCGCCTCAGGGCTGCGGCGCGCCTCTATGGCCCACTCCGAGCACGCCCCGAGCACAAACACGTCGGGGCGCTTGGCCTTAATCGCCGTTGCTACGCCCGCGGCGTATCCGCCGCCACCTACAGGAATGACCACAGAATCAAACTCAGGGAGCTGCTCGAGGAGCTCGAGCCCCGCCACACCTTGTCCGTGCACGATCCACTCGTGATCGAAAGGGGGCACGTAGGTGTAGCCCCGCTCGCGGGCGAGCTCCTGCGCGTAGTCGAGCGCCTCCTGGAATGTGGGCCGAAAGATGACCTCGGCCCCGAAGGCGCGACAGGACTGGATCTTCACGATCGGCGCGCTCACCGGCATCACGATGTGGCACGGCGCCGATAGGCGCTGCGCATGAAAGCTGAGCCCCAGGGCGTGGTTCCCGGCGCTGGCGGTGCACACCCCCTGCGCGAGCGCCTTCGGGGGCATGCTCAGCAGGAAGTTGAGCGCGCCGCGCTCCTTGAACGAGCCGGTGCGGAGCTTGTTGTCCCACTTGAGGAAGATCTGGCGCTGCAGCTCCTCAGAGAGCGAAAGCGCCTCGCTTACCGGTGTTACCGGAAGGTGTGGGGCGATGCGGGCGCGCGCCGCCTCGATATCAGAGAGCTTCGGCAGGGGGGACATCACACCCCTATTGTACACGCTGCGGGGCGGATTGAGGCGGGAGAAAGTTTGTTGTGTAGCGGAGGGGGGTTACCGCGCGGGAGCGTGCGAGCCGCGCAGCTGCCGGGCCGCCGCGCCGCACACGGTTGAAGAGCCGTGCCCAAGCGGGTATTTTGCCGGTGCTTAGCGCACGCTCGCGGTGTTGCCCCGGTTCAGGAGGGCCCCTCTGCTGGCTAATCCGGGATCCGCCCGGCGCGCCCAAACTCACCATGCAACCCTTTGACCTTATCATCCTCGGCGGCGGAATCTCTGGGCTCGGCGTTGCCCGCGAGGCAGCCCGCCGGGGCAAGCGCGCACTTCTGCTTGAGGCTGCCTCGTGCTGCGGCGCAACCTCCAACAACACCCTGAGGATCATCCACGGGGGTTTCCGTTACCTGCAGCACCTAGACCTGCCGCGCGTCTGCAAGTCGCTCCTCGACCAGGCAGCAATCGTTCGTGAGGAGCCCGATGCGGTTGCTCCCCTGCCGTGCGTAATGCCCCTCTCGCCCCGCGGGCTCAAGAGCCGCATCCCAACCAGCTGTGCTGCCCTCATGTACGGCGCGCTGATGCGTGCCTGCCGCTCTCCCCTCCCCTCGCCCGCCGTAATCTCGGCCGCCGAGGCTGCCGCGCAGGTGCCCCTCCTGCGCGGACTCGCTACTCACGGTGCGCTACGCTGGCACGACGCCCTATTGCTCGACCCGGCGCGGATTGCAGGGCGCCTACGGGCCGCGGCGTGCGCCGGCCCCGTCACTATCTTGGAGCACACTGCCGCCCGCGCCGTGTCGCGCGCCGGTGAGCTCTTTGAGGTGCGGGATGCGCGGGACGCCGTGCATCTGGGCCGCGCGGTAGTAAATACCCTAGGGCCCTTCCTGGGCACCGTTGAGCTCCCCCGTGGGCTTGCGGGCTCGCGCCCCCGGTGGTGCAAAGGGATCAACATCACCATCTCGCGCCAGCTCGATTCGACATTCGGCATCGGGGTGCAGGGCGCTGAGGGCCGGCTGCTCTTCTGCGTTCCGCGCGGACGGGGCACCGCGATCGGCACGTGGTACACCCCAATCGCAAACGACGGCTCCCCCCTGGGCCCCGATCCAGGCGAGATCGCCGCCTTGATTGATGCTTTTAACGCAGCGCTTCCGGGCGCGAATGTGCGGGCCAGCGAGGTAGAGGGTGTTGATCTCGGCGTGCTTCCGATGCTCGCTGACTCGCCTGGCGGGCCACGGCTCGTTGCCAACGAGGAGATCCACGTCGCCGGGGGGTACGTCGAGGTGCTGAGCACCAAGTACACCACCTTCCGCACCCAGGCGCGCCGGGTGCTGCGCGCCATCTAGAGCGGGCGCCAGAGGGCTGCTGCGCTGCCAGCCGAGCGAGAGGGCTGGTCTAACTCGCCAAACCTTGCGATACCTTGTGAATCGAGGAGGCGTGGCCTCCGTGCCTTAGCTTGTAGCTTCCCTATCTTGGTCAAACGTATGCGCTTGCGACCCCTCATCTCTAGCTTCGTGTCCATCGCCGCCCTCGCGCTTCTGCCGGGGTGTGACTACGAGTGGAAGGACGAGCCGCCCCCGAGCGACACCGAGGAGGAGGTTCCCCCTGAGGGCGAAGTGGCCCCAGAGGAGGAAGAGGATCAGAAAGACGAAGAGGAGGCGGCGAAACCCAAGTCTGCCGAGCGCCCAACCCTGGCCCCTGGCAAGGCGATAGCCTCTGCCGAGAGCGTGCCGAGCGGCCTCAAGAAGGTGAACATCCTGGACCTCGAGGCTTCTGGAAAGCTCTCCATCGAGAGCCCAGCTGCCGGCGGTGATAAGGTCAAGCTCTTTGACGGATCCGACGAAACCCTCGTGCGGACCGACAGCATCAACCCCCTCAAGGTGACCCTGACCTTCGTTGAGCCGATCAAGCTTAAGGCGGTGCGGGCCCTCTCAACCTACTCTGACTACAGCTGGTCAATGACCGCTGAAGGGGGCGAGCGGATCGTCATCGAGTCGATCCCCGATGGCGTCTCCTCGGTGCTAGTGCTTCCGGCGCCCGTCACCACCAAGAAGATCACCTTTGAGGTGCTCCGCAAAAGCCGCGACAACTACGTGCACGCAAACGAGCTTGAGCTCTTTGAGTAGCGGTATTGCAGGGCGAGACGAGGAGCTTGGCGCTACATGCGTGCTCTTTGCTTGAGCGACCCTCACCGCTCCTGATTATCGCTGCATCTTGCGTCCCGAGCCGGGACTACTTTTGCGGTTTTACCCGGTCAGTCTTGTATCCGTTTGCAATTTGCCCTGGCTCAACAAAGGCCCCCTTGGCACCGTAAAGTTCCATTGCCAGCCAGTACGAAGCGCTAAAGTTGCCTCATCACCGCGCTCAATCACTGTGAAATGGGGTGTGCGGCGCTGAAGTTACTCGGGCTTCTTGACCATCTTCTCGACGCTGCCTCCGTAGGCATCCTTATTACCAGCGAGTGCTTTAGGGACCTCTACCATCTCTTTAGGTGCCCGCGCAGTAGCTTCAATACCTACAGACGCCCAGTCCTGTATTGCGAAGTTGTGCCCTATCGATTCCCCTCCGAACGATTTTGTCGTGTTCTTTCCCCACCAACTCGATTGCGCAGCAAAGGTGCCAGCGTAACCGTAGGCATCCTGAACATTGAGCCCGAATGTCCCATCACCCGCCATTCCGGTCATGTTGGTAGGCTTCTGTCCGGCGCTTATGCCGCCAGCGCCGTACACTGAAGCGAGCCCCGCATACCTGTTAGCAGAGTTGTTGCGGGCATCCCACGCAGC